>JBAUHR010000998.1:0-35785 GCA_049680385.1 Rubripirellula sp. | reverse complement strand
CAGCAATCAAACGGACTTCCAAACCGCTTACGGCGAGGATTTCCTGCGCAAGGCGACCGCTGGTATCGGATTGCTGTTGGGGCTTGAACAAGCACCCGGACTGACCGATCAAACGTTGATGTCGCTGTCGTCAACGTTCTTGAATGCGACGATTAACTCGCTAAACGAGAACACGTTGAAGGGTGACGAGCCTTCGTTCCCAGGCAACTACGACATTCTGCACGGACAGTACCTGCATCGTCCCGACAGCGTTGATGTTGACTTGTACCGCTTCGTGATCGATCTGGGTGATGACGACCGAGTCGGTACGTTGACGGCAGAAACCTTTGCTGAACGATTGGCAGATTCCAGCTCGCTGGACACCTCGCTGCAGCTCTTCAAGGAAGAAGCCGCTTCGACAACCTCTGACTTTGGTCTAGGCAACTCTCTGTCGGTTCGTTTCGATGCAATGGCACCGGGCAAACTAGGCAACAATGTTTCGCTCGAGTTCATCCGCAGCGATCGTACGGGCAGCGACAACGCGATTCGAATCACCCAAAAACGTGACTCACTTGGCAATCCGATCAGTAACGGCATCGTTGTTGACATTCCACGCGTCAATAGCACGATCACCACGGTGCCAGTCAGTTCGATTGTTAATGCGATCAACGACGATGCGTTTGCCAGTGGTTTGGTCCGCGCGACGCTGACGACGGGTGCTGCGTCAACGAATGTTGGGGCCAGCAACGCGCCGATCCAACGTGCATTGTTGGACGGTGGTGGCATTGTTCAGATCAGCCGTAACGACGATTACTTCAGCGAAGACTCGCGAATCATTGCGACTTTGGGTGCTGGTATTTATTACGTCGGCGTCGCGGCCAGTGGCAACGAAACTTACGACCCCACGATTCCGGCCAGTGGATATGGTGGGTTAACCCAGGGTAAGTATGAGTTGCAGTTGAAGTTCGAACAGCAGGTCGATGAAACCGAAGTCATTCGCGATCTGGACAACCCTCGCCTAGGTGTGCCAGGTACGCCGATCGACGGCGATGGTGACGGCACACCCGGTGGAGCCAAGAATTTCTGGTTCCAAACTCGCCCCGAAAATCGCCAAATCAACTTCACCGCCAACGGCACCGGCATCTCGCCGGGGCAAACGATTCAAATCATCGGTGCTAATGGTGCCGTTCGAACTTACGAATTTGTTGCCGACGGCGCAAGTCCGAAGCCAGGCAACGTTGCCGTACCTTACAGCACCGGTTTGACCGGAGCCGAAACGCCGTCGGGTTCTTTGGCGACTGCGCTCGCTCAAGCGGTTCGCAGCCAAGTCGGCGCGACGGGGGTCGAAGTCAACCAGATCAGCAGTCGTTTGGAATTCACTGGTGAGCGGTCGATCGAGACTTCGGTTGATTTCCGTGGTGGCGATGTGCTGGGACGCAATATCTTTGTCGACAAGTCGGCGGGACCAAACGCAGACGGCAGCCTCGAGCATCCGTTCAACAACATCGCCAATTCGGCGGTTGCGAACGCATTCGACGCCGCTCTTTCCGGCGACATTGTTCGGATCGTGGGCAATGGCGGCCAAGACGGCGATATTGCGACCGAAGCAGACAACTTCAGCTATCAAGTTGGGGTTTCGCTGACCGGTGGACTGACGCTCGAAGACGGCCGCAACTTGGAAGTGCCGCAAGGTGTCACGACGATGATCGACGCCGGTGCAGTGATCAAACTGCGCAGCGCCCGAATTGGCGTTGGCAGCAGTAGCTTGCTAGAAGACCGCAGCAATGGTGCCCTGCAAGTG
This sequence comes from Rubripirellula sp., assembly GCA_049680385.1. Classification (GTDB taxonomy): domain Bacteria; phylum Planctomycetota; class Planctomycetia; order Pirellulales; family Pirellulaceae; genus Rubripirellula. The sequence continues at coordinate 34,005 of JBAUHR010000998.1, read as the reverse complement.
CTCGGTACGCCACGCTTGGTCGATATCTCGCCGACCGGTGCGATTCCGACGTCGACGTTGCTTGGCGACGAAAACAATGTGCTATCGGATTACAGTGACGGCAGCGTCATCTTTACCAGCATCAGTGATCTTGATGCCGATTCATCGACCGGCAGTGCTGGCCGTTCACCATCGCCTGGCGATTGGGGCGGATTGGTGTTCCGCCGTGATTTGGACCTCAGCGAAGGTCGCGCTGACCTTGAAAACGAAGGCATCTTCTTACAGTCGGTCAACCACGCGCAAATTCGTTATGGCGGTGGCAGCAATCTGTTGATCGATTCGGTTCAACAGCTCGTCAACCCGATCCAGATCTTCGAATTGCGTCCGTCGATCACATTCAACGAGATCAGTTTCTCGGCCGACGCAGCGATCAGTGCTTCGCCCGACAGTTTCGAAGAGACCAGTTTCCAAGCACCAAAATTCCAACAAGCTGGCGCGTTCACCGCTGACTACTCGCGAGTTGGTCCGTCGATCTACGACAACGTTTTGGTCGAAAACAGTATCAACGGTCTGTTCATCCGCGTCGTGACGACGCCTGGAACGCCGCCGCGTGAATTGACGCTTGCCGGACGTTTCGACGACACCGACGTCGTACACTACTTCCCCGAAAACGTTGTCATCGCTGGCACGCCGGGCGGTTCGATTCAAGACGGCATTCAGCCTGACCTTGCGTCGACCGCATTTGCAACCCTTGCCGGTGGTTCACTGGTCGCGGGGACTTACGACTACCGATTGGTGTTCGTCGATGGCGGTGGTTTTGAATCACTCGCTAGCGATCCCTCGGCTACGGTAACTGCCGCGGCCAATTCATCGATTCAGTTGCTGAACTTGCAGCCGGTTCCGACCAATTCAGACTACTTGTCACGTCGACTGTATCGACTTGACCCGGCCTCTGGCCAGTATCGACTTGTGGCGACGCTCGACGCCAACGCTAGCACCTTCATCGACGACGGTTCGACTTCGCAAGGTGTTCTTGATCTGACTCGCGATGGAATTCGTGGTCGCTTGGACGCGTCGTTGGTGATCGATCCCGGCACCGTACTGAAATTCCGTGGTTCGCGGCTTGAATTGGGGCAAGGCGCCCAGCTATTAGCCGAAGGCACCACGGCCGCTCCGGTCGTCTTTACCAGTTACGCCGATGATCGATTCGGTAGCGGTGGAACATTCGACACCAATAATGACAACGGTTCCGCAAGCGGCGAAATCGTTGCAAGCCGCGGTGACTGGTCGGGTATTTATGCCGCGCCGACTTCATTCGTCAGTTTGGATCATGCGACGGTTGCCTATGGCGGTGGTGTCAGCTTGCTCGAAGGTGGTCAAAGTCGTGGCTTTGCCGCACTTGAATTACAACAGGCCGAAGCACGCATTACCAACGGTCGTTTCGAATTCAACGAAGACGGTCAAGATGGTGCCGGTCCGGTCGGTCGATTCGGTCGCCTCGGGATCACTCCATCAACGATCTTTGTTCGCGATTCACAGCCAACCATTGTCGGCAATACTTTCGTCGACAACCGCGGTACCATCATCGATATCGATAGCGATTCGATGACAGCCGAGCGGTTGGTCGACTTGGGACGTCAAACCGGCGTGATCGAACGTTTCGAATCGCTTGACGACAACTACGGTCCGTTGATTCGTTTGAACCGCTACGAGAATGTCCCAGCGACGGGCGTTGCATCGCGTCAAATCACCGGTCTGGAAATTCGCGGCGGTGTGTTGTCGACCGAAAGTGTTTGGGACGATACCGATATCGTTCACCTGTTGTTCGATACGATCGAAGTCAACAATTTGCACTCGTCGGGTGGTCTGCGTTTGATCAGCCGTCCTGACGAAAGCCTGGTCGTTAAGTTGGATGGCGCTGGTTCGCCATTTAGTGAATCATCGGGAACAGGGTTGTCGGCGACTGGTGCGCTTTCGAGCACTGCGGATCGCGTTGGCGGATCGATTCAGATTGTCGGTTTGCCGGGATCACCAGTTGTCTTGACCAGTTTCTTGGACGATACCGTCGGTGCTGGCTTGACGCCCGAGGGTCGTCAGTTCACGGACAATAACGGCGACAGTTTCGGATCGCGACCAGAGGGCAATAACTGGCGCAGCATTCTGTTGGATCAGTACAGCAACGATCGCAACGTCGATTACATTCTGGAACAGACCATTACGTCGGAGACGGCACCTGGTCTTAACGGTACCGTCGCAAACGCGCAAGTACTTGGTGCGATTGCGCCGAACGTTTTGTCGGGCGATGATCAACTGCGACTTGGGTTCGAAGTCGAAGGGTTCCTGCAAACAGACAACGACGTCGACACGTACAGTTTTACTGCCGAAGCCGGCACTCGGATTTGGGTCGATATCGACAAGACCAGCTTCACGTTGGATTCGGTCATCGAGGTCTTAGACGCCAATGGCAACGTGCTTGCTCGCAGCAACAATAGCTTTGACGAAGTCGCCGGCACGCCACTGGAAAGTGTGTCGCCGTTGGTTGCCGGAACGGTTGGATCGTTGCAGGGCAATGCCGACGAGTTTACCGAGTTTGGTGTCGGTGGTCTTTACGAAGACTTTGGTTCGATGAACCCGCGCGACGCCGGTTTGTCGTTGTCCTTGCCGGGCAACCGAGGAACTCGCAGCGTTTACTTCTTCCGCGTTCGCAGTGCGTCGGTTGATCCTGGCGATGTGACCGGTGGTATCACCAACGGTGGATACCGTTTCCAAGTTCGACTACGCGAAGACCAAGAATTTGCGGGCAGCGTTGTTCGCTATGCCGACATTCGCTATGCCAACAACGGCATCCATGTTCGTGGCTTGCCCGGCAGTTCGCCACTTTTGGGTGACGCACAAGAAGACGAATCCGTCGAAGATTTCTTCAGCGGCTTCAACTTTAACTTCGGCAGTGACACCGACAACGGTTCGATCCTGACAAGCGACACCGTCAATGGAAATCGGGCCCAGTACATCGGCAACCTGCTGGTCAGCAAGGACAAATCGCTTAGCGTTGGCGGTGCCCTGTCGACAGCCAATGACATCGACTTCTATCAGATCGACGTCAACAGTGCTGTGTCCACTGGATTGCAAACCAGCACGATCTTTGACATCGATTATGCCGACGGCTTTAGCCGTCCGAACACGACGCTGTTGGTCTACTACGATTCCGATGGCGAAGAAGGCATTTTGCCAGCACAACTGATCTTCGTTGGCGAAGACAGCAATGTGCTTGACGATCAATCTCAACCCGTGGTCAGCAGTGCGATTGATTTGTTGACTCGCGGTTCGGTGTCGACGGGTGACCCACTGATCGGCCCAGTGTCGTTAAGCGAAGGTACTTATTACGTCGGTATCGTCGGCGATGGAGTGACTGCGGACGCGCTGGACGCGATCACGACCCGCCGCGAACCGATCGAATCGATTTTGCGTTTGTTCGAAGATCACGTCGAAGAAATTGGCGGGTCAACGGCACTCGCACCGCGGAACAACACATCATTGTTTGATCGTGCGACATTGAATCCAGGATGGACGGTGACAACGGACCGGGCGACCGATCCCGGGCACCAACGTACGCAAACGTTCAACGGTTCGCGAAACAACGATCTGTATCCTGCCAGCGACCAGTTCGAAACGTTTGGCAACAATGACACGTTTATCAATGCTCAATCGCTTGACACTTTCGAGCCATTGTGGAGTCTTCAAAACGACCCCAATATCGGTAATTCGTTCCAGAACACGTCACAACTGATTCCTCACACAACGGTGTTCGGTTCGACCACGAACGAAGTGGTTGATATTTATCGATTCGACGTCGCGGTCGATGGTTCGACGGTCATCTTGGACGTCGATGACGGTGTCAATCCAAATGTGCGCGATCCCGATACCTTGCCTGAGGACTTCCCAACGCAAACGGATCCGAATAGCGTCGACTTGAAGTTGCAGGTGTTTGATATCACCGGCGCGCAAGTGTTTGGCGGAATCAATCGCTTCAGTCAAGCAAGCGATGGGGCGTTCGGTAGCGAGCCTACTTTCTCGTTCGGAATCTTCAGCGAAGACCCGTACTTGGAACTGAATTTGGCGGCGGGGACTTACTTTGTCGCTGTTTCGCCGGAAGACACCGCATACGATGCGGCAACGGGACTTTTCTCGCTGGACGTTGCTGATCGTCCACGAACGGGAACGTACGAACTGAACGTGTCGGTCGAAAACCACGCCAACAGTGGTGGCGATCCGGGCAACGAGTCGTACCATTTCGATCGCAGTGAACCAACGGGCACGATGACCAGTGTGCCGTTCGATTTGGCCGGATACGGTCCTGGCGACTTGCCACGGTTCTACTTCAACTACTTTTATTCGCCGGCAGCCGGTGACACAGCGTCAATCCGCGTAACCAGTAACGAAAACCCGGCGGGTGCAGTGCTGACCGATGCTCCGCTGGTTGCAAACATCACTGGCAATTTTTGGCGTCAAGGTGTTGCTTCGTTGTCCGATTTCGCCGGGCACACCAATATTCAGATCGAGTTCAATTACAACGTTGGCGGTGGGACGGGGACGTTTGCCGAAGGTTTGTTCTTGGACGACTTCATGATTGGATTCGCCGAACGCGGCGAGTTGATCACGGGTGCCGCGCTGGGTGACATCGGCGTGACTGGTTTCTCGACGACGCAAGCTGGTGAGTACCAGTTGGAAGTTCGTCCGGGAACCGAGTATGGAACACCATCGGCCGGTGGATTTATTCTGAACTCGACATTCGACACGAACTCTCGCCAAGGCGAAGTCGCAACGATCGTTGCGCCGCATGCTTCGCAACTTGTTGACGGAAATACGTTCACGCTAAGCGATGGTGTTCGCAGCGTGAAATTCGAATTCGACCTGGATACCGCGACGGGGATCACTCCCGGCAACATTCGCGTTCCTTACACGGCAACCAGCGGGCAGTCGGAAATTGCCGATGCGATTCGTTCGGCAATCAACCTGTCGGTGGTTCGTTCGACGATTCAAATTCAAGCATCGGATTCCACGGGTTCGGCCACGGGCGGTTTCAACGATAACCAAGTCGCGATCTCTGGATTGGTGCTTGGTGATTTCATTGAATTGAACAGCGCCGATGATCTGCCAGCGTCGGATCAGCCGCTTGATCCGGCTGGTGGTGCGTTTCGTTTGCCTGTGATCTTCAATCAGGGAACCGGCGATTCGAACGTGATCCGCTCGCAGAGCCAAGTGATCGTTGATTCGAATAAGATCAGCAACGTTCGAGCGATCGGTATCTTTAGCGAACCAAGCAATCGTGGCATCGATCCAGAAGATCGAACAGGCACGTTCTTGGATTCAAGCCCGGTTGGGACGACCAACCCAGGCGCCGTTCGCAACCTGCCGACACTAAACAACGAAGTCGTTGGCGGGCAAACGCCGGGCATCGTGATTCGAAACAATACGATTGATCAAGCTGGTTTTGCGGGTATCAAAGTCGAAGGCGAAATTCGTCCTTGGGTGATCGACTCGAGCACGTTCGATCTCGGTGACGGCGACAATGTCTTCGGCGCGTTCTTGTTCGGCAATTCAATTTCGGACGGCCTGTTGATGGTTGTCGACGCTGCTGACACGCGAGTGATCTTTGAATTCGAAGACATTGGTGGCGACGCAACGACAGCCGGTGGCAGTGGCCAAATTGGCGGCAACGGTTTCGCGGACGGACACGTGCCGATTTACATTCGTCACGATGGTCCGCCGTACAACGGCCGTTCGATCGCTCACACGCGTCAAGAAGTGATGTTGGCGATCTATGAAGCGATCAATAGCAGCATTTTGGTAACCAACGGGATGAGTCCGTTGGTGAAGGCAACCCTTGGGACCTCGCTTCGTGGGACCGACTCGTCGTTCTATGATGACTTTGGGTTCTTCAATAACTTCCTGTTGGCAACCGATGCGGCTGTCTACATCGAAGGTGTGACGAACATTGAATTCTCGTTCGCCCAGTTGAACCCGCCGCCAGTTCCAGCGTTGAATCCGTTTGACTTGACCGGACTAGCACCAATTCATGATGCACCGCAGCCGGTCAGCCGAATCGTCAATAATACGATCTACGGTAATGACGGAACGGCCTCGCAATTTGGTGGTGACCCTACCGTCGAACCGAACGACGTGCCTTTCCAAGCTGTTGATACGCGGATCGGGTCGGGTCATACCGGTGCGTTTACGCGAACGGCAACATTGGGTGATTCGCCAAGTGTTGCGTCGTTGACTGCGGATGTGGACATGTACCGCGTCGACTTGGTCGCTGGTGATCGCTTGACGGTTGACGTCGACACGCTTGCGGGCGGTCCTGATACTGTTCTGCGTCTGTTCGATTCCAGTGGTGTGGAAGTAGCGATCAGCACAAGCGATGCGGCACCGGATTACTTGGATGTCGCTGCTGCAGCCGCAGCCGACTCGGCCATTGGGCGAACTGAAGATCCGTTCTTGGATTTCACGACGCTTTACACCGGAACCTACTTTGTAGGTGTTTCGTCCGAGGGCAATGCGGTCTACGACGCGCTATCGACTTCGGGACGCGTTGCAGGGAACAGCCCCGCAGGCGATTACGACATCGCGATCAGCAACATCGCACCGCGAACGTTTGTCATGTCGGTTGATAACGGCAGCAACACTCGCTTCCCCGGCGCTAATACTGGTATTCAGGTTGCCGATTTTTACGGAACGACCTTTACCGTTACGCAGGTTGCCGATACCCAGCTAAGTGTTGCGGCGGGCACGCCGACCAATCAACGGACGTTTGAATTCACGGACGGCCAAGGCGGCCGGGTGCTTGCCAACGGCAATATCAATGTTCCGTTGCAGGGCAACGATGAATTCCGTGTTCCAGACGTCGTCCAAGCAATCGCTTATGCGATTAGTGGTGACGCGTTTGTTTCCGATGCGGCTTTCCCGAATCCGCCTTTGCCAAACCATAGTTTCGCCAATGGTCCCGATGGATTGTCGGGACCACTTGGCCCCGTATTGGCCACGGCACTTGGCGGCGCCGACGGAAGCGGTGCCGGATTAAGACTGTTCCCTTTCACGGGTGACTTCACTCAGTTCGGTCACAACCGGACGCTTGCCCAAGTTGGCTCAGGCGGCTTCGTTGGAACGTCGACACTGGGTAGTGGTGTATCGGAGCTCTACACGTTGGTCGAAAGAGCGGCCAACATCACGATTAGCCCCGAAGCCGCAGCGGCCGGTTTGCGTTTGGACCCAGCAGGCGGTTTGAACATTGATCAGTTGTTGCCGGAAACCGGCGTGCTATTGACCGGCGGCAGTAGCGGAACGGTTGTCAACAATGTGTTCTCGAACCTGCACCAAGGTGTGGTCGACGAGTACGCGACGCCAACCGGTTTCTTTCCCGTTAGCAACAGTAATCCCAACGTTCATCCGAAGCAGGCCATCACCATTGTGACGGCCAACGTGTTCCAACACATCGAATCCGCGAACAATGTGTTCCGCCAGCAAATGACGCAGCCATTCGTTGCGAACGGCAACATCGGCATCACGCCTGGCCCAAGCAACGTGAATGGCGGCACGGATGACTTCAACATCACCCTTGGCAACAACGATTCGTTGTTCGTCAATCCCGAAGGCGGCAACTTCTTGCCCGCATCGGACTCGGTGATCATTGATAGTTCGGTCAATTCATTGACCGAACGCGATCGCTTGGCCGGACTGCTCAATTCGGTCGGCTTGCCGATCAGCAATGTGCTGGCTCCGAATCGTGACATCAATGGTGTGTTGCGTGCGGATAATCCCGACGTGGCACCACCCGGCGGTTTGGGAAGCCAGATCTTCAAGGATCGCGGTTCGAACGAACTTGCGGACTTTGTCGGCCCCGCGGCGATCATCAACGTGCCAATGGACAATGACGCCGAAGGCATCGACGTTGATCCGTCGACCGGTTTCCTGCGTCTGACCGGTGGCGTTTATCGCGAGTTCCGAATCCAGCTTCGTGACACAGGTGATTCCTCGGATCCATTCAGTGGTTTGGGGATCGACGACGATACCGTCGTTGTTCCAGCAATCGACGGCGTGCGATCCGCCGGTGCGAACGTGACGCTATTCGAAGACGAGCGTCTGTTGACCGAAGGTCTCGATTACACGTTCAGTTACGACAAGACGCAAAACGTAATCACGCTGACGCCGTTGGCCGGTATCTGGCAAGACGATCGTTCGTATCGGATCGCGCTGAACAACCAAGACCGTACCGTCTTGACCGCGCCAGATCCGAGCCTGGTCAAGGACGGCGATCAGTTGTTGATCACCGATGACAATGGCGGAACCTTGGCGTTCGAGTTCGAATCAGGCTACGAACTGACTGTACCTGAAACGATCACTCTGATTGTTCCCGAAGTCGGCACCAATGCAGGTGGACTTCGTGATGGAGACATCTTCAGCATCAATGACGGCGTCAATCCGGCGATCGTATTTGAACTCGATAGTGATGGCGTTAAGTTGCCTGGTTCGGTTGCGATCACGCTGCCATCGGGGCAAACCCCAACGGATCCGGCATTGCTGGAAACGTTCCTGGAAGGCATCGCCCAGAACATTCGCACGGCGATCGCAACTCAGACGATCACTCAAGGCGGATCGCTCGACGTCGACGTTCGCGTGCTCGGCAAACGAGTGGTGATCGGTGCCGAAGCTGGTGCGACGGCAAGCACCACGGGAAGCGGTTTGGTCCAAGCGGCTAGAACGTTGGCGCTGCGAGTACCGGCAACGGGCGTTGGCCCTGCTGGAATTCAAGATGGCAACCAGTTCTTTGTGAACAACGGCAACGCGACGGTTGCGTTCGAATTTGATACCAACGGTGCGACCACGAACCCGAGTGCGACGGTCATCGACGTCAACGGGCTAAGTGCCGCTGATGTTGCAATCGCAATGCGAGATGCAATCAATGCATCGGCGTTGGGATTGACCAGCTCACTTGCGGGCGACGGATTGTCGGTCTACTTGAATCTGCCCGTCAATGGTTCAGCATCCGTCGTTGGTGGATTGTTAGGCGTTGTCGGCGTCAGTCGCACACCAGTCGACGGTGACACGATTGTGATCACCTCCGTCGATGGTTCTGCACCATCGATTTTGGAACTCAACCGAACGGATGAACGAGACGCCAATGGTGGCTTGATCAACGACATGGTTGGTTTGGACCACGTGCCGATCAACTTGAATCGCGCGACAACCGCCGACGAATTGGCGGGACTGATTTCCAACGCCATCCGCACGTTGCCACCGATCACGGGGTTGCCACTCAACGGTGTCGGACCGATCGCAGGCGGCGTGGTTACAGTTGGCGGCGAAGAAGGGTTGAGCGTCACGTTGACCGGACGTTCGTTGCAGTTGACAGGAGCACCGTCAGTGACAGGTGCGTCGACGATCGAGGTCTTCGGCCCACTGCTGCTAACGTTGCCGCTTGACGGTGGTGGCAGCATCACGACGGGCAGTTCGCTGCTGTTGATTGACGACACCGGCAACAGCGTGGTGTTCGAATTTAAGAACAATCTTGATACCACCCCACCGCGTGCCGGCACGTCGGTTGTGGTTGCTTACGACGCGTTCAGTACCGTCGATATCGTCGCCAATAACTTGGTCACCGCGATCAATGGTGCCGGTGTTGGGATCACGGCAATCAATCGTGGCGTTGGACAAATTTCGCTTGGACGGATTGCTTCCAACCGAGTCGATGCCAATGGATTCACTGATCCGACGAACCCATTTGTGGTGATTCCGGGGCTGAGCGGTTCGTCGCTTCGCCGTGGCATCGTCGGTGACGGTGAAACGGTTTCGATCCGTCAAGGTGCGACACAAGTCACGTTTGAATTCGAAGCGGCGGTTGGCGGCGGTGGTACCACCGCTGGCAATGTGCAAGTTGCTTTCCAAACGGGCAGTAGCGTCGGCGATGTCGCAATCAGCTTGGCGGCTGCGATCAACAACAATAAGGGACTGTTGCAGCTCAACGCGGTTGCCGAATTGGATGGGAATGGCGATCCGACAGGACGCGTCAATTTGAATGATCAGCCGGGGACTGTGATCGATGTCAGTTCAGCACCAACATTGAACTTGATTGGTATCCCGGGTGGAGCAACGCCAGTGCGGATTTCGCCAGCGTTCAGTGCTGCGGAAGTGAAACAGGCGTTGATCAACGCGATCAACAGCGTCAACGTTGCTGGCGAAACACCAGTGACAACCTTGTCAGCCGAAAATCGTGGCGGCGATTCGCTGTTCGTCCTCGGTGGTGCGTCGTTTGACGGACCTATTTCGAACTACGCTTTGCCAGCGATCGCCGACTTGGCCGGCAACCCGCTCGAGCCAAACCGTGGCGACGAAACGACTCAGTTCACCATCCTGATGCCAACGGTTGGACTGGATTATGGCGACGCGCCGGATCCAGTTGCGGGTGTGACAGGGCGTTACCCGACCAGCAATGCGAACAATGGCCCACGTCACGTGGTCGATGACTCGTTGTTCTTAGGTCAGTTTGTGGATTCGGACACCGATGGTTCGCCAAGTGTGGCAGCCGATGGTGACGATACCAAGATTTCAGGATCTAGCAGCGGTCTGCTGTTTGGTGTCACGGTGACCGATGGCGAATTGGAAATCGTGGTGCAATCCGGTGCGGTCAATCCTTTGACGCGTGACGGTGACACGATCACGATCGACACCGGCGTGGCGCAAGCGACGTTGGAGTTTGATCTGAACGGCCGGTTCGACGAAGACAACTTCGCGATCTCGCCCGCCGATCCAACTTCGCCGACGTCGATCACTGCGGCGATCATTGCGGCAATCAACGAAAGCCCGCTTAAGCCAGCCTCGATTCGGTCGACCAGTGCAACGGTTGTGGTCAGTGCGGACGATGAAGACGGTGTCGTATTCACTAGCGATACGAACCCTGCCGGTGTCTTGAACCGTGGCGTTGCCATGCCGATTGACGTCAGCGTGACGGGGGCTGGGATTGTCGAAGCATGGATCGACTTCAACGCTGACGGCGACTGGGACGATCCGGGCGAACAAGTCTTGCCGATGGTTGAAAACGCCACGACTCAAGCGCGTCGTGACGAACTTTGTCCTGCAAACTTGACGAGCTCGGTTTCAAATATTTTCGCCGACACCGGTGAATTGAACACGCGGACTTTCTGTATCGTTGTTCCAGCAACTGCGCCGGTTCCAACGGGACCGACCGAAACGTACGCTCGATTCCGCGTGTCACGCGAAGGCAACTTGACCCCGACTGGCTTGGCTTTGTCGGGTGAAGTCGAAGATTACGCTTTGACGTTGCTGCCGGGATTGCCGCCAACGATTTCGTCCACCACTCGGTCATTCACCGTCGACGAAGATCGCACGTTGCAAGCTCTCGACGGCAGCGGTGCATTGACGTCGGCTGCGAACGACAATGGTCTGCTGTCTGGTGTCGTTGATACCGACGGAAACGCCGTTGCAATCTTCCGTGACGATGTTGGGGTTCGAACTCTGTTGATGCCATCGGGAAATCCCGCGGGCGAGCTGAATTTGTTCAGCGACGGAACGTTCACGTTCACACCGGTTGCTGACTTCAACGGCGTGGTGAATTTCTTCGCTCGCGTCAGCGACGTTGATCCTTTGGACCCAGCGAACGAGCTTGTTAGTTCGCATCCAATTTCGGTCACGATCACCGTCGATCCGGTCAACGATCCACCCGTGGCAACGTCCACGAACGTGATCGTAAGTCGATCGATTCTCGAAGACGAAGTGCAAACGTTTGCGGCATCCGATACGACCGTCAACGGTGTTTTCTTGCCAGGCTTGATCGCTTCGAACTACGCGTCGGGCCCTGCGAACGAGACCGGTCAACCACTTGTGATCAATAGTGTGTCAAGTTCGCGAGGATCCGGATTCACGAATCTTGGTGGCCGGGTTGTCATTAGCAACAACGGTCTGAGCGTGACTTACACGCCACCGGCTGATTATAACGGTACGGCTGTTGACACGTTCAACTACTCGGTCGCTGATGTTCCTGGTGCGGGCCAAGTCAGTGAAGTTTCGAGCAAGCTCGGTACCGTGACGGTCTCGTTCCAAGCAGTCAACGATGCACCACGAACTCAGCCCGACAATTACGTTGGCCAAGAAGACGTTGCCCTGTTGATTCCGATTCGGTCCAACGGCACGACTGCGGGAGTTTTGGATAACGACACAGCCGGACCGGATGATGAAGTCACTGCCGGTCAAACGGTTTCGTTGGTAGCCAGTCAGTTCCCGATTGCGACATCGAATGGTGGTATGGTCACCATGGAAGGCAGCAATCTTCGCTACGTGCCGCCACGCTTGTTCAGCGGAATTGATAACTTCCAGTATTCGGTCGCCGACAACCTTGGCGCTGTCGCCACGGGGGCGGTTTCGATCAATGTTGGCGGTGTGAACAACAATCCGTCCTTCATCGGCATCAACGGTAACTCGGCGGTGACGTCGATCACTCGCGACGAGAGCAAGACGCAGTCCGAAACGGTCACCTATGACCTGACAACGTGGTTCAGCGATCCTGAAAGTGATCCGTTGACCTTTGCGGTTACGAGTAGCAACCCACTGGTTGTGGCAACGACTTTGACCGACAACACGTTGGTTGTTGAGTACCCACCGTTCAGTTTTGGAACGGCGACGTTGACGGTGACTGCGACCGATACTAGCAACGCGGGTGTGACGGTTCAGATCCCAGTGACGGTCAGCAACACGCCGGATCCACCGAGCGTGATCGGCACACTTGATCCGTTGGCGGGTACCGAAGACCAAGTTGTGATTGCAGACTTGGGCGGCGTATTTGCCGATCCAGACAACGAGCAATTGACTTACGGCGTTGCTCGCCTTGGAAATATCGTCAACCCAACGACGGCTCAGATCGCGGCTCATCCTTTGGTCCAATCGATCGCCTTCCCTGGCGATGAGATGCGGATCACGTTGAAGCCGGATCAGTTCGGATCAGTGGATATCGAGATCTCGGCGACCGATGGCTCGTTCCGCGTTAGCGATTCGTTCACGTTGAACGTGGCCGGCGTACCGGACGCACCGATTGCCGTTAGTGACGGTTACAACGTGCCGATTGGCGGGCGCTTGCAAATCGTCAATCCATCAGCCGGTCTGTTGCGAAACGATTCTGATTCCGATGGCGAGACCATCTTGATCGACATGAACAATGTCGTGGGACCGGCCAAGGGTGCGTTGCAGTTGAATACCGACGGAACGTTCTCTTACGAGAGCCAAGAAGGCAGCGTGGGCGAAACGGATAGCTTTACCTATCGCGTTTCCGATTCGACTGGTCGCTTCAGCAACGTTGTCACGGTGACTTTGACGCTGAACCAATCCAGTTACCAGAACCCGTTGACTTCGCTTTCCGAAGACGTCAACGCCGACGGCGTGATCTCGGCAATTGACGCACTTCGCGTGATCAACTTCCTAAGCCGCAGCCTGGACGGTGCTAGCTTTGTACCGGTCAGCTCGATTGGTGCTCCGCCACCGGATTACTTTGACGCAAACGGTGACGGCCGAGTTTCGGCTGCGGACGCGTTGAAGGTGATCAACCAGTTGAGCCGAATCAACAATTCGGCTGGTGAGTTGGTTGAGAGCGAGTTGGTGTTGCCAAGTGGTTCGGTTGCCGCCGCGGTGACAACCGGCTTTGCATCGGCCAGTTCGGCCGGCTTGGCGGGACGCCAAATCCAACTGATCGATTCGACGTATGACGATGCTGGTTCGGAATCCGATTCGGATTCGGATCGCGATATCGGCGGCATTGACCCGCGTGACGCGGTCTTGGCGACTGGATTCGAAATCAGTTCGTCCTCGGCCGAACAAGCGGTATTGGCGGTTCAATCGGAACCCACCACCCCATCTGAGCCAGAAAGTGTCGACGAAGCGTTGGCGACGATGTGGGACGCATTTACCGTGGACGGATTCGACTTGGACTAGCGTCCGTTGGATAAACAGGCCGGGCATGATGCCCGGTCGCGTGGCCGATGGATGGGCCAGAAACGAAACGAAATAGCTGAATTAATAAACAGATCGAGATTTTCCCGTTTGGGATTCGATCTGGCATCCTGATCATCCCAGATAGCACCTTTCTTAAGGCCAGGTCACCATGACCAAACGAAGAACACTTCGCCGCCGATCGACTTCTAGCACCGCATCGCGAAGCCTTCATCACGAAACTCTCGAAAAGCGAGAATTGCTCGCGGCCGAGTTCGGTCCGCGTTTGATTTCAGTAGCGAGCAATTCGGGCGCTCAATTCAATTTGGCGGGGAATAACCCTCTATTCGAATCGCCACGCGAAGTGACGTTTCGATTTGATGGTGGCCAAGAAATTGATCCGGCGACTCTGTCGGCCTTTCAGTTCACCGCGTCGGGTGGCGACGGTGGGTTCACCGAAGGCAACGAGATTGACATCAAGCCGGGCTTCATCGGATTGGGTGATAGCTCGCGAATCGTGATCGCACGATTTGCATCGGACTTGCCGGATGATCAATACCGAATCTCGATCGCCGGTTTTGACAACACGGCCAGTGGTTTGGTCGGGCTTCGCAATACGGACGGAGATCTGTTCCAGCCGACAACAACGCTGAACACGCTGTCGCCTAGTCAAGACATCCTGATGAACATCGAGGTCGGGCCTCGAGTCGTCGCCGTCGTGCCGCAACCGATCGATTACACCACAACGCCGCGCACGCAGCTTCGTGACACGATCCACGTTTACTTTAACGATGATCCACTGGGCAACGCAGCCACACCTGTGATTGCTTCGACGGGCACGGCTAGCGATCCGTCGGTGGTTCGTCCCGAGTTTTACAATCTCTACTTCACCGGTGATACGGTTGAAACGGGCGACGACGGCGTTTCCCATCAACCAACTAGCATCGTGTACGAAGCAGCGTTGAATCGTGCCACGTTGACCTTTGCGATGGACCTGGGTGCCTTCACCGTTGACGGTGCTGGAACGTTCCGACTGCGCGTTGGTTCGTCACAAGCGTTGCCGACGACGTTGCCACCGGTCCCGACCGACCTGACAACGGATGCGGGCGACACTTTCTCCACAGCGCAGAATCTTGGGGTCACCTTTGGTACCGCTGGCGATTCTAGCGTGACGGTCAATGGTGAAATCGAAGCGACCGACGGTAACACGATCCGCTGGCCCGGCATCGAAGTCGCTGGAATCGATACCGAGGACCGGCGAGATTCACCGATCGTTGGACGTGCCGATACCAACGACGGCGTCGACATCTTCTTTTACAACTTTGCGAATCTGTACGGCACCGATGCGTCGTCGTTGCAGTTGGAAAATGCGATCACGCCTGCCCAGAAGCAACGCACGCGTGAGATCTTGGATCTGTATTCCCAAAATTTGGGTGTCCAGTTCATTGAAACCGAAGATCAGGGACTGCAGATCGTTACCGGTGACCTTCGTGCGCTAGTGGAAACGGCGTCGACAGGGCCCGGTGTTCCCTACCAGGAATTCCGTGTCAACGATGAAGACCCAACGAAGGGCGTCTTGATTCTTGATGCGGGTGAGAATTGGTTCGATGGATACGGGCTTAGTCCCGATGATCGACCAAGTTGGTTTGCCGAGGCACTGCGTGGTGTTGGTTCGTTGTTGGGAATCGGAAGCACGTTTGCCGAAGTTCCGGGAACGGCCAGTGGATCAGATCCGGCGCTCTACAACGCGTCGTTGTTCCCCAACACCGGTGGCGTCCCCGGGTTCAGCATCGAGCCGGACTTTCTAAGCACTAGTGACATCATCCCCGGTCAAGCATTGCACCGGCCCGAAATCCGTGATGCTGACTTGTACCGATTCCAAGTGGCTGAGTCGGGACGGATCTCGATCGAGTCGTTTGCCGAGCGATTGGTTGAAACCAGTTTGCTGGATTCGGATCTGCAACTTTGGAAACTCAACGCGGGAACCGGCAAATACGATTTGGTCGCGCGGAATGGTGACTTCTATGGCGATGACTCGTTCATCGGCGTCGACGTCGGTCCCAATTCGGGTGGCGCGGTTGCGACTTATGTTCTGGGGATCACGGCGGCTGGGAATGACGAATACAACCCGAATATCGCCGGCAGCGGCAATGGTGGTGTTTCGCAAGGTCGTTACGACGTTCGAATCAGTTTCCAAGGCGATCAATTCAACAGCATTGTTGACGCGAACGAGTCTCGCCTCGATGGCGACTCGGACGGACAACAGGGCGGCGATTTCAACTTCTGGTTCCGTGTTGCCAAGACCCGCGACGTGGCAACCGTTGGTGAGCCACGGACCCTGTTTGTTAGCGCTCGCGATGGGTCCAATAGCACGGCGGGCGGAACGATTGCAGCGCCGCTGCAAACGATTGCCTATGCGCTCGGTCAGGCTCAGCCTGGCGACATCGTGCGACTGTTGCCGGATGGTGGTGCGGACGGATTGATCGAAACGACCGCCGACAACCGTGCCTACGAAATCGGCCGTGCTAGCAGCGGTTCGATCTTGGCCGACGGCGAAACGCTGGAAGTGCCAAAGGGCGTGACCGTCATGATTGACGCCGGTGCGATCTTGAAACTGCGAAATGCAAAGATCAGTGTCGGTAGTGAAACGGTCGACGAAGATCGCTCGCTTGCCGCGTTGCAAGTCCTTGGTGCGCCAGCGATCGTTGATAAAGATGGAACCGTGATTGATGGTACCGTCGACATCACCAGTTATCGCGAAGAGAGTCGTGGCGGTGCGCTGTTGGGACTCGACACGAACCTGCTGACCACGACGCCAACCGCTGGTGACTGGGCTGGTATCGAATTCCGTAACGACTTTGATTATTCCGAAGGCCGTCCCGTTTGGGAAACCGAAGGCATTTTCTTGGATTACGTTTCACACGCCGACATTCGTTACGGCGGTGGTAGCGTTCAGTTGACCGATCCGTCGGTGACGCCGCTACAGATGAGCCAGTCGCGTCCGACGTTGATCTACAACAGCATCAGCCATTCGCGAGACGCTGCCGTCAGTGCCGACCCGAACTCGTTCGCTGAAACAAACTTCGCTGCACCGATCTATCAACAGGCATCGTTGGATCGTTTCGGTACGACCTTTACGAGCGATTACGACCGGGTTGGTCCGTTCATTCGCGGCAACACATTGACCGACAACTCGATCAATGGTTTGTTCGTTCGCGTTCTGACACCGGCGGCTGGTCAGACCGAGCCGATGACAGTTAGTGGTCGTTTTGACGATCGCGATATCGTTCACACCCTTAGCGAAGTCTTGGTGCTGCAAGGTGAACCGGGCGGTCCGTTGCTTTTGGAAACTCGGCCTGACGTGGTCAGTGTGACGGTTCTGCCAACACCGGGGACAGGCATCGGAACGCTGGTCAACGGCGAAACGATCGACTATCGAATTACGTTCGTTACCGTTGACGGATTTGAATCGCTTTCAAGCGATGTGACCCGAAGCGTTGACATCACTAACAGTGGCGCCGTAACGCTGGATAATTTGCCAGCCGCGCCTGACGAGTACGCCGGGCGTCGTTTGTACCGCAGCAATGGTAGTGGCGGTTACGTGTTGGTCGCCGCGCTGGACCGTGCGACGGGTGCGTTCCAAGATACCGGTGTCACTCGTGGTGGACTTTTGTCGGACGCTGCATTGGCGGCCACTACTGATACTCGGCTGCTGCCGCGAACCAATGCTCGCTTGAGCGTTGACCCAGGTTTGGTGGTGAAGCTTGAAAGCGCTCGGATTGAAGCCACCTTTGGTGCCGACTTCTACGCCGAAGGCGAAGACGGCAATCCCGTTGTCTTTACCAGCCGATTGGATGACCGTTTCGGTGCCGGTGGCACGTTCGACACCAATAACGATGGACTTGCCGGTAACCCGACGCCGGGCGACTGGGCTGGGTTGGTTTTCCGCCAAGGTAGTACTGCGTCGATCGATTATGCAACGATCTCGTTTGCCGGTGGCGACAGCGCGACGTCTGGTAACTTGGCTTTCTTCAACCCTGTTGAAATCTTGCAAGCCGACGTTCGAATTGCTCACTCGACGTTCTCGAACAACGCTGATGGCGACAACGCCGGATTCGATATTCGTGACGGAATCGGATTCAACGGCGCTGCTACGATCTTCATTCGCGGTGCCCAGCCTGTGTTGGTTGACAACACGATCGTCGACAATCTTGGCGCTGCCATCAGCATCAACCCCGACTCGCTGAACTACTTGTCGGTGCGCGACCATGGCCGTGGTACCGGTGTGATTGATGTGTTTGTCGCCGATGGTGACAACCAAGGTCCATTGATCTCGGCTAATAAGTTGGACAACAACGGCATCAATGGCTTGTTCATTCGCAACGAAGTGTTGACGACTGAAAGCGTTTGGGACGATACCGACATCGTTCACGTGGTCGAAGAGAAAGTCATCAGCGCGCACCAATACCAACGTAGCGGTCTGCGATTGAAGAGCGATCCGAACCGAAGCCTGGTCGTGAAGTTCCAAACCGGTGGTTCGCTGGTTGCCGAAAACTATCGCACCGATATCGCCGATGCGATTGGTGGCACATTGCAAGTGATCGGCCAGCCTGGCTTCCCGGTTGTGTTGACGACGATCAACGACGACACCGTCGGTGCCGGATTCACACCAAGTGGACAACCGCAGCTTGATACCGACAACGCAAACGTGGTTCCGGTTTCAGGCGACTGGATTGGGTTGGTGATTGATGCCGGCGCGAACGATCGAAACGTTAGTTTCGTTCCCGAAGCCGAACGCTCGGTGGCAACCTCGTCGGGTGTTAACGCGATCCCGTCCAACGCACAAATCCTGGGCGCGCTTGCGCAAAGCGAGGTCACGGCTGACGAAAATCGACGACTTGGTTTCAATGTTCGTGGTTCATTAAGTCAAAATAGTGACATCGATGTTTACACTTTCCGAGCCAGTGGTGGCACGGAAGTCTTCATCGACATCGACGACACCAACTTTGGCTTGGACACGGTTGTTGAGTTGATTGACGTCAACGGGAACATTCTGGCACTCAGCAACAACTCGGTGACTGAGTCAGTGACGCCAACCGGCGCAAACGGATTGGTCAACAACATCGGCACGAACAAAGTGTTGCCGCTGTTTAAGACCGGCAAAGATGTCGTCGAGAACCCCAACGCGCTTGACGCTGGGATGCGAGTCGTCTTGCCAGGTAATAGCGCAAACCCTGACAACGTCTATTACGTTCGCGTTCGCAGCAGCAACCTGCGTCCGGGTGATTTCCCATCGCGTTTGACGACGGCGTCACTTGTCGGTGCTGGTTTGTCGTCCGGACAATATCAGTTGTCGATTCGATTGGGCGAAACCGATGAAGTTGCGGGCAGCACGATTCGCTTGTCCGACATTCGCTACGCCTTCAACGCAATCGACATTCCTGCCGCACCGCTGCATTCGCCGCTTGCCGGCGAGCACGCTGAAGAATTAGATGCGAACGGATTGGACGTCAACGACGGTGGCACAGCGTTTGGTGGTGACGAAGGCACCGCTCAGTTCGCGAATGCTAACGGCGACCCTCTTGGTGCTCTCGCACTATCGGATCGTGGCTCGCTTCGCGTCAGCGGAGTGCTTGGCAATCAAGTCTTGGCAACCGATCCTCAGTTTGGGTTGTTGTCCGAACAAGACATCGACGTCTATCGAGTCGATTTGTTCCATGAGTCGCAAGAGCCGAACATCATTGGCGAAAATCGATTCGTGTCGACGACTTTTGACATCGATTACGCTGACCAACTTGGCCGTGCCAATACGTCGATTTCGGTCTTCAACGCCGCCGGGCGATTGGTCCTGCATAGCCGTGACTCGAACATCGCGGATGACCAGGGCCGGCCGACCGAAGGCAACGACATGACGAATCTGGCGGGTGGATCCGCCGGTACATTGGATGCTTACATCGGTCCAGTTGAGTTGCAGGTGGGGACGTACTACGTCGTTGTCAGCAGTGCGCAGATGATTCCTTCGACGTTGAATCAGTTGTTCGAAGACAACCCAACGGCGGCGAATGTTCGAATCCTGCCAATCGACTCGACTCGACGATTGGTCGAAGAAGGCTTCTTTGACGTTTCGCTGGGCGTCAACTCGTCGAGTGACACGTTCTTCAGCAGTGACGAAACGGTGCTTGTGAAGACGGCGGCTGAACTGCCATCGTTGGAACCTGTGTTTGATGAAACATCGTTGGTTCCCTACAAGCTAGAAGACGTGCGTCTGTTTTTGTCGCTTGACGGCGGCATTCCCGGTGGTGCCAATGACCGAACGGGCGTGATCACGATCGATCCGTTTACGGGTTTGTTGGAACGGACTCTTGGTGAGTTCTCACAACCAGTCGGTGACTTGGCAATTCGCCGCGACGGCGAACTGTTCGCCTATAGCCTTGGGCCAAACAATGGCCAGCAAAACAATGGTAATACCGGCAACTTCCTGAACGTTAGTTCCACGGATGGTTCAGCAAACCAGTCTGGTGACGATGGGTTGACGTTCCGCCGAAACAACCAGGCTGGCACGGGAACCGAAGGCGATGATAACGCTCAGTTGATTATCGAGGCAATCGCGTTCGCACCGTCAACCAACACGTCGGCAGTCCCTTCAAACAACCCAAACATTCCTAATGGGGAAAGAGCGTACGCGCTGGGGTATCGTGACAACTTCGGACGTGGTGAGGTTCTCGATCCGATCCGGCACAACATTCTGTATTCGATGGAAGCCAATAATGGTGCCGCAACGAACCGCGGCAGCACCGCGGCGAATACCGACCGCAACTTCGGTAATGCGCCGTATTCTGAAAACCTTGGCGTGGCGTCGAACAAGTTTGAAGTTGGCGTTGTCGATACCGGACAGTTTCTCGATTCACCCGCCGACTTGGATGGGAACTTCGTAGACGGCGGAAACATCGTCGGCATGGCCATCGACCCGATTCAAGGGACGAGCCTGATGTATTCGGTGACCGAAGAAGGTTACGTCTACACATTCAACCCGTTTGATCAGCGTGCCTCGGATGCCGACGGCGATCCACTAAACACTTACAACGATGTGATCAACGCGACCAATCACGGTCTCGTCACACCGGACCCGGATGACTTCATTTCGAATTTCAACGGTTTTGTTGAATTCAGCAGCTTGACGTTGGGCCCTCGTATCACTGAACGAGTGGGAACGACAGGTCTTGGTCCGTACTCGCAGGTTCTATTCGGAACAACGGCGCAGGGCTGGATTTACACGATGCAAATCGATCCGGTGACCAATCGGGTTGTACCGGCACATGTTCTTGTCGATGGACGCGCGTCGATTCCGATCGTGGATTCCTTTGGCAACGAGCTTGGTGTCTCACCGAATGGTGTTGCGTTCAGTATCCGTGAAGAAAACTTGTGGCATCAAACGACGGACCGCGGCACGGACGATGGTCATGGACTGTTTGTTAACCCGGATCAGTCACGCATTCGCTTGTTGGGCGGATCCAGTTTGTACTTCGGCGTTCAAATTGACGGCAATCCTGCCAACAACGCGATCGAAGGTGGGAACGGCACACTCAACCCTGGTGGCGCGCACGGTAGTGTCGTTAGCCGTCCAATGAGTTTGGAAGGCTACGCCGCGGGCGATAAGCCGACTTTGTACTTCAACTACTTCTTGGAAACTGAAGACGGTGACGACTACGATCCACCAAGCAACGGCATCAACAATCAACAAGTTGATGCGTTCCGTGTCTTCGCGGCTGGCGATGACGGCCAGTGGGTACTGCTGACCACCAACGATACGTACCGAAGCTTTAGTAATGTCCCATCAAGTGACGAGTACGACTATTTCGCACTCAACGGTGGCATTCCGATTCAAGAGACGTTCGAGAACACCGGTGATTGGCGTCAAGCACGTGTGGACCTGTCGCCTTTGGCGGGCAACAACAACGTTCAACTGCGGTTTGACTTCTCAACCGCCGGCGGTATGCAGAGCCAATTTTCGTCGACCGGTTACCTGACCGAACTGCAAGTTCCAGCCGGTACGGATGTGACACCTAGAACCGGATTCAGTTTGTTCAGCAACACTGGATTCGATTTCACGACGTTTGAATTTGTACGAGGCGCGGCCTTCAATGTCCCGGACCCGACAACGATCGCGGACGGTCAATTGATCTCGTTTACCGACCCAGCGGGATTGGTAACGACGCTTCGTTTGACGACCGGTGCGGCAGTACTGCCGAGCGACGTCTTCATTGCGCCGACCGATTTGGCGACTGACCTCGCGACGAAGATTGCGACGAAGTTGCAAACCTTGGCACCGACACTTTTGGCGACCGCAAACGGCAACCAAATCGTCGCCAGCGAAGCGGAGTCGTTTGAGCTGACACCGTCCGGGTTTAATAGTCCGACGGCGTTCCAGAATCTTCCTGACGGAAGTGTGCCGATTTTCTACGCCAATTCGATGACGATGCAGGAGGTTCGGGATTCAGTCCGGCTTGCGCTTGCCAACGGCATCGGAAACGTTGATCCGTTGACGGGAATCACCACCGCGACGATCGCAAACTACCCTGAATACGCGACGAACCGAATTCGGATTTACAACCAAAACCAATTCGGAAACACGTCGTCAATCGGCTTTAGTTCGTTCTTGCCTGGTGACGAATTTGGCGCCGCAGCGAGTTCGGCAGTCACCAGTTCTCAGTTCAATACGCGACCAGGCAGCAATAACACCGTCGAAGGTGTTTACATCGATGACATCGTGATCGGTTTTGCCGAGCGTGGGGAAGTGGTCTATAACGCGCCGACGAACCGTAACTTTAGCGTGTTGCCGGAACAACGAACCTTTACGTTCAACGACGAACAGGTTCCTGAGTTCCCGAATGAAATCCTGGTCGGTAGCTACACGTTGGAAGTTCGTACTTCGGAAGAGTATGGCATTCTCGAAGACTACGATCCGATTCGTTTGGGATTGGATGAACAATCAGGTTTCGGTCGGTCATTTGACACGAATGATCGCTTGGCGGACGGCGTCACCTTGATTGTGCCCTCGGGCGCTGACTTGGTTGATGGTGACACGTTTGTGCTCAGCAATGGCACGAACAAAGTCACGTTCGAATTCGACAGCAATGGAAATGTGACATCGGGACGTGTTCCTGTTGCCTTCTCGGCGACCGGTACGGGGGCTGCGTTCAGCGCCGATAGTGATGAAACAAGCTTGGTTGCTCGCAACATTCGCGACGCAATCAACAGCCCAGCCGCTCGGAATTCGCTAGGCATTCGTGCCGCTGGTACGGATGGCAGCGAAGCCGGTCCGATGACAGGTAACCGTGTTGAACTGTTTGGTGATTCGATCCAATTGAATCCAAGCAGCGGTCGGTTCTTGAAGGTTGATCTGGTAGCCGAGGAAACGTTCTATGGACGTGAATCAGCACGCACGCTTCCTTTGGTCGATCATGACTTGCAAACCGTAACCGACTCGATTTACTTCGACACCTTTGCACGAGCGACGGTGACCGATTACGTGAATGGAAAGACCGATACGCTGGTAGCTGTTGGTAAGATTGGCGATCCTGTTGGCACCGGCACTGGCAACGAGTTGATTCCGACTTCGCCTTCAGCGGATGCGGATATTGTCAAGATCTACTTGAACCAAGCCGATTCGATCGATGTCGATTTGGATACGATCGGGTGGACGCTGGGGACAGAATTCGATGACGCGTTGGTTGAAATCTATCGCGATATCAATGGCGTACCTACTTTGATGCCTTCGGTACCGACATTGCGGTCGCCGGGCGAAAGCAACGACGGAGTATCGATCAATGGGTTCGTTGCACCTGAATCGGGCTACTACTATGTCCGTGTCGCGTCCAATGACTCGTTCTTCTTCTTTAACGGCAGCTACGGCGATTACCAGTTGACGATTCGTCCGACAGGCTCGGTGACTCGCGATGTCCTGATGGCGGATTATCACTTTGGTTCTGGGGATACCAACCGGTTCCGTGACCAAGGCCAACTGATCATCGAGTCGAACTTCATCAGCGACTTTAGCAACACCGGTATTCGGGCGACGTTTGATCCAGGTGCGGTCAATGTCGATGACGATGCCAACTTCACCAGCTCGGTTCTCGATCGACGTGCGGGCGCAACCGTTACGCTGCGGAACTCGAATACGGACCGACTGCTTCCCGGTACCGTGATCAGTAACAATGTCGTTATCGCAAGTGGTGGAACGGGCATTTTGTTTGCCGGCGAAATCGGCGCGGCCAACAATTCGCCTGCCCCAGTTCCGTTTGGCCGAATCGTCAACAACACGGTGGTCGGCGATGGCACGGGGAACGGTATCACGGTGTCTGGTGGTGCAGCGCCGACGGTGCTGAACAACATCGTGGCTGACTTTGCCACGAAGCTGAACATTGCCGGAAATAGCTCAACAACCGTAGTCGGCGGAAACGCCTTCCAAGGTGCCGGCGTCGACTCGACGATTCCGATTTCGACGACGAATATTTCGATCCCCGTTGGCGTTCAACTGTTCCAAGATCCGGCTGGCCGAATCTATATCCCGGCCGCTGGCTCGGAAGTCATTGACAGTTCGTTTGCATCGTTGAACGACCGATCGAATTTCGTCAACACCGTTAAGCAACCGGTCGGCATCGCATCGTCGCCAATTCTGGCGCCGTTGTTCGATGCTTATGGCATTCCTCGTTTTGATGATCCGGCTGTCACGACGCCTGGTGGTGTTGGCTCGAACGTCTTTATCGATCGCGGTGCGATTGACCGTGCTGACTTTGTGCGTCCGAACGCGACGCTGGTTTCACCACTCGACTTTGTTTCGGTCTCGGGCAGCAGCATTGATGGCGGCGATATTGATCCGTCGGAATCATTTGTTCGATTGACCGAGGGAAGTGTTGAATTCTTTGAAATCCAACTGACCGATCCGTCGGGCTCCGGTCCGGATGGTCGCACGATCACGCAAGAAACCGTACTGTTGACCGAAAATGGCCAACGCTTGGTTCCTGGTGTTGATTACACGTTCGGGTACAGCGACAACAGTCGATTGATTCGGCTGACACCGCTGGCTGGCCTGTGGCGAACCGATTCGGTTTATGAAGTCACGCTGAACAATCAAACCCGCATCGCTTACCAAGCACCAGCGGGCAGCGAAATCAGCGATGGCGATCAAGTGACCGTCACGGACGCAAACGGGAACGCGGTTACGTTCGAATACGAGAGTGGCTTTGCACTGACCATTCCGCAGACGACATTGTTGACGGTCGAAGGCGCGAACAACGCGTTTGTTGATCGCGAAACGTTTGTGATCAACTCGCCATCTGGAAACTCGTTGACGTTCGAGTTCAACTTGACTGGATCGACGACGGGCGGTCGTGTGCCGGTTGAATTGGGTTCGGCCAATACGTTGACACAGGTGCGAAACGCAGTCTTGGCATCGTTCAATTTGCCAGCCCCTGGCGGTGCAGGTCAAACGGTACGCGAGTTCTTAGATCTAGCACCTGTGGCGATCGACGATGATCAGATCCAATTGGGCACTCTTGCCGGTCACTCGGTGACTTCGGCGAGCCCAGGGATGACAGTTTCGGGACAACCCGACGGAGTCGCAGATGGTCAAACCTTTGTGTACTCGACCACGACCGAAACCAGAACGTTTGAGTTCGACATCGACGGAGCACTTTCCGATCCTGCCAATGTCGCCATTTCGATCAGCCGAGAAAGCACGCCGGCGGAAATCGCCGCTGCAATTGTCCAGTCGGTGCGAGTCCAACCACTTGGTTTGGGCGGTGCAGTCGCGTCGGACAATGGCACCGTAATCCTTGGTGGCAAGGTTACCGACTCGGTCGATTTGACAGGCAGCACGTTGGCCTTGCAGGGCCAACCGGGTGTGGCAGGTCGGTTGTCACTGACGGTTCCACCAGCTGAAACCGGTGCAACAATCGCTGGCAAGACGTTCACCGTGTCCAGCGGTGGCAATTCGTCAACATTCATCTACACGACCGACCCAAATTTGGTTTCGGCCAATCGCTTGGTCGTTTTGGAACCGACTGATTTGATCGGCGGAATTGCCGCCAAGTCGGCCGCTGCGATCACGGCAACGTTCCCAGGTGAATTGTTCGCGACTTCGGTCGGCGACACGTTCTTCATCGGCGAACCATCGGTTGCCGTTTCAGCGGTTGCAACAACGGTTACCGGTGGTACCGCGGGGCTGATTCCCGGTGGCATCAGTGGTGGTGCGATTTTGGTGAATTACTTGCCAACGAGCCCACGGACTTCGATTGCTGCCACCTTGCAAGGCGCCATTGCTTCGACGCCGCTTACTGTGTCAACGTTCGAAGCCGGTGGTGGAACGATCTTGATCGCCGGCGCATCGTCGCTGCGTGGTACGGTCGCGGGCGGACCAGTAACCGACCTTGGTGTTCTGACACCCGCAATCACGGACTTGGCCGGAAATCCGGTCAGCGAAACCCGCACGAACGACGAGACTCGATTCACCATCATCATGCCAGAAGTCGTGTTTGACTTCGGTGATGCTCCGGTCAGTTACAGCACTTTGGTTGCGGACAATGGCGCTCGCCACACCATCGGTACGGAAGGATTACCGCGGCTAGGCAAATTCATCGATAGCGAAGCCGACGGAAAACCGGTTGACCAAGACGATACACCATTGCTGGTGACTGTCACGTCGACGGCACCCGGTGGCCAGCCCGATATCTTCACGATCGATCCATTGGCGATTCCGAACACCGTCTTGACGACGCTTGATGCGATGCCTCTTGGTGGCGAAACGATTTCGATCTCGATCGAAGGAACCGTGGTTACGTTCGAACTGCTCGAATTAAACGCTAACCCGATTGGGACCAATATCGCGGTGACGTTTAGTCCGTCAGAAACTCTGTCGGAAATTACGACCAAGTTGGTAACCGCCGTTCGTGGTGCTTTGCCACAAACGGATGACGGCTTGCTAATCGCCAAGAATGGTAACGCAGCCTTTACGATCAACGCGACCGATGACGAAGACGGCGTGCTGCAGGGCGAACTTATCGCCAACGGCACCACTTACAGTGTCTTCACGCAGCGAGGAACGGATCCAACCAACGTTCGCCCCGAAGACGTGCTTGGGTTCCTGAATCCGAAGGATCCTGCGGGGACCAACGTCGATGTTGAAGTGTTTGGCGCCGGCCTGCTGCACGTTTGGATTGACTTTGACCAAAGCAACACGTTCGAGGCTGACGAGCAAGTCTTGGCCAACGTTCCGGTTACCGGCGATCCGGTCAACGGATCGTTCAACACGTTGACTGTGTTCACGCCAAGCAACGCAGTCGAAGGCTCGACTTGGATGCGAGTTCGTATCAGCGAGTCGGGCAACCTGCTGCCAACGGGTGTTGCGATCGGTGGTGAAGTCGAAGATTATCGCGTTCAAGTGATCGGTGTGGATCTGCCCGCGCCAGACGATGATACGTACTCGATCAACGAAGATTCGCTGCTTGATACACTTGCCGATGGCGAACTGTCGATCAGCGATGGTGATGTGTTGCCCGTCAACACGTTCTTGCCGCTACAGTACATCGCTGGCGATTTGCCAACCAATGGAACGTTGGTCAGCCTTGATTCATCGACCGGACACTTTGTCTATCAACCGAATCCTGACTTCAACGGCGTCGATACTTTCACGTATCGCTTGAGCACTCAGCCGAACGAAAGCTCAAGTTCGGTCTCGTTGAACTCGTTCGCGACCGTGACGATCAATGTCGCGCCGGTCAATGACGCACCAGGCGGTAGCGACCATGACTTTATCGCCCAAGAAGATTTGCCGCTAACCATCACGGCGGATCAATTGTTGGTGGATGCGGTTGCCGACGCCGACGCGAATTATGTGCCGCCGTTTGGTGGATCCGGTAACGCGGTAAACGATGCGTTGCAGAACGAAGAAAATCAGTTGGCGTCACTGCGAATCGTGGCCGTCGAAGGATCCGGTGGGACGCCGATCACAGCAGCCAATACAGCCTCAGCGGCTGGTAACGTTACGGTGACGAGCAGCGGCCTCGGCTTGAATCTGCAGATCAATGACGCCGTTAGTGGCGATGTGTTCAGCCTGGCATTCGCAGGTGTTTCGTCGACCTTTGAACTGGTCCCCGTTGGCGGTATTGCTCAAGCCGGCACGATCGCGATTCCGCTGGTTGCAGGCGACACCACAGCCACGATTGCGACTCGCTTGGCCGAAAGCATTGTTGCTGAATTTGGCACGACCACACCGGTTCTGTCGGCGGTTGCGACTGCTGATATGATCGCCGTTTCGTTCACACCAGAAGTTGTTTCAGCCGTTTCAAGTAATGCTGCGGTATTCGGAATTTCCGCAACCGCGGGCGGTCAGTTCATTGACTTGCTCGCCGTACCGCAAGCTACAACCGCGGACGTAACACCGGTCATGGGTGATACGGTCACGTTGACGATCGCAGGACAAGCGACGACGTTCGAGTTCCTGGCATCTGGTGCGACCGCTGCTAGCGGAAACATTGGTGTGCCGGTGTATGAGTTCGCGGATCCGGCGTCTTCCGCCGCACGCGCTTCGGCGGCTGCAAATTTGGCCGTAGCAATTCAAAGCGAACTTGCTGGCACAATGCTTGGCGTTTCGGCCGCAGTTCGCGATGGCTCTGCGAATCCCGATCGTGTCGAAGTCTCGGCGTCCAGTGTGACAGCCGGTAAACCTTTCGATACGAATCGTGGGTCAGCGATTGCGTTGTTCAACGCTAGCGGCTCGCTAATCGAATTGCGTTACTTGTCCGGCGAAGACCTCAACCGTGACAATCCGCCACCAGCGATGCCAACGCTGACGGATTCGTTCACTTATGTGATTCGCGACAATGGCGTCGCGATTGACTTGGTGAATAACTTGTACGTCTACGGGACATCATTGGATTCGTTGGCTTCAACGGCGACGATCGATGTTGCTCCGCAAAACGATCCGCCAAGACTGATTGCCGACGTGATTTCGGTAGGCCCACTTGGCCCGGATGCTGCAAACGTCATGACCGACTGGGAAACCTTCGGTGGTGCAACACCAACCGAAGACGTTGCGTTGACGATCGACCCTGCGTTTTTGTTGCAAAATGATTCACGCGGACCGTTGACGGCCGCTGATGAAAACACTCCAACGAGTCAGAACGACACGGGGCTAAGTGTGACGTCGGTCGCGATGCTCGATGGTACCCAAGGTACGGTCGAGTTAGTTGGTGGCGAGATCATCTTCACACCCGCAGCCAATGTCTTCGGCGATGTGATCTTTACCTATTCGGCGCGTGACGAAGGCATCAATGAATCGTTAACGGGCACTCGTCCGCTTGTGCCGCTGACGTCGGTCGATGGTACGGTTACGGTTTCGATTCAGCCGGTCAATGACGAACCGGTCGCGTTTGACCGTGCGTTGTCGTACACCGAGTCTAGCGATGCTGGCACAGGCGACGCGTTCGTATTCACAAGAGACCAATTGATTTTGGGTGCGGCAGGTGAAACACCAGCCGTCTCGGGTACATTCGATCCAACGCTTGTGGCTCCGTTCAACGAATCAGAGCAGACGGCTAACTTGCGAGTGGTCGCATTCACCACGTCGGCAGGAACGGTTGACGTGCAATCGTTGACCGGTGTTGGTGCTGAAATGTTGACGCTTGCAAGCGACCAGGGCGGCACCTACGAATTTGATTTCGTTGATGGCGTCTTCACGACCGGTCGATTGATTACGACCGCGGACTACAACGCTCGAACACCGTTCGGTCCAAACGATACTTTCACCTATGTGATCGAAGACGATGGTTTGACAACCAGCCCACAAGGCGGTGCCCAGTTCAACTTGACGCCGGTTCGGTCGTCAAACGCGGCAACGGTTACCGTGGTGATCAACAATGCGAACGACGCGCCGACCTTCACGGTGCCAAATGCTTCGGTCAATGTGCTTGAGCGTGATGATAGCCAGGGAACGACGATCGCTGGATTCGTCACTAACATTCTGCCGGGACCAGCGACGGCGACGGACGAAGTTGAGCGTCAAACGGTGTCGTTCACTTTCCCCGTCGCGCTCAACGGTCCATCGACTGTTCCCGCCGGTTTGTTTACGCGACTGCCGGAACTTACCCCGGATGGGCATTTGACGATCTATCCCGCACCGGATGCGATTGGTACGGCGACCTTTGTTGTCGTCGCCACGGATGCCGAAGCGGGAACGGCTGGATTCGTTCCTCGTCAAACGGAATCGACCTTCACGGTCAATGTACGGCCAGTGAACGATGCTCCTCGGTTCAGTTCGACATTGACGCCTCGTTCGGACACTCGCGATGCGGATGATGCTTACACGGTTGCGAACGTCGACAGCGACAACGATGGCAACATCGATGACGCAACGATCCGTTACACGCTGCGTGAAGACAACACTCAAGCGGCTGGCGTGGTCGAGGACTACTTCATCCCGCTTCGCCGTGCTGCTGCTGTCGGATACAGCCGAGTCGGTCTGTTGGACGTCTTCAATGTTGGTCCAGACAATGAAGCTGGTGCGTTCGAAGGTGGATCACAGACGCTTGAGTTCTTGAGTGCTGGAAATGCCTCGACGACAGGCGGCTTGTTCCGCACAACCGATCGTGGCGGTGTGCTGACGCCAGTATTCGATACCAACGATCAGTTGATCGGTTTGAATTATCGTCCACCGACGGACTTCAATTCGTCGTTTGCAGGTCTGGATTCCTTCACATACTTGGTACGCGACGACAATCCGAGTGGTGGCGAAACGTTCGATTTGACCGCGTCGGCATTGGTGCCAGATCGCTTGACATCGTCGAACCGAGTCGAGTTGTTCTTGACGCCGGTCAATGACCGTCCGCAATTCAACACGGCAACCTTGGACATTACCGTTCAAGAGGACACCCAGTTGATTCAGTTCGACAATTACGCGACCAATATTAGTGCTGGCCCACCGACCACTGCATTCGACGAAGTTGACGTCAATACGGGGCAATTGGTCGAGTTCACGGTGACGTCATTGGACTTCCCAATCGAAGACTCGGAAGACTTCTTCAGTGTTTATCCAACCATTGATGAGCAAACCGGATTGTTGACGTTCCGTTCCGCTGCGAATGTGTTCGGTGAGTTCCGTTTCGAAGTCGTGTTAAGCGACCAAAACCGAGACGGTACGTTGTCGGACAACACCACTCGCGGCGACTTGATCTCTTCGGTGCCAGTAACGTTGACAATCAATGTCAATCCGGTGAACGATCCGCCGATTGTTGATCCAAATGCAGCTCCGCTGTCGTTCACGATGTTGGAAGACGGACTATTCGAAATCCTTGTCGACGGTGACAACACTTCGCGAGGACTTTTGGACGTCTACTTCCCTGGACCAAACTTGGGCTCGACGGACGAATCCGCAGACATCTTGCCGCGAGTCGGCGGAAATCAAACGGTGTCGTTGGGATCACCCGTTCCGCAGTCGAGTGCTCAGGGTGGTTCGCTGCAGCTTGTCACCACCGATGGCACGCCACGATTGTTGTACCGACCACGCGAAAACTTCGTGGGTACGGACTCGTTCATCTACACGGTGATCGATGACGGAATCACGGTGGAATCCTCGGGTGCGACCGTTAGCGATCCACGGATTGCATCGAACACGGTCACCTTCGAAGTGCTGCCGGTCAATGACAAGCCGCAATTCAGCAGTGCCGGGAATGTTTCTAGTGATGAAGATCAAGGTCTGGTAACGGTTCCGGACTGGGTCACCAATGTGCTTGCTGGACCATCAACAGCAGCGGATGAATTGACCGGATTCCGTGGTACTCCCGCACAGGAATTGCAGTTCGTATTCACACAGACATCGGCCAATACCGATCTGTTCTCGTCGCCGCCACAAGCGGTGTTCGACCAAGCCACGGGTGTGTGGAGTCTGCAGTATCAAACTCGTCCGGATGCCAATGGTTTGGCTGTGTTCGAAGTTGTCTTGCAAGACGACGGTCCTAGCGACTCAGGCATCGGTGACGAATCGGTCAGCAGCCCGCCGCGGACCTTTACGATTGATGTTGCTGCGATCAATGATCCGCCGACTTACACGCTGGTCAATTCAACGATCACGCGTCCTGAAGACAGCGGACCGTTCAGCACATTGCAAGCGTCGAACATTTCGCCTGGACCTGCGGATGAGTCATCGCAAACGGTTGCCTTTGAAGTACTGCCTTTGGCAGCGGAGTTCGCCGCATTGTTCACCGAACAACCGACGATTTCGCCCGCAGGAGTTCTGCGATTTACTCCGGCACCGAATGCGAACAGCGTCAATGCTGGGCCGATTCCGATCAGCGTGGTTGCACGTGATTCGGAAGGTGCTGAAACGCCTGTGATGGCATTCAATATTGTCATCACCGAAGTCAACGACGCGCCGCGTGCCGTTTCGGATGTGTTCACCGGTGATGAAGACACCGCGTTTGCAATCACAGTGGCAGAATTGTTGGCCAATGATATTGACCCTGACCTGCTAACCAACACATCAGAGAGAGTTCAGTTGGTGATGCCGGCAAATTCGTTGTCGGTCAGCGGTGCTCGAGTCACCTACGATCAAACGACGGGTGTGATCACGTATGATCCGTCCAGTGCGGTTGCTTTACAGTCACTTCCGGATGGTGGTTCGGTGGTCGATTCATTCGCCTACTCGCTTGTTGACGCGGCTGGATTGACCAGCAACTTGACGACCGTTGCGATCACAGTATCTGGAATCAACGATGCTCCTCGATTGGTCGCTGATCTTCCGACGCTCAACCCTAATGGTCCAACGGTCATTCGTGTATTGGACAACGACACGGATATCGATGGCACGATCGACGTCAATTCGCTTCAAATCACGTTGCAACCGGCATTCGGTTCGCTTGCAATTCAAACTGATGGATCGTTGATCTACACGCCGTTTAACAGTTTCTCGGAAGAGGACATTTTCCGTTACACGGTCGCGGATGATCAAGGACTTCGCAGTTCCGAAGCCACTGTCACGATCTCGGCAAACGCCAGCCCGGTTGCTCGGGATGACGCGGCGGGCACGTTCTTGGCCGAAGCCGTTGTGATCAACGTTTCTGCGAACGATACGGATCCAGACGGCACGTTGGATTTGACCAGTATCACGATCGTGACCGATCCTGGTCGCGGCGAAGCGGTTCCTCTCTCGGATGGCACGATCCAGTATCTGCCGTTCCCTGGGTTCGTGGGATCGGATGAGTTCGAGTATCAGATTCTGGATAACGAAGGTCGTCCAAGCAGCATTGCGACGGTGACGGTTCAAGTGGTCGCAAGCCGCTTGCAGAACCCGGATGAATTCAGCGATGTCAATGATGACGGTTTCGTGACCGCGATTGATGCGTTGTTGATCATCAACCGTCTGTCTCGCAGCGGCAACGGTGACGGACGCATTCCGGTTACCGCGGACGACCGTGGACCGAATTACTTTGACGTTTCGGGCGACCAAACGATTAGTTCGTTGGACGCGCTGCGGGTCATCAACCAACTGAGCCGGATCAACAACCGTGTCAGTGGTGAACAGGTTCTCGATTCACAAGTTGATGCCGATGCATTGACAAGCATTTCGCAAATCGGAATCGACGTGCTACGCAGTGAGCCTGATTCGGCCGACGCGGTCTGGGAACGCGAACTCGATGACGTTTTGCCGATCACATCGTTGGCGAGCGAATCCAAGTTGGTTGATACTTCGGTGGCAAACGACACCGATGCCGACGACTGGATGGACTTGATCGCGAGTGATCGTGAAACAAGCGAACCGGAAGAAGCCTCTTCAGCAATCGATGCGGCGATTCTTGGCCTGATCTAAGCAGGACATCCCCAACCGGAACAGCGCTCGAGCAATCGGCGCTGTTCCAGTTGTTCCCCCCGCCAGCGGATTGGCGGGGCCACGAGGGTTGCCCGTTTTTTGCAGGCAGCCCCCTCTCAGGCTCGGGCCTCGTACCCTGTGGGTGCTTGCGAATTTGTGGATTTTGAGGGTCCGGTCGG
>JBAUHR010000997.1:0-18336 GCA_049680385.1 Rubripirellula sp. | reverse complement strand
GATGGCCATTGAGTGGACCAAGCTTGGCAAACCGAGTGTGTTGGGCGCCGCCACGGGCGCGATTGCGGGTCTAGCCGCGATCACACCTGCATCGGGTTCGGTGGGGCCAATCGGAGCCATCGCGATCGGAGCCACGTCGAGTGTGATTTGCTTCGTATTTGCGACCATGATCAAACAAAGACTTCGCTACGACGATACGCTTGATGTGTTTGGTGTCCACGGCGTCGGCGGTTTTATCGGCACGATCATGTGCGGAGTTTTCGCAGCCAAGCAATTTGGCGGTAGCGGCCTTGATAGCGGAATCGTCAGTCAAGTCACCGTCCAATTGGTCGCCGCGGTGTCCTGTGCGATCTACGCGATCATTGCGACGTACATCATCCTGCGAGTGATCAAGCACACGATTGGACTTCGCATTGATGCCCAAGGGGAAATCCTTGGTTTGGACTTAGCCGAACACGACGAACGCGGCTACCTTGGTTAAGGATCCGGTAAGAGATCAAAGTCGGCGTGCAGGCCGGCTTTGGTCGGAAAGTTGTTTCCAGCTCGATTTGAACGCAGTGCGGCTGATAAAATCGACAAACCGTTGACGGTTTGTTGATTTCGGAGGAGTTTGATTTGTAAAGGGGAAGTGCCCGCCCGATGTGCAAGCGAGCGGATCCCAACCTTCACTCGCTCGCGCGTCGTGCTAGTCGATCGACACACCGTTGACGAATTTTGCTACGAAGTCTGACCAAAAACTGCGAAGTTGTCGCGTGTTCACCCTCGACGTGGGGGATTGATTGATCACAATAGTAGGTTCCCGCCGCCCGCCTCAAATCCCACCTCAGTTCGCCACCCTCTTGGCGATGTTCCGACATGAATTTCCTGGCTACCGCTGTGATCCGTCTTCTGCTGCCGATCGGTATCCTTGCCGCCGGTTGGTATGGTTTTTCGGTTTTGTCAGTCGAGACCGAAAAAGAGAAATCGGAACCTGGGGAAGAACAGGTCATTCACAGCCGTGTGCTGCCGCTGATCGCCAGCGACTATGCCGTTGAAATCGAAACCAATGGCGTTGTCGGAGCTCACAACCGAGTCACGTTGAGCGCCGAAGTCACCGGTACGATTCGGTCCACGCAACTTGCTTTCGAAGTCGGTTCGTTTTTCAAGACTGGCGATCTGTTGTTAGAAATGGACGACCGTGATTATCAAACCGCGCTGATGATCGCACGAGAACAAAACAAGCTAGCCAAGGCGACGTTGAAACTGGCCGAGGCCGCGCACGACCGAGTCCAGACGCTTGCCCAACGCAACAGCGCTTCGACGTCCGAAGTCGACGCTGACTTTGCCTCGCTCGTCCAGGCCCAGTCCCAGGTGGAAATCACAGCTTCGGCTATCGACCAAGCCCAGCGGAACTTGCAGCGGACAAAAATCTATGCTCCCTTTGACGGCCGCGTCGCCACCAAGCTGATCGGCGTTGGGCAACTGGTCAGCCCGGGCACCGCGCTGGGTGACGTGTTTGCCGTTGACTTTGCCGAAGTCCGATTGCCGATCGCCGGCAGCGATCTGCGACATTTGACGTTGCCTGAAATGGAAGGCGACGATCCTGTCAAAGTCGAATTGCACGATGCCATCGACGCATCATCTGGTTCCGTTTGGCAAGCCAAAATCGTTCGCACCGAAGGAAGCCTCGACCCGGACTCGTTGGAGTTGTTTGCAATTGCCCGAATCGACGATCCGTTCGCATTGCACAGTGACCACGCCATTTTGCGAATCGGCCAACCCGTCACTGCGACCGTCACTGGCGAGACTCTAAAGGACGTGATTGCGATCCCGCGTGATGCCGTTCGTCGACTCGATCAGGTGTACCTGATTGATTCCGACAAACTAACGCTACGATCATTGACGATCGATCCGCTTTGGTCGGATGCGAAACATGTCATCGTCCCTAATCATTCATTTCACCCCGCCGATTTGCTGGCCACGTCAATGCTAGTGTACGCACCTGAGGGAAGTTCGGTGCAGATCATACCTGATGACGACTCGATCACTTCGCTGGCCGGCGAGCCTGCTGAAATGGAAGCGACGCCGTGATTCGGTGGTTCACGATCAATGGTATTGCAGCGAATTTTTTGATGCTGGCGATCATCGTCTCAGGCAGCTACGTCGCGATCAATCATGTACCACTTGAGGTGACGCCGGCGCTAAGCTGGAACACGGTGATGATCGAGATGCAGTACCGCGGTGCGACGGCGAAGGACGTCGAACAGGCGATCTTGATACCGATCGAGGCGGTACTCGAAGGCGTCGACGGAATCGATTCGCTTAACGCGGACGGTTTTCGTGGCGGCGCCAAGTTCTTCCTGCGTGCATCTCGCGGTAAGGATCTGCGAAACTTG
This sequence comes from Rubripirellula sp., assembly GCA_049680385.1. Lineage (GTDB taxonomy): Bacteria > Planctomycetota > Planctomycetia > Pirellulales > Pirellulaceae > Rubripirellula. Next base: position 15,961 of record JBAUHR010000997.1, on the reverse strand, counting down.
ATGGATGACGTCAAGGCTCGGATTGACACGATCACGACGTTCCCCGCCGAAACGGAACCGCCACGGGTGCTGATCCCCGAATCAGCCAACTACTACGACATTCTGCAAATTGCCGTGATGGGTAACTTGTCGCCCCACGACATGCGACGCGTTTCGCGACAAGTCCAAAAGGACTTATTAGAGATGCCGGGAATTAGCCGCGTCGATATTCGCGGGGACAAAGAATCCGAAGTCTCAATCGAGGCGAACGTTGAAAAGTTGCTTGCCTATAACCTGAGCTTTCAAGACTTGGCGGATGCGATACGCGGATTCTCGATCGACTTGCCTGCCGGAGCGATCGACAGCAACAGTGGTACGTTCATCGTTCGCACCCGCGGCCAAGCGTATTCCGAAGACGAGTTTAACGATATTCCGATCCGCTCGGCCGCTGGCGCCGAAGTTCGCCTCGGCGAAGTCGCGACCATTCGCGATGGGTTTGTCGAAGGCGATCAGAAAATGTTCTTCAACGGCAAGCCGGCGTTGTTCGTTCCCGTGATGCGAGTCGGCAGCGAAAGCGCGTTGGGGATTTCAAACGAAGTTCGCGAGTACGTGCGAACAGCGCGGACGCGATTTCCAGATGGAATTGAGCTGGAAATATGGGACGACGAGTCTTTGGCGATTCGGCACCGGCTGAGCACGTTGGGGTGGTCGTTGCTGCAGGGCGGTCTGTTCGTGCTGTTGATTCTGGGCATGTTCATTCGACCGTCTTTGGCTTTTTGGATCGTGATCGGCATTCCGGTTAGCTTTGCCGGTGCCGCCCTTTTCATGCCGTGGTTCGATTTGACGGCGAACGTGATGAGCCTGTTCGGTTTCATCATTGTGATGGGCATTGTTGTCGATGACGCAATCGTGACTGGCGAGAACGTGTACTCGAAAATCATGGAAGGCATCGATCCGCTCGAAGCCGCCATCGAGGGCACACGCGAAGTAGCGACGCCGGTCACCTTTGGCGCACTGACCACAGTCGTCGCGTTTTTGCCGTTGATGTTTTTCGACGGTACGTGGGGCGACTACGCAAGGCAGGTGCCGCCCGTGGTAGCGCCCGTGCTGCTGTTTTCATTGATCGAATCCAAGCTGATTTTGCCGGCTCACTTGAAACACCTGCGCCGCGATACGGGGCGAGGCCTGTTCGCACGATTCCAGTCCGCAATCGCATTGGGGCTGGAGCGGTTTATTGTTTCTGTTTATCAACCGACGTTGCGATTGGCGGTTCGAAACCGCTTGACAGTCGTTGCCGGTTTCGTTGCCATGGCGATGTTGATGGCGGGCTACTGCGTGGGCGGGCGACTGGGCTTCGTCGCATTCCCTTCGGTCGACAGCACGCGGATCAGCGCCAAACTTGAACTTCCTAGCGATACGCCGCTCGAAGTGACCGAGCGATACGTCGACCGAATTTCCGATGCACTGGATCAATTGAAAACCGAGTTCGTTGACCCTGGCACTGGAAAGTCGCTGGTCCAGAATATCGTTCGGCTGACCGGTGCACGTAGGCCTGGATCGGATTTCGAAAAGTCGAAAGGGTACTTGGCGTTTGAGGTCATGCCGCCCGAAGAACGATCCGTGCCCGGACCGAAGAACAGCGATATGGCAACGCGTTGGAGCGAATTGGTGGGTGAGATGCCCGAGGCGAGACGGTTCGAAACGCGATCCGAATCATCGCTCGTGCGGGACAGTGAGTACGACGACGAAGACTTGAACATTGAATTGCGCGGACCATCGTCGTCCGAAAAGTCACAGGTTGCTCGCGATATCCGATCACTGCTCGAAGGCTACGGTGACTTGAAAGATGTTTGGGCCAACATCAACGAACGTCAAGACGAACTGGAAATTCGTCTTAAATCACGTGCCGCCGAACTCGGGCTGACTCAGTCCGCATTGGCCAGCCAAATTCGCCAAGCCTTTTTTGGTGAAGAAGCACAGCGACTGCAACGCGGAGTCGACGATGTTCGCGTGATGGTTCGATTGCCGCTTGAAGCAAGGCAATCGCTGCACACGCTTGATCGCATGCGGATTCGGACACCGCGCGGCGCTGAGGTTCCGCTAGAAACGGTCGCCGAAATCAATCTGGTGAAAGCGCCCTCGCACGTTGAACGCAATGATCGTGCCGAGATCATACGGTTGGGCGCTCAACCGGTCGACGAGACCGTTGACGTGGTTGGCATTTCAAAGGAACTGGCACCAAAGCTGGACGCGATGTGCCGCAAGAATGGTCTCTCGTACCAGTTCCTTGGTTACGTCGCCGAAGCCGAGAACACGAAACGACAAACAATCGTTGGTGCGACGCTTCTGATGTTGACGCTCTATGGGTTGCTGGCGATTGCGCTGAAGTCAATGATTCAGCCCCTGTATGTTTTGTTGGCAGTTCCCTTTGCGATCATCGGTGCGTTGGTCGGACACGTTCTGCTGGACCTGACTCCGTCGTACCTGTCGATCTTTGGCATGCTGGCGCTCGCAGGCATCGCAGTCAACGACACGCTGGTGATGGTCGACTACATCAACCGGCGTCAAGCCAGCGGTGTGCCGTTGCTTGATGCGGCACTCGAAGCAGGTGGTAAACGGTTTCGCCCCATCTTCTTAACATCCATTACAACGTTCATGGGGCTGCTGCCCTTGATGATGGACGAGTCGATCCAGGCTCAGTTCTTGATCCCGATGGCGGTGTCGCTGGCCTTTGGAGTCCTGTTTGCAACGGCGATCACGTTGTACATGGTGCCGTGCGTGGTTCTGATCGGATCCGACGTGAGCCGGTATGTTAAAGCGTCGGCACGATGGTACTGGTCACCGCTGGGCGACCGAACGACGGGTGAATGACGGGCCGTGCTTGCGGTTAAGACGATAGGCTGCATGCGAGCATTTCCTTCAAGCAGCAAACTGATTAGCCCATTTCCGGAATCTCATCCGATTTGAATTTATGAACGATGACCGAACTTGGCCACTGCCGTCGTCGCCTTGGATCATGCGCATGCGGTGGTCCGAGTTGCTGTTCGCCCACTGGCCGATCGATGCGGATTTGATTGCTAGGAAGTTACCAGCGGGATTAGAAGTCGACACGTTCGGCGGGCAAGCGTGGGTGGGCGTGGTGCCGTTCCGGATGTCCGATGTCGCACCGCGTGGGTGCCCGGCGGTCCCGTGGCTGAGTCGGTTTCTTGAACTGAATGTCCGCACCTATGTGATCAAAGACGGTAAGCCAGGAGTCTGGTTCTATTCACTCGATGCCGCCAATCCGGTTGCGGTTCGCGTTGCGAGGAAAACGTTCAATCTGCCATACATGGACGCCAATATGTCGATCCAGGTGAAGTCGAGCGACGGAGAAATCACGTACCGTTCCGAACGAACTCACCGGCGCGAACCGAGTGCAGTTTTCGACGCAACCTATCGTCCCGTCGGCGATGTGTTTTATGCCGAACCGGGAACACTCGAGCACTGGCTGACGGCGCGGTATTGTTTGTACAGTGCCAGCAAGCGTGGTGTGGTCTACCGTGGCGAAATCTTCCATCCCCCTTGGCAATTGCAAAACGCAAATGGTCAGCTTCGACACAATACGATGGGGGCGGCAATCGGCTTTGACTTTCAAACGGAACCAAACTTGTTGTTCGCCGCGCCTGTCGACGTTCAAGCTTGGCGGGTCACGCGATGCTGACCAGATCGATCCACCCCTTTAACCAAAGACTAACTCAGCTCATGCGTTTTATTTTTCTCTCTGCCGTGCTGCTGTTTGTGACAATGATCGTCCGTGGCGTGGAACCAATTCCAGCGGCAAGCTGGGAAACCGTTTCGACCAATGGCTTGCCGACTGCACGTCACGAAGCGGCGCTGGTGGGATTTGATGGCAAGTTGTTCTTGCTGGGTGGACGCCGGATCAATCCTGTGGACGTGTTTGATCCGGCGACGAACACTTGGACCGCCAAGTCGCCGACTCCGATGGAGTTGCATCATTTTCAGGGCGTTGTGGTCAACGATCGGATTTACTTGATGGGCGCGATGACGGGGCCTTATCCGAAAGAAACACCGCTCGAAAAGATTGTGGTGTACTTTCCAAATGAAGATCGGTTTGACTTTGTCCATTCGATCCCCGAGTCGCGACGTCGGGGCGGCGCCGGGGCGGTCTATCACGATGGCATGATCTATCTGATCGGCGGAATCACCAACGGGCACATTGATGGTTGCCGCAACTGGCTAGACCGATACGATCCCAAAACCGGTGACTGGGAAATCTTGCCCGACAGCCCCCACACCCGCGATCACTTTCAAGCCGCAGTGATTGGTGATCGTCTGTACGCCGCTGGCGGACGCGACACATCACAGGCCACCGGCGAAGTCTTCTCGCGCACCCAGCCGATCGTCGATGTGTTTGACTTCAAGACGGGATCGTGGCTGCCTGCGGATCAGACGCCGAAGCTGCCGACGCCGCGAGCCGGAAATAGCGTCGTTGCCATCGACGGCAAGCTAGTCGTCGGCGGCGGTGAAAGCGGCAACAAAAAGAAGGCCCATGACGAGATCGAAGTCTACGACCCAGCGTCGGATTCGTGGTCGACGCTTCCGTCGCTCGGCCGAGGGCGACACGGCACGGGTTTGGTCGTGATCGGCGACAGCGTCTACACCGCATCGGGAAGCGGCAACCGAGGCGGCGGCCCGGAACTTACGTCCACTGAACGGTTGCGACTGAACGATTGAAACGCGGACTCAGATTGCGGCACCAAGTCGCACCTGTCGATTGACGATTTACGTGGGCACCGATACGACCTAAAATGTTCGGTGTGAGGAGAGAGCCTTCCGACGGCACGCCAATGGGCTAGTTAGCCACTTTGTTTTTACTTCGTCAAGCACGACCGACCGTCCCCCGGCGAGCCATCAGCACACTGCTGTTGGTTGTGTTGGTGTGCGGATTGTTTGGACTGCCGATCGCATCCCCGCCAACGCCGAAGCATGGCCGTTTTCCATGTGAGGACTGTGCCTGCGGCTGCTCGACGGCGGATTACTGTTGGGACAAATGTTGTTGTTACAGTGACACCGAGAAGCTGCAGTGGGCGGCTGCGAACGATGTCCGGCCGCCCGATTTCCTAGTTGCTCGAGTCGACGAAACAAAGTTTTCCGGCACAGTGACGGTCGCATTGAAATCTAAAAAACCAGCCAAATCCTGCTGTGGATGTGCGGCTTCCTCGCCAAACGCTTCGGCAAAATGCCACGCGGCTGTAGCGAAACCATCCGCCGATCAAGATCAAACCGACACGCTTGATTCGATGCGTTTGGTGCGACTTGAAGACGCCGCCCATTGCCGCGGTATCGACTTGCTTTGGACACTCTATTCCTGCGTGAACGTTGAGTCACGCTCTGCTGTTACCGCGGTGATCGACCCGATCTTGCTGTTTTGCTTTGCAATCAACAACGATCAACCCTTGTCGATCAGCATCTGCCCTGATCCGCCGATCCCGTAGGCGGCGCGATGCGCCTCGCTGACTCAGTGCATTCGGCAACGAGTGCGATCGGTCGCGCGAGGCCTCTGATTGATTGAACTGTTTGCGATACGGATCGTTGCTGCGCGCATCGGTGCTGCCGTTTAGGTCGTGCCGGCCGCTGCGCAGAAATCACCGCTACCGCGTTAGTGCATGAAGGCTCGCTCCTCACACCAGTGTGGCCTTCATCGCTGGCGCGGCGGCGACCAGCACGGCCAGGCTCTCGCATCAGCCAAGTCTCTTTCATTTCACAAAGCACCTAGCACCGTTCGCTGCGCAACTTTGCCGCGGCCTGGCTACCGGTGCGCACTTAAACAACTTCCCTAGCACAAACCGATTTAATGAATCTCTCGATTCCCACCTCTACGAAACAGCCCCATCAACGTCATGGCTTCACGCTGGTTGAACTGCTGGTCGTGATTGCCATCATCGGCATCCTTGTCGGATTGTTGTTGCCCGCTGTTCAGTCAGCTCGCGAAGCGGCTCGGCGAATGCAGTGCAGCAACAACATGAAGCAAATCACGTTGGCGATGCATAACTACGAAAGCACGCATCGCAAACTGCCCGCGAACTACACGACCGGAACAAGCACGTCCGGAAACTTTTCGGTCTTTGCCCAGATGGCTCCCTTCTACGAAGAGGGCAACGTTCTGGACTTGATCCATTTTGATCGGCCGCTGAACGTCGGCTGCTGTCCCGGAACCTTGGTTTCGCCACACGATGCGGCTGCGGCGACGGTAATCCCGACGCTGGCATGTCCCAGCGAATCGCAGGACCGTACTTTTTTCGTCACATCGCTTTCTGGCAGCGGTCCGACACAGCCCTATTCGGGCACCAACTATGGCATGAATACTGGCACCGGCGTCGGTACGTTGTATGACACGCGAGTGCCCACCGACGGTGTTTTGTGGATCAATTCCAAAGTCGGTTTCGAAGCCATTACCGACGGGCTTAGCAACACCGCCGCGTTCTCGGAACATCTGTTAGGCGTCCTGGAACAGTCGCCAACCGAACCGACCAACGACATGCTGCGACGGCGGACGATGTTCAACGTCACCTGTGCTTTCATCAGCCGATCGATGCCGCCGGCGGTACCGGGAATGGCAGGGTACGTCTTGCCCGCCGATCCCAATCAAATGGAAGCCTACACACGGGCCAGCAGTCTGCATCGCGGTTGGACTGGGCAACGCGGTGCAGGCTGGATCAACGGCCGCGAGTACTGGACTGGGTACACCCACTATCACCCACCGCAAAGCGGAATCCCCGACATGCAAAGTTGCGGCTGGGGTGTGTTCGGTGCACGCAGCAATCATCCCGGCGGTGTTCACATGGCACGGTGCGATGGCAGCGTCGACTTTGTCAACGAAAGCATTGACTTAGAAGTCTGGCGTTCCCTCGGCACGCGCAACGGACACGAAGTCATCGATGAACTTTGAATCAAGTTTTTAACACTCAACCATTCCCCCCATTCCAACGGAAAGAGATCTCCATGCTTTATCACGCTAAAATCATGTCTTTGTTTGTGCTGCTAACCGTAGGTGCAACCGCATCAGCACACGACCTTTGGCTGCAAACTAACACCGCCGTGGTGCGTACTGGTGAATACGTTAGTGTCGATGCGTGCCTTGGCAATCACGGCAACCATCATCGCGACTTCAAGCTAGCCGGTCGCATCGACCTAGACTGGGTATCGGTCGACCACATCGCACCCGATGGAACCAAGACCGACATTCGCAGCCAAATGTACGCGACAGCATCGGGGGAAAAAGAAGGCTGTTGGACGACTCGGATCACGGCGTCGCAGCCCGGCGTTCATTGCGTTGCCGAGTCGCTTGACCGAGTGATGAATCACGGAAAATCCGTTCGAGGAATTCGCACCGCCAAGACCTATTTCCTGGTTTCCGATTCATTGGACGCGGCGGTTGTGGGCCAACACTCTCACGATGAACCGCTGGGATTACCGTTCGAGTTAGTGCTTGAAACTTGTCCGATCAACGACGCGGCGGTGGGAAATCCCATCACGGCTCGCGTGTTGCATCAGGGTAAACCGCTGGCCGATGTCGTGGTCAGCTTCATTCCCGAGGGCGCCGAATTGTCCGGCGAGTTTGACGCCGAGTACGAAACTCGCAGCGACAGTGACGGCAAAGTCAGTTTTGTCCCACGATCGGGAAACCGCTACTTGATCGTCGCTCACCACACGGCCGAGGACGAGAAAACGGACGAGTACGAATTTACCAGCTACTCGTCTACAATGACTCTGCACGTCGCCAACAACGCGCGACTGACCAACAACTGAGCAGCTCCCACCCCAACTTCCAACACTCGAGAAAACGATGCAACGACTTTTTACCCTCACCCTGATGGCCGTCCTGGTCAGTGCGGCCGGTTGCGGCAGCAAGAACGAAACCACCGCCGAATCGCAAGCAATCGACCAAGCGACGCTGACTTCGCTTGCGGCCGCCGACCAGTTGGACGGCACTGAAGATCACGTCATCGGCAAATGCTATGTCTGTAATCTCGGCATGGACGGCAAAGACGAATTTACGGCCGAAGTTCATGGCTACCAGGCGAAACTGTGCAGCAACGGTTGCTTGGACCATTTCCAATCGGATTCGGATTCGATCATTGCCAGCACCAAAGTCCCTGAGTGATCGGACTGAGTGAATTCGAGGGTGCAGCCCCTGCTGTGATCGCCGACCGCGTCGGCGCGGTGGGGAATTCGAAACGGGGTTATTTTGTGGTTACTTTCGGGTAAGTTGGCGTGTCATGGTTGTTGCCTCGCCGTGACTGCGAAGCCAGCCTTGTTTCCATTCCACTTGAATTCGTTCCTGCCGCGCCATGATTACGATCGTTGACTACCAGATGGGCAATCTGCGAAGTGTCCAAAAAGCCATCGAGAAAGTGGGCGGCGAGGCGAAGATCAGCTCGGACCCGGCCGAAATTGCCAGTGCCGAAAAACTTGTCTTGCCCGGCGTTGGCGCGTTTGGTGACGCCATGGCCGAAATTCGGCGGCGCGACCTGGCCTCGCCGATTGTCGACTTCGTTGATTCCGGTCGCCCGTTTCTGGGGATCTGCTTGGGGCTGCAGTTGCTGTTTGAACGTGGCCTCGAACACGGCGAGCACGAGGGGCTAGGGATTCTGGCTGGCGATGTGGTTCGTTTCGACTTGCCAAGCGAATTTAAAGTCCCACACATGGGCTGGAACACGGTTACCAAGACAGGTTCGGCTGATGACGCGAATCCGTTGACCGAAGGCATTGCCAACGACAGCCATTTCTACTTTGTTCACTCGTATTACGTCCGGCCGACGGATCCCTCGGTGGTCGCGTTGACATGCGATTACGGTGGGCCGTTTTGTGCCGCGATTCGCCGTGGTAACGTGATTGCGACTCAGTTTCACCCTGAAAAAAGCCAGGACAACGGACTGAAACTGTTGGCGTCCTTTAATGGGATGGCCATGAATGCCGAGGCAGGTGTTTGATGAGCGTTCAAGATAAATCAGGCGTGCCGGCTGACGTCTCGCTGTCGTCCGCCGATGGGCGGTTGAACGTGGTGTTTCAGTGGCGAGTCGACCGTTTCATTCAAAGCGTTTTTGTCGATGGGGTGCATGCCGGCGACAGCGTCGATGGCGACGGCGAAACCGACTGGCCACCATCGCCACCGATCCAGCAACTGTCGCTCGAAGTAATCGGCGGTTCGGCTGTGATCCTGGGTGTCGGTGCCGCGGGCCAGGGGCACTGGAGCATCAGCGTGGAAAAAGCTGGTGATTCGTCACTTAAATTTGATTTGGCGTGCCAGTGTCGCGGTCCCGCGGGCACGCTCGGCAGCACCTACCAAACGTCCAGCCGCTTTGGCCTGTCCGTCAGCAATGGCGATTTTGAAGCGATTGAGCCTGGAATCGTCCGGGCAGTGGCCGATTCGAACGCTCCCGACCCCAAGAACTCTGGCCCTAATGCGTCAACCGTTCGGTGGGCCTACCAACTCGATGCCAGCTAAAACAGGGCGACCAGGCTTCGCCAAACCGCCTAGTTTTACGTTTGGGCAAACTTTCTTGCTTCTTGGGAATTTCATCCCGGCTGCGCCTAAGTCGTGATGCCATCTTGGTTATCGGCTGTGCCAAACGGCGGCGCCCGAATCTTCTTTGCAAACTTCCTCGCAAACCCCCTTTACCTAATCCGCAACTTCTTCATCCTTGCTGGCAATATTCGCTTTGGCGTCTGTTTGCCTGTGGCGTTTCCTTGTCTGCTAGTTTGTCGGAGAGACTCAATGCGTAAGATTGCTCGTTTTGCGGCGGTTTTGTCGATTGGAATGGCTGTTGTCAGTGTCAGTGTTGCCTCGGCTCAGTACCCAATCGTTTCGTCGCCCGCCGTGTCGATGCCTGTTTCGTCAGGCACCAGCTACTACTGCGCCAAGTGCGGCAAAATGCACGCTGGCCAAGCCCCGACTGCGAATTCTTCGGCAACCGCCAGTCGTCAAAATCCATCGATGGTCCAGCCGACTTCATACAGCGCGCCTGTGCCGATGGCTTCGTCGTCGGCCATGCGAGCAAGCGGTGGCGTCAGCAACGTTTTGGCGGCTTTGAACGCACAGCGATCTCGACAGGGCATCGGTGCCCTGCGATACGATGGTTCGTTGCAAGCCGTTGCCGAGCGGCGCGCACAAAAAATGGCCTCGATGGGCTTGAAGAGCCATCCGCCGGGATCGTTTTCGCCCGGAACCTACGAGGGTGTGGGTTGGTCCAGTTCATATTCGCCGTCGGGAGTGTCGGCATGCTTCACCAGCGATACCAGGATGCAGTATGCCGGAGCCGCCATGGCGACCGGACGCGACGGTGTGTACTTCGCCGTTGTCTATCGCTAGTTCCCATCGCCGTGAATCGGATTCGACGCGGCAGTGTCCTAACGTGGATCACTGCCGCGTTTTTTTGCGCCGCAACGGCGGCCCCAGGTTTCGCGGGCGACCCTGCGGCTGAACAAACAGATGCCGAACATACAGATGCTGGGCGAACGGTTGTTGGGCAACCGGCCAGCGCCGCCGCATCCGTCTCGATGCCGATCGATGCCGCGGGCGCGAAAGCTTCGGTCCAGTGGTTGGTCGACAAAGCGCTCGTGGAATTGCCTCGCACGTTTGATGGTGATAAAGGTTGGGGCGACACCAAGCGAGTCTGGGCGGGCGTGTCGACGAAGATGGACGGCCTAAAACTAAAAACACATCGCAAATTTCGCAACGTCGACCATGGGCGATGGATCCAGTACGAAGTCACGTTGCCGAACCCCGGCGCCGCGAGAAACGTTGACGTCACAATCAACTCGGTAACGCCCGTCGTCGATCCGGCATCCGGACAAGAACGATGGAAGATTGACTCCACCATCGTGGCTCCGGTGCATTTCGGCGCACGCGTCCAACGACACAATCTGGGGATCCAGCTATTCAGCGTCACGGTGACGGGAAAGATGAAGGTCCGCATGACTTCGTCGGCCACGATCGGCTTTTATCCCGACTATCGAAAGATACCGCCCGACTTGGTCATCGATCCGGTGATCGAGCGGGCCAATCTGAAACTACAGTCGTTCGAAGTCGACCGTGTTAGCCATATCGGCGGCGATGCGGCCGAAGCGTGGGGCGAAATCATGCAAGAAGTCTTGGTCGAACGCTTCGTCCAAAAACAGGACGAAAAGCTGGTCGCCAAGCTCAATAAATCGATCGGCAAGAAACGCGACGACTTGCGAATCTCGCTGTCCGACTGGTTCACGATGGGCGCGGTAAAGACACCTGCGGAGTGAACTGTGTTTCCTGATGCGAAAATGGTTCGCAGATCAGATCCGACTAGCGCGCTTTGGCTGGAACCAACGGCTGGCCAGCGGTCACTGAGTTGATCGATAGCTGATAGGCACCGAACAGAACAGCGGTGAAGGCCAAGTCACCTGCGATCGTGTAACCATAGAACGGGATCGCGGCCGCATAGCAAGCAACCAAGCCGCCAATGGTCATCGTGTACCACCCCGCCATCCAAACACCCAGGTTGCTAGTCACGAAGAACAGCGTCGAAGCGGCGAGTGATCCGCCACCGATGCGTGCAATCTTGGCACCCAAACCTGACCGATCCGAAGACTGATTCGCACGGGACACCCAGCGTCCCACCATCACGCCCAGCGTTGCACCGCCATAGACGCCCAACATGGCGGCAGGCGAGTAAAATCCCATGCCTGGAATCTGCAGCGCATGACCGACAATGTCGCTGATCAAAAGCACGACTGCAGGCACCAAGAATGCTCGCCGCCCAGCCAAATAGCAGCCTGCAAAAAGCCCCAACGCTCCGACACACGCCACGTTTGGTGGGTGTGGCAAAAATCGGCTGGCAGCGACAATCAAGGTCAGAGCGTAAAACATCATGGCGGAGTTAGATTTCGTTGAGACGGGGATCGGCAAAATGGGTGCCGACAGCGAACACGTCACTTTAGCCGAGCCGCCATGGAGACGAAAGTCCTGTATTAAGGGATCGCGATGATGCCCGTAGCAACAGCGGCCGTTTCGGCGATTACCGCTCGGCGATCCCAGGGGGGACGCTGAAGAGTCCGCGGGGCACACGATCCGGGGCGATGGTAGCCCAGCGTGTACTCGCAGTCACAAGGATGCTTAATCGCCATCAAGTACGGCAACATTGGCATCGTGGCAAAGAACCGGACTCCGCTGGCAAGCGGCTGGGCATACCCGAATCGCTCGTGACCATGCCGTTCCAGCATCCGATCCTCGAAATACCGAGGGTATGAATACGTGTTGGGCGCTGCCCAGTCGGCAATCGACCACGCCCAGTCTCCGCCTCGCTGGGCACCGGATTCGGGCAACAGTTGCAGTGGCCGGTCCTCGGCTGCGCGAAAGCCATCGGGAGTCTTGCCGTTGCCGACATCCGCAAAGTCGGTCGACCGAGCCGTCAGGGGCGGAATCACGAACCGGCCGTCGACGACTTTGGGCAGCGCCTCTTGATCGGCCGCAAAGCCTAAATCGTCGTCGATTTTCTTGGCCGACTTCGACGCTTTTTTGTCACCGTCTTTACCCGCAGGGTCTTCGTCGGCCGCCAGAGCGGTTGACGCCATCGCGGCCATCACCAACAACGATGCAGCCCATCGAACGGGCGACTTGGAAAGAGCAGTCGACCGAGCCGAGCCAATTAAGTTTAAGTTTGAGATCTTCATCGTTCAGATTCATCCATCCATGGGTGCATCGTGTCCATTGATTGCTTCGACCGTTTCGACTGGTAATACGAAGCCCGATCCAGCGATGTCGAAGAACCCGCACCGACGCGACAACCCGCACAACCGGCACGGGCACTGACATTCGTTACCAAAGCCCCGATCACTGCGACGCCCACGATGACTTTGCACCAACCAACGGGGTAGCGTTGAAGCGAACCGTCTAACAAGCCGAGTCCTGCTACGCCGAGCCCCCATCAATGCAAACGATCCAGTACTTTCCCGATCCAGACGACGTGCTGCCAGAAACCAGCAACCTTTCATGGCGAGCACGTTTGTTTTGGACGGTGGTGTTTTTTGGACCGGCTACTTATTTCGGATTCCGAGGTGACTACATCGCTGCGGCAATGACAGCGATTGCTGGATTCAGCGCGTTTGCTGGATACCGAACTGGCGTCTTTTCGATCTTCGCATCGATGGTGGCCATCGCGGCTGCGGTTGCGTTTGCACCAGCGATCGGAATGGAAAACGCCTACCGATTTTCTCAGTGGTTTGGACTGACCGGTTTGGCCAATCGCTTCCTCAGCATCGGTGTGGTCGGTCTAGCGATCGGCTTGTTCGTCATGTTCTGTCTGTGGTTCATTTTGGGATCCATCGTGCGACGTCGCCGGACACTGGACCGCTGGAATCGTCGGTTTGGATTTACGCTTGGTATTGCGCAAGGAGTGGTTGGCTTGGCGTGTTTCATCGGCGGGGTTCTGGTGATGGAACCGATCGAGTTGAAACGAGTCGGGACTCGTGATCCCGCCGACACACGTGGACAAATCGCTTCCAAGTTAATTTTGTCGACGGCCGAAGCGACTCGGCAAAGCGTGATCGGTCCGTACTTGGTCAAGTACAACCCGCTGGCGATGGTTCCTCAACTGAACAAAGTCGAAGAGTTCGGCCGCACGGCCACTGTGCTTGGCAACCCAGCCAAAATGCAAGAACTGCTCGATGCACCGGAGATCCAAGAGCTGCGGCAGAAACCCGAAGTCCGCAAGCTGGTCAACCAACTCAACTCGGACCCCGAAGTTCGCGAAATCGTTCAATCCGGTCAAGCGATGACGCCATCGATGGCCATGACGCTGCTGAATCACCCGGCCGTGATGGAATTGATCGACCAACCGGGATTCCTGGAACAAGCCACCAAGGCGATCCAAAAAGCGATTCCGACACCGGGAATGGTTCGCTAGACGCGGCACATCGAATCGAAAAAAGCTAAACCCATCGGAAAAAGGGGACTTATTTAGCCGTTTTGGGCATGCGAGTATCAAACGGTCACGGTACGAGAATCGGCGGTGGTTTCCCATGACTGGGCAGCCCGGTTAGGCTTGAAGAGATAGTTCCGGTCTCATTCGCCACCATTTCTACACCCGATCCGCCAATGTATCTCAAACTGGCTCGCCGATTTCTGGTTGAAACCGACAAACGGCTGCTAATGAAAGCCGCCTGGACCCTGGGTCTAGGCGGGCTGATGAGCGTGCATAAGCACAAGCGACGACTCAAACGAGGCGAGTTCTTTCCGCCGTTTTTGTATCTGTCGGTGATCAACAGTTGCAACCTTCGCTGCCAGGGATGCTGGGTCGACGTGGCGTCCAAGCAGCACAAGATCGAACTGGAAGCCGCCAACAAAACGATCGCTGAAGCCAAGGCGATGGGCAATCGATTCTTTGGCATCCTGGGCGGTGAACCGTTCATGCACAAAGACCTGCTGAAAATCTTTGCTGCCAACCCTGATGTCTACTTTCAAGTGTTCACCAACGGGCACTTCATCACCGACGAAGTCGCCGCCGAACTGCGCCGACTCGGCAATGTGACTCCACTGATCAGTGTCGAAGGCAGCGAGATCATCAGCGACACGCGCCGCGGCAGCGCAGGTGTGCTGAACCAAACGATGAAAGGTTTGGAAACGGCGCTACGGCACAAGTTGTTAGTCGGCGTCTGCACGAGTGTTTGCAAATCGAACATCGATGACCTGGTTCGCAACGAATGGGTGGACCGACTGATCGAGATGGGAGTGATGTATTGTTGGTATCACATCTATCGCCCGGTCGGACCAGAACCGAATCAAGACCTGGCGCTGTCGAGTGACGAGCAGCGGCGAGTTCGACAGTTTGTCGTCGACACTCGCGCGACCAAACCGATCGTCGTTATCGATGCCTACCACGACGACGCTGGTAACGCACTGTGCCCAGCCGTCACCGGGTTCACTCACCACGTTGGACCGTGGGGGGATATCGAACCGTGTCCCGTGATCCAGCTTGCCACGGAATCGATTCACGATGACCGTCCGCTCGCGGAAACGATGAACAAGTCAGAGTTCTTGAAGGACTTTCGCGAATTGACTGCCCAGCACACCCGCGGCTGTGTGATCATGGAACGTCCTGACCTGCTGGTTCAACTAGCCGAAAAGCACGGCGCGCGTGACACGACGGCGCGAAAATCCGTGATCGCCGAACTCAACAAAGTGACGCCAAGGCGAAGCCAGTATCAACAGGGCGACGAAATCCGCGAACGCAGTTTCGTGTACCGATGGGCCAAGAAATACGCGTTCAACGACTTTGGCACCTACGCCAAACACTTCGACGTCGCCAAGTACCAAGACCCAGATGCGACGGAAGCGGCAAGCAGCCGTTCGGCAAAGAGCGACCTACCGGTGGTGTCGTTGACTCCGTCTGATAACCGCTGACCGGGAAACTGCAGCGACTTCGCCGCAGTTGGCTCAGTAAATCTAGACCAACCCTTCGTGCCCCTGCGACTCCGTTCGCAGGGTGTACTTTGTATCGTGTCGGCTGCTTTACAGCCGACATCCCGCGAGCGGAGTCGCGGGGCCACGTATGGCTGGCCTTTCAGTCATGGCTCTGTGGTTCGATTGAGCTTGGGATGTAGGACGCTGGGACGTGATGCGATACCATCGTGACCTAACTTTCAGCCTTTGCTCCCGCACGACGAGACAACCCGATCGCTAAGAAAAATAGGGCACCGAACAAGCCGTCGCAATTAGTTTTGGATCGCCAGCGATGCATTGAAGTACGCGGCGCGCGGGTTCACAACCTCAAGAACATTGACTTGGATTTGCCTCGCGATGCGATTGTTGTGTTCACTGGTATCTCGGGCTCGGGAAAGTCGTCGCTTGGCTTTGGAACTCTGTTTGCCGAATCGCAGCGCCGTTATCTCGATTCGGTTTCTCCTTACGCTCGCCGGTTGATCGACCAAGTCGGCGAACCTGATGTGGATG
>JBAUHR010000996.1:0-7630 GCA_049680385.1 Rubripirellula sp. | reverse complement strand
ATCATCAATGGTCCGCACGCGATGGACTCTGCACACTTCCAAGTGCTCGCTTCCGTTGTGGATTCAACGATGTTCGCAGTCACTGTTGATCAAAGCCGTTGGAACGAGTTGATGCACTGTGAAGCGTCAGCAGTGCGCTGCGGACTTGAGATCGCCGGCACAATTTTGCACAGCGGTACGGCAAGGGGTGACCGCCGACTGTGCGTTGCCAAGCAACAACGGGTCTCTCGCGACGCTGACCTGGCGGAATCACTTGGGGACGCGATCGACGAGTCCCGCGTTCGTTCGGAAATTGAAGCCATCCAAAACGAAATGCGGAGTGTTCGCACTGGACGTCTTGGGGGATGTAGACAAGCGAGTGCTCCTGAAGTCCGGCCCACTTCCACTCATCGTAACGCGAGGACTGCGACATGATCGATCCTCAAACCACGTCTTCGCAATCGCCCCCGTTTGGTTTGGAATCGTTTGTTTCAACCGCGAATCGCAGTTGCAATAACACGAGAATTGCTGTGCCAATCGTTGTAAAGCTAGGGCCGCGTGTTTATCCAATCGCCGAGCTTTCCAGCTACTTGAAATACAAACCGATCATCGACCGATTGTTGACGCTCGTGATGATGATCGTCGCGGCACCCCTGATGGTTCTGGTCGCGGTTTTTATCCTAATCGCCGATGGCCGTCCGATCTTCTTTCACCAGACACGCGTGGGAAAAGATGGCCGGCTGTTTCGGATTCGCAAGTTCCGCACCATGCAGCCCGATGCTGAACGATGCACCGGGGCCGTTTGGAGCACCGAAAGCGATGTCCGTGTCACGCGTTTAGGCAGGTGGCTGCGGTGTTCGCATCTTGACGAATTACCGCAACTGTTCAACGTGCTTTCGGGAGAGATGAACCTGGTTGGTCCTCGCCCTGAACGCCCCGAGTTCGTCGAGACGTTGTCGCAGGAGGTTCCAGGATACCTAGAACGCATTCGGGTTCGGCCGGGTATCACAGGGCTAGCTCAACTGCGTTTAGGTTACGATCAGGACCTCTCGGGGATCCCTCAAAAGGTCGCTCATGATTTGGATTACATCCAGGGCGCAACATTCGCCAAAGATCTGGGCTTCCTCGAGATGACCATCCCCCACGTTGCTAGGGAACTCCATGCTCGATGGATCAAGAAACGAACCGGCGATCAAGTTGGCGATGAAGCCACGGCCAAACAGCAGTCGCGTTCGATCGAGTCGTACGGGATTCATGCTAACGGCGAGCACGAGAAAGTGACGCATCCCCTGAGGATCCAATCGCGGGTCCGTGTCTTTTCGGACAGCGAAGTCGCCTAGGACAACCGTGCCCTCTGCGAGCTTTGTGAGCACGAGGGAGTTTTCGGAACAGAAATTCAGAACAAGCAGACTTGGTCAGTCACCGATCGGACGGTTGGCGGATGTCTCATCCATATCGAAAAAATACTTGCTTGCGTCGTCAGTATTCTCTGCGGTCCCTAGATCCGCGATCGCTACGTCTGCTGTGTAGACGACGGTTGCGCTGGCCACGGCTGGCGCTGGGGCATTCTGTTGGAAACTGCTTTGCAAGATGGGTTCCGCAAACGTCTTGTTCGGCTGAGCGGGAAGCAGTTGCATGGATTGAGGCATCGCCTGATGGAAGTTGTCTTCCGGTTCGAGAGATGACCACGACGTTTGGTAGAAGCCTGCGGTCTGATGAACCGAACCGGTCGGATGGTGACCGAGCAAATGCTGGTCGTTACTTGGCCGCGGCACAGTCGCGCAGCCAGCCAGCACGAAACAACAACCACCTAGCAGTAGCGATGCGATCAAACGAGTGCGTAAGCACTCGTCGCTAATCGTCAGTGGAGTTGTTCGCCAGCTCATCGATTCCATTGCTCTAGGGAACGTTCGTGACGTTGGCGTTTGATTTGCCTAGCACGTCACCCGAAAGCCGTGATGCAGTGCCGGTGCCCAACAATGTGAATCCCAAAATCCGTTCTAGAGGCGATGTGATTTTGGCGACTGCGGAATCGAAGGCAACAAGCTTATTGTGGGCAATGAATACGCGGTCGCCGGGCAACAACTGGTAGTTCGTGGTGACGTCGGCCTGTTGCGTGATCGCTTCCCAGTTGACTGGCAACGTGACGTTGTTGCCTGCTTCACGATTAGGACGTGCGACCCACATCCGACTCGATGAAACGTAGCTTAGACCGTTGATTTGACTGACCGCGTCCATCACCGTGTCGCCGCCCGTGTAAGGCAACCGAACCAGATTGTCTCCCAATCCGCCACCTTGGGTGACGACGTAGATCGCTTTGCTGTTGTACGCGAACACTGAAATCGAAACCTTGGGGTCGGTGAACTGACCCGACAAAGAATCGGCGACTGCAAATCGGGCTTCATCAAGCGTCATGCCGGCGACGCGAACCGATCCGTACTGCCCAAGCGTCACGGTTCCATCCGGTCCGACAAGGTGCTCACCCGCGATACTCTGGACGCCGGCCGCATAGCGAAGATTGATCGATACCTCAGGTTGACGAACTTGGGATCGAAGGTGGTTTTCGATAAGGTCAGCCGCCACGTCCGAGGTGCTGCCGCGAACGATAACGGTACCGTAGGAGAAACCGAGCTCGATCCCGCCGCCCTTTGATACCTCGTACTCGCCCACAATCGGCTCGTCTGGGAATACGCCGTTCACCGAAAGTGAAACGACATCGCCAGCAGCCAGCGGGTGGGAACTTTCCGAAACAGTTTGCTGAACGTCAATGGTCAGAATGTCAGGAGCCTCGATGCGATACATCGGGATCGTGGCTTTGTCGAGTTCACGCGGAACCCAAGGCTGGTCGACACTGGCATCGCAGATTGGCGTTTGACCGAACGTGCCCCGTCCCGCACGCGTCATCACTTGACATCCTGTGCTGCCAAAGGCGCAAAGCAACACAGCAATCAAGATGAGATTTCGATAGACGACTGAAACGATCAATGGACTGAGTGAATCAAGTGAGAACACCAACAACACGGTTCGTTTAACGACGCGGTGTGCTTGGATTGGAGTTGTAGTAATGCAAGAAGTTGTTGAATGAACCGCCACGCCCAGTTTGCAGTCGCTCTGGCGAAGTGCGATTGGCCGGCGTTAAAGTCTCTCGTTGGATTCGCTGGATTTGCGATGACTGAAGCTCAAACTGCTGACGAATCTGTTGGCGAGGTCTGACGAATGAATGGTAGGGACTTAGGGCACTTGCATCGGAACGCAACAAGTCCAAGTACGGTGACAACGTTTGTTGGTAGGGATTCGACGCAGGTGTGGGCCTCACCTGCGAGGTCACTTGAGCGTCAGCACGACCGATTCCAGCGACAATAAGCAATGCGATCATCCATTGCGATGTGAAACTTGGCGAACGAGTCATGTGGGCACCTTTCGCGGGTATGTAGAACAACTCCCTAGCCGTTATCGGCGACCTAACCCGCATATCTTTCGTCTTGTTCGGGGAAACTTGTCGCTTTTTGCAGTTTATGGCTCAAGATTTTCGAGTCCGCCGCGCCGAAGCGTTAGGCGGCCTCACTGATTTCGATCGTGTCCTCGCGTGTGCCGGCGTCGAGTATGAATTTTGCCTCGTTGGTCACCGTGCGGATATGGAGGTCTCTCTGTGGGAAAGCGATTTCCAATCCTGCTTCGCGGAACGCGACGTTGATTGCCGTATGGAGCTCGGTGATTACCTGCAAACGGTTGTCCAGCGTCGGCAGGAAAGCTCGCAGCAGCAAATTAAGAGAATTGTCACCAAAGCCTTCAAAGGATGCTACGGAAGCTGGGTCTTTTAGTACCAGAGGATGGTCATTGGCGGCCTTCAGCAGCAGTTCGCGGGCGAGTTCGGTGTCGGATCCGTAGGCGAGGCCGACTTCGACAACAATCCGGTTTACCTTGTCCGACAAGGTCCAGTTCAACAGGCGACCAGTGATGAATTCCTTGTTCGGGACCACATATTCCTTGCGGTCCCAGTTCGTGATCGAAGTCGCTCGGATGCGGATCCGAGACACCACACCGGTCACATCATCAACCGTCACGATATCGCCAACGCGAATGGGGCGTTCCAGCAGAATGATTAGTCCGGCAACGAAGTTGGCAAACATTTCCTGCAACCCAAACGCTAACCCAAACGTCAACGCGGTTGCCAGCCACTGAATCTGTGACCACTGCAGTCCAATGGTCGAACAGGCTGCGATTGTGCCCACCATGATGATCACATAGCTGGCCAGTGTGGTGATCGCATAACGTACCGAAGCCTCGAACGGCAACTGTTGCAAAACCGAAATCTCTAACAGGCCAGGACCGTTACGAAACATGACACCCGTGACCACGATGATCAAAATGGCCAGCGCAAGATCCGAAAGCGTAACCTGGCTTGCGTTCGTTTCATCTGAAATGATGGGTGGGTCGGACGCGCTCGTCGTCTCTGCGACAGATGTCATTGGTGACATCGTTGGTGCTGCCGTTTCAACGCTCGCAACGACATTGGAATTTCCCCATAGCGGATAATTGCCGATCATGCTGAGCGCCGGCAGTACACCGATCCAGATCATCCACATGCCAATCAGTGACGCAGCGATCATGGCTGTGCTGATCAGATTGCGTGACTGTTGACTGTGCGTTGAAATGTCGGCTTGTTTGTTGTCGGTCACGATACCAGCGACCGTCTGAGCATCGCCGCCCGCGTCACCTGCGGACTTTGCAATGGCGGCGCGTTCGCGTGATTGTTCCATGCTAAGGTGACGACGACGCAGCAGCAGCATGCGGTACAGCACTGATCGCATCACGACCAACGTGGCAACAAACACGCAGGTGGCGAATAAACGCCAAAACAGAGCCTGTGCTGTGTAGAAATAACCTGCCGCAGCTAGCAGAGCCAACGACATCGGCAACGAGATCCCAGCAAGTGGGAAAAGGTATTTGATCTTCGACGCAATGCCGTTTGGGTTTGCCGCAAAGTGGTCGCGTAGTACACCGACCGGTCGCAGCAGTCGAAAGACGCCAAACGCCAACACCGCCATGCCGAACATGAAGGCTAGTCGTTGCACATCACCACGTTCGTGGACCCCGTCGCCCGAAACCAAAGTCGCGGTAATGAAGACGGTGGGCAAAACAAAAACGCTACTCAGTTTGCCTTCGCGTCGCAGCGCATTGGTTACTTTTACCGGCCAGCGAAAGTGTGATTCGCCGACGCCTTTGGGGCGTGTGACTTGCCGGATCAGTTCGATCGATGCCCAAATGATCGCAGTTGCCTTTAGCCCCTGCCCAATTGCCGAGGTAAAGTCTGATTCGCCGGACGTGTGGCTTAGACGCCATCCAATAAAGTAACAGGCCAACGGCCATATCAACGAAACGATTCCGGTCAGCCACAAGCCTCGAAGTGTTGGTGCGATTGAACGGCAGTTTACCTTTTCAGCCTTTTCACCGATCTGACGAATGATTCGCCGTGATGACTTTCCCCGCACCAACAGCAGTCCGATGAGTGCAAAGCACAGCACGTACAAAATCGCATAGCGACGAGCGTCGACAGCCAGTTTTTCCCCAGCCTCTTTCCACTTACCGGTCGAAAGTAGCCATTTGGCAGAATCTTCGATTTGAACCCCGGCCGTTAGCGGTTGCGCGCTTCGGATCCAAAGGACACGTTGGTCGATGTACTTTTCGTATTCGGATTCCAGTTTGATGATCTGTTGGTCGACGGTGTCCAGTTCAATCAATTTGTCAAAATACTGACCGGTGCTGCGCACCAAGTCGTCCAGGTATTCGCGTTTTCGCGTCATCAAATCGCGAGCAGCGGATTCAAGCAATGCGACGTTCTTTGACGAATCCTGCTTCGCCTCGGAAAGGATCCTTCCAATCGTTTCGTCCATCTTGGACAACTCTTCCTGCGCCTCCTCGTACTCAAAAATCGCGAACTGAGTATCGTTGATTCGTTTTTGGCGATCGGCAACCGCGGCACGTCGCTCGCCGACGTCAGGCAGTGTTGTCATTTCCTTTCTAAGCAATGCACCCACCGAACTGGTCAAGCCTACCGAGTCGACCTTCTTTCGAGTGTTAGAAAACTGACGAACTAAACCTTCGTAGACTTCCTCTGCGGCAGTTAGCAATTTGTCGGTCTGGGCCAATTCGTCCGCCACCTTCTTGGCAGTTTCGGCGAGCGATTGGTTTTCTTCGGCATAGAACTTCAACGCCGGGTCGGCCGAGATTGCTTCGCGTCGCGCTGTCCGCACCGATTCAGCCGCAGCGGCTTCGCGGGCAGCATTGATTCGCTGTTGCAATAAAGTGCTTGTTTTTTCGGTATGAGTTGCGTTCAGATTGGCAACCTCGATTTGCAAACGGACCAGGTCCGCCGCTTCTTCGGCATCGTATTTGGCTAGTTCGCCTTCCAAAGCCGGCGTTTCCCGTTCAAGCGTCATGCGACGCGTCAGCAGTCTTGCGGCCAAGGCTTGGCTCTGTGGTGACGGCTCGGCGACCTGCAAGGCCTTCAATTGCGACACCGCATCGGCGACTTTCTCTTGAATGATCGCCATGCGAGCCCGGATTTCCTTGCGGCGGGCGGCACGAGATTGAAGTTCGGCTTCCGCGTCCAGTTTGGCTTTCTTGAATCCCGATAGCTGCAAGTCCGCTGTCGGTAATAACTGTTCAAGTTCCATCAAAGATAGCGAATCGCTAATCTCGGGCTTCTTGTTTTTTAGGTCGGCACGCTGTTCTTTCAACTGCTCCGATCGCGTCGAAACGGATTCCGTTTCGGTGACCAGAGCTTTCAGGCGAGTGTCGCTGTCAGCAGCCGAATGTAGATTCTTTAACGTCGCACGATAGTTTTCGAGCGACTGCACCTTCACGTCGGCGGCGACTCCGGAGCTTTGTTCCAGTTCCGCCATCGCCCGTTCGATCTGTTCGACCGTGATAACGCCAGTGGACTGCGGTGTCTGGGCGGGATGAGAGTGTGGGTCTTGCGGTTCGGAAGCCTGGCATTCGGCGCTCACAAATGCATAGGCTATTGCAAACAGGGTTGCAAAAATCCACTTCGATAGCGTCCGCGTGTTCAAGCTTGGCCTCCTGCCAATAGCATTTGATCATCCGATTGGTCTGTCTTCCTGCGACCTCGCGGATGTTACACTGGAAGCTCTGTTCCCGGCAATGCACATGACTAGCCGTACAGGGCAACTCACTTGTTCAAAAAACACAAATTAGCCGCCACGCGCTAGCGTCCGGTTTCCGGGAACCGCGTGCTAGCGCACGGCGGCTGATCTACCCAGCTTAAAAAAGTGAGTCGCCCTGACTAGCCGTACCGTGATGTGATGGAGCGCGTGCGGATTACGAACTTCCATTTCTTTCCGGTATTCGGGCGACAATTTCGCTCTCACAAGAAACAGTGAAACTGCGACTTAAAACTGCAAGACCGCAAGTACGGTCGTGCGGTTGTTAAGTCATTCTCTTGTTTTGCAGGCGTTCACTTCACTCTCCCTCTGGGAGAGTCGAGCGTCAGCGAGGAGAGGGTTCGATAGCCCAAGACTGGCGGACTCACGAGGAATCATTAAGAATCCTCTCAGGAGACCGTTATGTCAAAGAAACCCAAGCGTGTTAGGCGGACATTCAGTGATGAGTTCAAGCGTGATGCTGTGAA
>JBAUHR010000995.1:0-1940 GCA_049680385.1 Rubripirellula sp. | reverse complement strand
GCCTGGACGAGGTGGAGGACCGTGTTGTCCCTGCGGACCTTGCTGCTGATTGCCTTCTTCGCGTGGAGGTCCGCCGTTGGGAGGTCCACCGCGACCTTGTCGATTCCCGCCGGGCATCGAACTCATCGCTGCGGTCAGTTCAGCTTTGGTGACCACACCATCATTGTTCACGTCAGCTTGGGTGAACAGTTGGATGATCATTTCTGTCGGAGGACCACCACGTCCTTGCTGACTACCACCGCGCCCAGGCGGTTGCGCCGTAACAACACAGGGTGCCGCAACGAAAACAAGAAATGATACAAGCGGGAGTGCGTGACGCATGGTCAGTTTCCAAAGTGAAAAGTGGGATGAGAATCGTTCCGAAAGGTCAATGCGTCGTTGCTGGCCAAAAAGTGACAACAATTTGCACTTTTTCTGCGCGTCCGTTTTGAGACATCGTCGTTTCATCCAAACATCCGGCGTTTCGTGGGTTTTTACGCGAGAAGGCAATACAAAACTACGAAACGAGCAACAACCAGTACGATCGGTTTTTGCCTGTCGTGAAGGATTTCCCTCAATCAGGAAATAAGTACAACGAAATGAACATCTCCAATTCCACAGCTTCTTTTTCATCTCAGTCAACTGTTTCGAACCGCCCCGTGCATGGACCACCCCCACCGCGTCCGGAAGAAGAACTGTCCAACGCACTGAGTGCGATCGGCGTCGATGATGACAAAGCTGCCGAAATACTGAGCCAAGTACAAGAAGCTGTCGATGCGATCCAATCCGGATCAACGGACCCGTCCGCCAATGGCGAGTTGATTCGAGACGCAATTGGCGAAGTACTAGAGGCCAATGGCGTCGACCCTGCGGAAGTAGGAGATTTCATCAAGGCAAACCGTCCATCGGGACCGCCACCGCATGGTCGTCCTCCAGGCAGCGAAGCGACGTCGGTCGAATCAGCTTTGGCTGCCGCCAATGTCAGCGAAGAAGACATCGAAGCACTGCTGAACGAGTTGGTCGACACGATTTCGGAACTGACTTCCGATGGCACGCAAGAAGTCTCGAGCGAGGACTTCGAAGCGGCGTTGACGGAAGTGCTGGAAGAAAACGGTGTTGACGTCCAGCTTTTTCAACAGGCGATGGGCGGACAACTGGGTGGTAACGGCAGATTCGTCAACCGTTTTGTATAAAGTAAGCAAATACCGAAGCCCCTCGTGGTGATCCGACCAAATCACTCGCCTATTCTCAGGACACAAAAAAAGCGTCGATTGATCGAACAATTCGGCTCGGGCAGCTCGTTTTCTTAAAGTCCTGTGTAATCTCTCGTGGCGCCGCGTATTAATTCTTGGC
Source organism: Rubripirellula sp. (assembly GCA_049680385.1). Classification (GTDB taxonomy): domain Bacteria; phylum Planctomycetota; class Planctomycetia; order Pirellulales; family Pirellulaceae; genus Rubripirellula. The sequence goes on along the minus strand of JBAUHR010000995.1, from coordinate 608 downwards.
CCTTTCTTGGACAGGGTGACGCGTTGTCATCTAGCCCAGAAATTTGCCCCACCCGCGATCAGCAATTTGAAAGCTGAACCTCCTCGAAAGGGTGGTCTAGTCACACAAGAATTGAAGCGATTGTCACGATGTCGAATTCCCAGAGTTTTTTCACCCACACATTGTCCAGGTTTGGCCGTTCGCAAGAGCGAAAGAAGTCGCGTCGTCGTCGGCTATCGCGTCGTCTTCGCACGGAGCCGCTGGGCGTGCGGTGTTCACGAACGTCTACGTCAACGGTGAACTCTATGGACTGTACACGGCGGTCGAACAAGTGGACTCGACGTTCACGCACAGTCGGTTTGGTGACGACGAAGACCGAAATTTGTACAAAGGCACCGCGTCGGATGATGCAGTGCTAAGTGATCCCGATGAAGCCGGTGCGTTTGAGGATTGGATCGAGCTGTACCACCCTGGCACGATTTCAGTTGATCTCAGCGGGTTCTATCTGACCGATGACGCGGAAGATCCAACCCAGTGGCAATTCCCAGCCGGATCGACAATCGAAGCTGGCGGCTACTTGATCATTTGGGCCGATAACGATGCGGATCAAGGCAACGATCATGCTGCGT
>JBAUHR010000994.1:0-6899 GCA_049680385.1 Rubripirellula sp. | reverse complement strand
ACGGCAACAAGCGATGTCACTCTGACACGAACGACACCGCCCATTTCAAATTTGCTGCTCTATCAAACACAGAACCAACCAAAATGGTCCAGATACCACGTCGATCTCCAAACACCAGCCGGCGTGGGCGAGGGCAACTATACGGTCACGGTGACTATCACGGACAAGGAGAATGTAGTCGCCACCGATCAGATGCAAGTCTATGTCAACGTCCTACCAACCGAAGTGCGTATCGATGCGACCGATCCATCGGCGAGTGAGTCCACTGACGCCAATGCTGACACGGGACAGTTTACGATCTCGTTAACTCATCCGCAGACCACGGACACCACTGTCAATTACGCAATAACAGGGACCGCAATCGCTGGAACCGATTATGTCAATGTGAATACAGCGGCAGCCGTCATTCCGGCTGGCGAAACGGAGGCGTTGATCGACATTGTAGCGATCGATGACCCGGCGACAGGACTGGTAGAAGTGGACGAGACGGTCGCCATTTCGTTGACAGGAACCAGTGATCCACTGGTGCAAGTCGATGCGTCCGCCCAGTCCGCTATCGTCACCATCTACGATGATGACTCAGCGACCGTTTCTATCTCTGCGACCGATACGGATGCTTCCGAAACTTTGCCAAGTGATCCGGCGAATCCAGGTGTGTTTACATTGTGGCTCTCGTCACCCAGCGCCACAGATACCTCGATCAATTACACAATCCAGACTGCTAGTGAACCTTCAGAATACGATCCTCTGCCAGCAACCCTGGTCATCCCCGCAGGCCAAACAGCAGTCGATGTTCCGTTGAATATTGTTGATGATGACCTTGCGGAGCTTGGTGAAGGATTTCAATTGACGTTAACGTCGATAGCGTTGGGTGATGACGATATCTCGCTTGCTACGACTGGTGTTGATGCCAGTCTGATTGTCGCCGACAACGACAACGCCGTCGTCAGTATTTCAGCCATTTCAGATGCATCGGAATCGGGAGCAGTGCCAGGGACTTTTCTTGTCTCACTATCAAACCCTACCGTCGCCAGCACAACGATTGGCTATTCAGTATCTGGTGAAGTTGACAACAGTGACTACACATCCGTCAGCCAAATCCAGATCCCTGCGGGTCAGCAATCGGCTGTTTTAGAGCTGATACCGATCGACGACGATCTTATCGAAGGTCACGAAGACTTGGCGGTTGAACTGACTGCCGTTGTCATCGGCCTAGCCGGAACGGTCATCGACGTTAACCAGAAGCAAGATACGATTCAAATCTTGGACAATGACCTCGGCATCATCAGTGTTAACACAACAGACGCCGCTGAAGACGGTTCGGTGAACGGACTGATCACAGTCAGCATGGACAGAACAATCAATGTCCCTGTAACCGTTTCGCTGAGTGTCACAGACCAGACAGCGACCAGTGGCGTTGACTACCAGGCTTTGTCGGCGCCCTTGACGATCACCATTCCAGCAAATTCGTTGGAGGCGTCCACCGTCGTCACCGTGATTGACGACCTAAGCTATGAAGCAGATGAAACGCTGCTGGTTGCGCTCACCGCAAGCGACAATCCGCTGACGTCGATCAGTTCGACGCAAAACACATCGACCCTTACGATTCTGGACAATGACCTGGATCAACGTCCGCTGATTCAGTTCGACGCGACACAGAGTCTGACTGGATTGATACTTCAAGATGGCAAGCATGCGACACTGGTGATCGACGAAGACTTCGACCCGGATCTCATCAGCGATCAAATCGCCTACACAGTTGGCGATGCACAAACAGTGACGGTTAGCGCGGCTACACTGCCAGTCGTGTTCACGGCCAACGCGATTTTGGGTGACACGGACCTCTTTCCAGCAAGCCCACCGGTGATCGCGACTGGCGAAGGAAGTGCTCGCTCGTTCATAACCCATCCTAACGCTGATAAATATGGCGTCACAGAAATTGTCGCTCAGGTAACCGATGCAGACGGCAATCAGGACTCCTTGACGCTGACCGTCACCGTGAATCCGGTCAACGACGTACCTGTTGTTACCTCGGGGATCGAACTATCCATCGAAGAGAACTTAGCCACCGGAACCCCGATTGGCACGCCGCTTTCAGCGACGGACGTTGAAGGGGAAACGCTGTCCAACTGGCGAATCGAGGGCAACGATTTTGGCCATTTCCAGATCGATGCCTCGACGGGACAGTTGAGCGTGAAGCCAGGTGCCGATATCGACTTTGATGTCCTACCGCCCGCCACGCCTTACTTTGACATTCTCGTGTCGGTCACTGATGGCACCGCAGCTGATGATACCGATCGGTCTGCACATGAAGCCGTGCGAATTCATGTCACCGATCTAAACGACACCAGTCCAGTTGTCGATCCCGCTGGTCCATTCGGAATCCTAGAAGGGTCGCCCGTGAATACGATTGTTGCCGGTGGCTTAAGTGCCAGTGATGTCGACACGGTGGGTGCGATCGTCGCATGGGAAGTCGAGTCGGGTGACGACGAAGGGATGTTTGCGCTCACGGCAGACTCCGATCCAACAACGGCGACGCTCAGCGTTGCCCGTCCTGACCTGGACTTTGAATACGCGCCGCAATCCTATTCGCTCGGCCTTGTCGCCATTGATGACGCGGGCAATCGCTCACTACCGCAGACGGTCGTCGTCAACCTCATCGATGACGCCAGCGAACCAGCCGAGATCAGCATTTCCGATTCCGATGGCAACAAACTAGTCAACAACGGCACCTTTGATTTTGGTGTTGTCAATGATGACGTAAGTGATCCAGCGAGTTCAACAACATCGCAGACATTTACCGTTCGCAATCACGGCAATGTCGATTTAAATCTTGATCCAAGTGGCAATGTTGTGCCATCTGGTTTTCAGGTCAGCGGAGTTACTCCAGGCAACGTTGTGCAGCCGGGCGCAACAGCGCAGTTTACGATCACGTTCACCGCGTCGACGGTCGGCACGATCAATGACTCGATCCATGTCGCAAACGATGATGCCAATGACAATCCGTTTCGTATCAATGCTCTCGTTACCGTTGATCCGGCCAATCACCCGCCTGCTTTGTTCACCACAAACGAATTGGCAGTAGCTGGGCCAGTCGTGCTGGGTTCCTACCTGGGACGACTTCCAGCCTACGACCCCGATGGTGACTTCCTCGAATTCTCTCTAACAAACAATACTGGTGGCGACGCGCTCCCTGACGGCCTGATCTCGGTCGATCCTGACACCGGAGACCTGTACCTAGCCGATATTGAATTGTTGCCCGCTGCTGGAATTATTGGCTCCATTGCTTTCTCAGCGCGAGAACAATCGACCAGCCTGACGACTTCTGGCTCGCTGACACTGACACTGCCCGGTCGCAAAGACGTCCTTGGTGATGACTTCCGCGACAACGCTTCTCACCGAGATGAGATCATCTTTGACTTGCGTCCGACGTCAGTGGCCGCCGATGGGCAAACTCTCTACACGACGCTGCTAATAAACGATCAACCGCTCGGGATCGGCCAATCCCATGATGACACCGTGGGTAGCTACACCTACGGCACCTATCACGTCGACGAAGCGGGGTTTGTTCGATATACGCCCAATCCGACTCTTTATCAAGATCGCCAGACAGAGTTTGTTGCTAGTAGTGACGACGATGCCGACGAAGGCATCACCTTCTTGGATCGTCCGGAAATAACACTGGTCCTGGTCGCTGACAACTCATCAATAGGCCCAGCAAATACTACATCCTCGCCTAGCAGCGATGTCGATGTACTGGCTACTCGAAAGAGCACGCCGGCATTGCAAAACACCCAGCCGGTCGCGATTGCCACTGGTGAGGCATCAGGCTTGCTTTCGCCGCTTCCGATCTTTGCTCAGATGAATGACCTCTTCAGCATCGACCTCTCACAGTGGTTCGTCGATCCAGATGGCGATGAGATTATTGCTACTAGCGCTCAACGCATTGGCTCAGAATTGAATGTCGAAACAGACCCAGCGAATCTCAGCCAAGTGTTCATCGACATCGTAGGTGTAGAAAATCAGCTGTTCCGCACTTTCAGTTCAGGCACCGCGTCGATTGCCGTCAGCGACCATATTGACTATCTAGCCGATGATCGTCTGGAATTTCAATTCAAAGAATTCGAAGACGATTTGCCTCGTTACGACACAGCGGCTGGCATTTCATTCGTCGAACAAGGGGATCGTAATGACATCGCAGTGTCAGGAGGAGACAACGACGAACGGTCGTTTGGTAGTGACGCTTGGCGAAGGCGTTGGAATGCATGGCAGATCCAATCGACGGTTCACTCGGTTGCCACGGACGACAGCCCTGATTTCGCAGTCGGCGATGCGAGCATCGATTTGGCCACAGGTCAAGCAAAGGTACTCCAGGCTTTAAATCTCAATGATGCGTTCGACGACCTTTCTGTTTCGCTGCCGGGACTCGTGTATGACGGCAACAATATCAACAACCAGTCGATTGCTCACTTGGTTGTCCACAAACCGGTTGATGAATCGCGGGATATCACTGGGTTCAATGTTACGGTCGAGCGATACGATCACTTCGCGGGTGCCGTGAGTGTTTCGCCCACAACGTTAAATTTCACGATGAATGTCGACTCAGCAGATCAAAATGCTGACAAGTTTTCATTAGTCGTTCCCGTCATTGAGGACCACGCCGATGTGCTGGACAGCGGAATCGTCCGTTACACCCTCCGTGTGGAACCCGTATTTGATGGCGCGGGCTTGAGCATTGCGGATGATCCCATTTCGTTGACGCAGGCTGGACGCATTGTTGTCGTTAAGCAGACCACACTCGACCCTGATGATTCAGATACGACCACGCCATTTGACTCGGCAAGCTATTCGGACTATTCACCAGAGTTCGGTGATGGCTGGCAACTGGCCGGTCTACCTCGTTTGATTCTTGATCGGGGCAACCCCAAAACAGGCGTGTTCTACGACGGCTCGGGCGGCAACTTTTCACTAATAGCCGTACCTCATGTCATGATCCAAAAGCCGGGGAGCGACGATGTTGCTGTTTTCCGAGGAACGTCTGCGCAGAACGGCATGCCGTATTCAATTGACGATACGACGTTCACCCCGTTCGACACCGATTTTGGCACTGATGACGTCCGCGAGTACGGACGATTATCATTGGCTCCATCAATTGATTTCGGAGGCAATGTATCCGACTACGAAAATGGAATGACATTTTCGGTCAATGGATCAAACGATAACCTGGGTGGCGGATCTTTCACCTACTATTTTGAATTTGATGACAGCGGCTTTGGCATGGGAATGGGGGATGTGACAGTTGACACATCGGGAGCAACCTCACTTCAAGACATTCGCGATGCGGTTTATGACGCACTGACAACACCATGGGTGATGAATGATCTTGGCATCATACCGGTCAAAGTGGGCACCACTCGAATCCAACTTGGTGGCCCAACCGGATCGAGAGTCTGGAAAGACTGGGCACCAGATGACATGAAAATCAGCGGTGGCAACAAACTAAGCTACATCGACGGGTCGGGAACGGAATATCTCTTTGAACGATTCAACACCGAATTTGAATCACGACTGGGCGAGCCCACACCGCAGTTCCTGGTGACGGAAGTGACGCCGCCTGACGGATCGGGAATCAAGGTCGAGTATGAAGACGGTATCACCGGCGCGGCAATCATTTCCGTCAATAGCACGGGTGGGCAAAACGAAGGTCCATTAAGGATTCATCGAATCACAGCCCTTCGCGATTCCGAAGACACAGGATCGTTGACGTTCAACTATGTGGGTCCGACAGTTGACTCAATTACCTTCGGCGACACTCGGCAAATCTCGTTCGAGTACACAGGAGAAAACCTTACTAAAGTGAAACAGCCGCTAGGCGTGGAAACCGTCTACGGACACACGTCCGTCGGCACGGCAACAGGCGAAACCGCGAAACCGATGCTGCGGACTATTCAGCATCAACGGGTCACAACTTCCCCCGCCGCTACCGTTGTCGATGACTACACGGAGTTCACCTACGCCGACGGCGCAGTTGTCACCACTCAGAGAGGATCGACGGGTGACACGCCAACCATCTCCAATTTGCAGACCGTTCACGGCCGCAACAAAACTGCCGTTGGCGTTAGTGCTCCCACTGACGGTATCCACGTCGACGATGCATTGGTGACCAGTCAGGTTGCCACGACGGTTTCCGTGACAACGGCAGCGAACCTATTTGCTCATGATGGCACGGACCCAGTAGCGAATGCCGGTGCTCATGTGCAGGAGTATCATCTGGATTATCGTGGCAACACCTTGATCGTTGACTCGCTTTACGATCCGGTCGGTGGCGGCACAAGTGATGCCACAATCACATCCCGATCGATGACTCAATTTGACGCATTTGACAATCCTGTCCTGGCAATCGATCCGCTGGGCCGCCGCACGCAGTTCGTCTACGACTACACCGTCACGCCCGATTCATCTCTTCAAGGTGAAACCCTCCATAGCGGCGAAACCAGAGAAAATATCGTCGTGATCCGCGATGATTCAGGACTCAACCAATTCAAACGCGAAGGCAACCAGCTAAACGCGATGGGTCGATTGATTGAATCGATCGACGTACTGGGGAGCAGACAAACCTTGGCCTACGACAGCGCTGGTCGACTGGAAACATCACAGGCGCATCGAGACCTCGGGGGCAACACGCAGGAAACACGACAAACCCAAACGACGTACACCGATGATTCACTACCCCATCAGGTTATCTCGCCGTTGGGGCTGGTGACGGAATTCATTGATTTTGATCCGATCCACAAACGACTACCAAGAACAATTACGTTCACGGAACCTGATGTAGGAGCGATTTCGGGACGTGACTGGCAGACGATCACTACTTACGATGCGTTTGGATACGTCGATAC
>JBAUHR010000993.1:0-1961 GCA_049680385.1 Rubripirellula sp. | reverse complement strand
AGAATAAACAGGTATTCTTCGCTCACCATGCTCACTTCGCATCCCAGATAGTTGTCAAAATGCTGAGTTCAACTCGAGATGCGTTTAGCTCCAGGTCATTGAACTTTAGCCGAACTCAATCTCACTTAGGCCGGGTCTGTCGCCGCAGCGTTTCGACGGCTTCTTCGATTGAGTTGGCGTCAGGCTTGTTCTTTCCCCACTCTCGCCAGAAATCTCGGGTTCCGCTGGCGGGCGGAATGACGGGGCAGTCCAGTTTGATGCGAGTCGGTAGCAATACCGCGTCACCTAGCAATAGTGCTTCACCGATATCTAGCAGCGGCAGCATTTCCATCAGTCCGCTCATCGAATCTGGAATGAGCCGCCCGACGACAGATTGATCGCGATCGTTGGTCAAGCGAAGAACAAGGAAGTTGTTGCACTGGCTGAGAATTGTTCGGCTGACGTCGGAGGGACGTTGGCTGACAACGACAAGTGATACTCCATACTTCCGCCCCTCTTTTGCGATGCGTTCAAATGTAGCAAGAGCCTGTTTCTCGACCGCATCCGCATCGTCTTTGACTGGTAAGTAGAGGTGGGCCTCATCGCAGATAATTGAAAACGGAGTTCTTTTCTCCGGACGCAGCCAGAATTGGAGATCGTAGAGCAAGCGAGCAAACGTGCCGGTGACAATCGGAAGCACGTCGGTTGGAACCTCCGAAAAGTCGATGATCTTGATACCCGGCCGGTCCGCATCAGAGCGTAACGCTGATACCAGTTGTTTCGCTAGCCAGTCGTATTGCATCGCCGCTTGCGGTGGATGAAACAAAAAGCCGTAGCGTCTGTCGTCGAGCTTTGCCTTCATTCGTCCTAGAAATCTGGTGAGCTTGCTGTTCCACTCGCCCTTTGTTGGCGTGCCGGGATTTCCATTCTTGAGTGTTTTTCCCGGTACCATCGCACGATCATCATCTTCGACTAGCTTGATTAGTTCGTCGATGTCGTAAGGAATCGGAGAATCGACCGTAAAGGTCTTTTCGGTCTCGGTCTGCTTCTCTGCTTGCAAGGTCTGCAGTTTCAAATCTCGAACGTGTGATGTGAACCTCGATGCCTGATTAGGCGCGTTTTGGTCACTGCGGTCCAGAATCATCGAAAGCATTTCGTCGCGGTTCAGCAACCAGTACGGCAAGAACAAGACGTCATCACCTGGGTCGTCAAGATCACCCGGCCCTGCGATTCGGTATCGTGTGGCGTACCCGTCTTTTTCGTTGGCGAGTGGTTCATACTCACCGTGCATATCAAAGACGATGATGTTCGGGTGCTTGAGCTTACTTGCCCGTTCAAGGAGCAATGCGACCGCATAGCTCTTGCCCGATCCTGTGCTGCCAAGAATCGACGCGTGCCGTTGAAAAAATCGATCACCACTTGCGACGGCTTTGGCATTCGGGTCGATGACGAAATTGCCGAGCTCTAACCTTTCTGCTTCCTTCAATTCAGCGCCAAGCAGTCCCATGAACCGTTGCAGGTTTGCTCCTTCGATGAAGTAGCAATCACGATCAATCTGCGGAAAAGTATCCGCGCCTCGCTTGAACTTGTTCGGTTCATCGCCCTGCACCGTCCGGAAGGTGCCCACCAGAACCACCCGAACCACGTCGTCCGCTCGGAACCCAAGTTCAAGAGATTCGCTGCTTTCCTGTTCTTCGTCGAGCAACTCTTCGCGTATCGAGCGTGTTACTTTTTCGGTGATTCCGATCAGGAATTCGTGTTCGGTCGCGCCTTTCACTGCAATCAAATTGCCGATTCCGACCCTCGTGATCAATTGCGGATCAGATACACCGATTAGCACTCTCGTCGTGTCGACCGCTGCGACCTTTCCCAAAACGTCCGTTGATTTGAACTTCAATGCGGCATCAGGCATTTCCAAAAACCTCCGAAATAAAGATATTGAGGTCCCAAAGCCTTGGACCTGGGAAGAACTGTTCATCACC
>JBAUHR010000992.1:0-1690 GCA_049680385.1 Rubripirellula sp. | reverse complement strand
ATCCAGATCATCGGCCGTTTGCCAGAGCAGTCGCAGTTGATTGGCCGCGGGGTCGCTGATGCAGCGACTGACATCGGATTTGGACAGTCCCGTTAGTCGCCCAAGCTCGAGTTGCGTGGGGCGTGGTAGCAGTTCGCCGGTAGAGTGGGCATGGTCGGCCGCACTTCGCAAATGCTGTGTTAACTCCTGAACCAGTAATTCGATATTGGCGACGCGAGTCGATCGGCGTCGTTGCGGCTTGACCTTGGGTGTTTCGGATTCCCGTGCTTCACCAAGTCGATCTTCGATCGCATCCCAGTCGATCCGGAGTTCGCTCCCCGCAAACTCGACGACTTCCTCGAAACCGATGACAGGGTTGGAAACCGCTTCGGCCAATCGTCCAGCCGAGCTGACCAACGGCATGAATACGAGTGATCGTGGTCGACCAGCAATGTAATCAAGGGTGCTCGATTCCGAAGTCAAACCCAAGCCGCGTAGAAATAGCAACTCGCGGCTTCGCCCCTGGAAGGTTTGGCGACCGATTTGCCACAACCGATCGGAGACGATCGGCTTGATGGCCAGTCGGGTATCGCCGAACAGATAACTCAGTAGCGTTTGTGTATCGAAGACGACTTGATCGAGCGAATCGGGTTGCAAAATTGCCGGACCACAATCTTCGCAGACGATAAAGCCATGCCGGCTCCCTTCGCGATCAGTCATGTAAGTGACCGGCTGATGCTCGCCACAATCCTTGCATCGATGTTCGGTCGCCGGCGTGGTCGGTTTGACCAAACGATGGCGACGAAAGATAGCAAGTTCATCCCGATACCGGAGTTCCGCGTCGCGGACCGTGATCGCCGGTGGGCTAAGCTCCCACCGAGACCAGATTGGGCTCGTCCGTCGGCGCATCGTCGACTCCCCACATGCGAAGGTGTTTCTGAACAATTTCGGCTCGGTCCGGCGTCAAATTGCGCAGGTTGCAACTTCCGGGTGTAATACGAACGATGCGGCTGCCGGCTCGGGCATAGCGTGTGGCCGGGAATACGAATCGGATGCCAACGGAATTGACGCTGAAGTTGGAGAGCACGTCATTGGACGATCGAAGTTCCTCATTGATCGCCCGGTGAATCGTATCCGTCTCGTCGTGTTTGTTAATGCCCGTTGCAATGGGGCGACGGGTTAATGGATTGAACATCTTGATCTCTTCGATGCGGACTCGGATTTGATCCACCGGATCGGTCGGCAACTGTGTGGTTGGGTCTTTCAAGTGATCGATATAGTAGCCGCTTTCGTCCTCGAACGCCGGCACTTCCCATCTAAGGACGGTGCGCGCGAAGATGCCTTCGAGGCGCTCTTTGTGAGCCTTCGGCAAACTCGCGCAGAGTTCGAACGCACCCGCGTAGCGATCGTAGGCGAAAATGATGTCCAACGTCGGACGAACGGATATCGTTGCCAGCCGCCCCTGATCATCGTGCGTATTGTCAGTGCGAACAAAGTCGTCAGGATGAACGATGAAGTAGATCACGCCATTGTTCTCTAGCCGCTCGACGGTGACGTTCTGACCTCGTCCTTCTTCACGCAGCATTTTGGAAACCGCATTGCCGAGTTGCTCTGCTGCATCGCCTGGGATTTCAAGATTGATCGGCACTCCGTTTCGCTTTCGCCAAAACGTCGCTTCCTCCAGATGCAACAGCGTGGTTGCGGCGTGAAG
>JBAUHR010000991.1:0-4777 GCA_049680385.1 Rubripirellula sp. | reverse complement strand
TGCTGCCGGTGTTGTTCTGGCTTCCGGTGATGTTGATGGTGCCACCGGGCGTGAGATTGATGGTCCCCAAATCGGCAGTGTTGAAGGAGCCACCGAGATTAAGCGTGGACGTGTCGTCAACCGCCAGCGTGCCACCGACGTTGGACCACGTACCGCCCAAATCCAGTGTCGATCCCACTGTTGCGGACATCGTGCCGGTGTTGGTGGTGTTCGCTGAATTGATGCTCAGGTTGGCTCCGTTGGTTGACGTCACGGTGCCAGTGTTGGTAATGGTGCCGCCGCCAGAGTCGTAAATACTCGCGGACGCCGCTTCATCGGCCAGGATGGTTCCATTGTTGACCAGTGCGCCTTGCAGATACAGATTGCCTGACTTCAAGTTGACGGTCGCTGTGTTGTCGACATTCATGCCGCCACTCGTGGCAACATAAAGTGTCCCCGACGACGCACCGCCGGCTTCACCGACGGTGACCGTTTGGTTGCTGAAGGTATAAGCTTGTTCGAGATGCAACTCCGAGTTGTTGTTGACAGCGATGTCACCGGCGATCGTGGTGCCGCCTGCGAGCGAGAGGTAGCCAGACGGTTCCGACAACGTCATGCCACCAGTCACGGCAACACCGTCCAGTATTCCACCTAGATACGCTAGTTCACTACCAACAATCGCCCCTCCTGAAATCGTGCCGTTACTTAATTCGTATCGTCCAGCCGTAACGCTGATGGCGCCATTGAGTGACAGGACGCCAGAGGTGTGGCTGAGGGTTGCGTCGGCCGCATTGAGCGTGAGATTGTTGATCGACCTGCTGTCGTCGAGCGTGACGGTGTACGTGCCCGTTTGATCGATCAATACGTTTTCGGCGACGTTGTCAGGAACGACGTTCGTGCTCCACTTCGTACTGTCAGACCAAGTTCCCGAAGTAGGGAAAGCCCAAGTCGTTTGTGCCAAGGCCGGGTCGGCGGCAACGAGCGTCCCGATGCCGATTCCCAGGGCAAGTGCTGCAAGTCGCAAGCGGCGGGAGCGAGAATGGTGTGACTGTCCAGCAAAAAAGGAAGATCGCTTCATTGTTGATCTCAGTACTGGCTACGGGGTAGGTGGGACAAGCACGCAGGCGTGTCCAGGCAAACGTCAGCTACTTCTGATTTTGTGCCGGGGGGCTAGTGCTACGCAAGTGGTAGGGTGTCGCAGAGGCCTGCGAATTTGGAAATATTACGCCGTTCGACACGTTCTGGAATTGAAGCTTCGACTTGCGCCCCAGTGCAGTGCCTATTCCGTCGGGGCTGAACCTTTCTTAGGGGCGTTTGCTCTTAGGGGCGTTTGCCGATGCAGATGATTTCTTTGGCGGTGCGTTGGTAGAGGTGTCCATCGGCGGCGGTGAAGGGGGCCAGGGTCCATGTTTGGCCGGGTGGGCCTAGGTCGTTGATGGCGACGAGTGAGTGTTCGTCGAACTGTTCCCGGTTTGCGTCGATGACGTAGGTTGTTCCGAGGACGGTTGAGAAGTAGATGTGACCGTTGACGACGATGGGCGTCGCGGCCGAGATGTGGCCGAAGCCGTGGCCTAGGCGTCGTCGGTCGCCTTGGACTTTGAATCCGGAACCCGTGTCGTCGCCAGCCTGGAAATCGGTCCATGACAACTTGTGATTGCCGTTTTCAAAAACGACTTGAATCGGCACTTGAAGGTAACGGACTTCGTCGGTTTGCAGGTCGATGCGTCCCACGAAGCCGGGCTGGCCGCTGAGAAAAAAGTGGTACCGGCCGACGCCGATGTTGGTGCGGTGAGTCTGCAAGTTCTTGGGTTTTAGGTGCGAAGCATCGACGGCCGGTTGGTAGCGGCCGCTGGTTTCGTCAAACGCAATCACGCGTCCGGTGCCGCGAACGCGGATTCGTTTGACGGTCTCGCCCGTGGCCAAGTCCAGCACGACGAAGTCATCCTTGTCGAAACAGTAGGCGTGTTTTGCGTCGATGAAGTGCGTGCCTTCGAACGGCAGATCGGGTTGTTCCCAGACGAGGCTTTGCTGGTCATCGAGCCGCGTGAGGCTGATGCCGTAGGGTTTTTCGGGCGGGCTGTGGCTGCCACCCTTGGCGTGCAACAGAACGGTTTCGCCTTGCAGGGTTCCGAGCGCACCTTTGCTGTGGACGCTGATTCCGTCGGGCATGATTCCGGTCGGATCGCCGGTCATCGCATCAAACCGGCGAACGTGCATCCATGGCCAACCGGTCTTGCTGTTCTTGTCGTAGTCGGTGGCCGTTTGCGGGCGTCTAAGCGGATCGCCCGCGTCTCGCATCATTGCGTAGTACAAATTCCCGTCGTGCAGGAACGGCTGGAACTGTTTGGCCGAGTGTTTCGTGCGAACTTCGAATTCTTTCGCCCACACGCGTTGTCCGCCAACGGTATGGCAGGCCATGAATCCGCCGGCGCTGACGAACCAGACGTGTTTGCCATCGGTGATCGGTGTCGGCGTTGTCGAGTCGGTGAACGTGCCGTTGACTTGGTTCGGCCGCCGGCCCGGCAGGTCGCAACTCCACAAGACTTTGCCGGTGTTCGAATCCAAGCAATAGCCGCGAGTTTCCGCGACCCAGGTTCCTTGTCGACCGTTATCGGCTTCGTTTAGTTCGCGGAAACAAGTCAGAAACAGACGGTCGCCCCAGGCTGCGATGCCACTGTGTCCGGTTTCGGGCAGTGGCATCCGCCAGCGAATGTTTTGGCCGGTCGCAACACTCCATTGGGTTGGATACTGCGCTGCTGAGCTAAGGTGAAAGTTTCGTTCGGGTCCGCGGGCGTCGGGCCAGTTGTCCTGGGCCAGCGTTGCCGAGCAAATCGAAAACAATGCAGTCGCAGCGACGACGCCAACAATTGCACTTGGGATTGGCGACATCATTTCGGCGTTCGTCGAGTGTGAGTTTGAAATGGACTCGCCGATTCAGTTCGCTGCGGCGAGCGTCGTTTCGGATCGCGTGCGATAGAGGAACGCGTCCGAGGTCAACAGCGAAACGAGTAGCGCTTTCATGCTGCCGCCGCCGTCTCTGTAGGCACGGTGTGCGGCTTGCAGAACCGGCGCGTCATTGATCGTTTCGTTGCGGCCCATCCAGAAACGAAACGCGTGGCGGACAAAGACTTGTTCGACTCGTTCGCTTTCAGCAATCCGCTGGATCATTTCAACGGCGTTGGCGACTTTTCCGTCAAGTTCAGGGTCACCCGAATCGATGATCTCGCCGGACGAGTCGACGGGTTTGCCGAGTTCCGTTTCGCGGTATAGCCCGGCGTGATTGAACATTTCAAACGGCAGCCCGAGCGGGTCCATCTTTTCGTGACAGGTCCAGCAATACGTTTCGCTGGTAACTCGCATTCGCTCGCGCAGCGTGGTCTTCGGTTCGTCCGGCAGCATCGCGTCGACGGTGATCGGCACATCGGGAATGCCGCCGCCCAGCAACCGTTCGCGAACCCATCGGCCACGGCGGATCGCGTGATTGTCCATCGCATCAGAATGAGAAACCAACCAACTTGGATGCGTCAGCAATCCTAAACGCTGGCCCGCCGGCGCGGTCGCCAAGATTCGTTCGGGTTCCATCGACCCGGCGCCAAAGCTGCGCCGACCAACCCGCGCGTAGATTTTTGGACCGGTAAGGTCGGCTTCTTCGACTTCGTGATTGGCGGCTTCTCGTTTTGCCTTGGCTGTCTCTTTAGGTTGCTTCGGCGGTTTCTTGCCGGGGTTGGCTTGCTTCCAGGCTTCCAGTTCGGCGGCTTCCAACTTTGCGGCTTCGGCCGCTGCTTTTTTGGCTGCGGCGACCAAGCTCGTAACTTCTTTTTCTGATCGTTTACGGCCAAAGTAAACGTTGTCTTTCTTGGTGGCGACGACCTTGTTTGTCGTCAGCAACTGTTTCAGCACATCCTTGTCTTCGTGCAGGATCATCTCGATCAAACGATCCGTGCTGGCGGTCGCGTCGAACATGCTGCCGTAGTGCGCCGTTCCTCGATTGCTAACGCCGGTGTCGGCCAGCGCTTTGGTGTCTTTGCAAATGTAGCCACCGAGGTCGTAGTCAAAGAAGTCGCGAAAGAAACGCAGCACACGTGGCTTACGAATGCTGTCGTCCGCCAACATTCGCTCGACTTCGCGTTGGACATCCGATCGCGTTCGCATGCGTCCATTGGTGATCGCGCGACGCAGTTCGGCGTCGGGTTTGATGAATTGCAAGGCATGGTTGACGGCCAAGCCGAGTTCCCAGTCCTGGAGCATGACGCGGCCGTTGCGGTCGGCTTTGCCCGTGCTGGCGAGTTCGGGACGGAACAACGCGTCACGGTCCAGGAAGATCGCCGACAACCCCAGCACCGCGCCGTCTTTTTTGCCGAGTTTTTCGATCGAGTTTTTTACGATCGTCAAATACTGGTTCGATTCCTTGTCGGTCGGTGGACGGAACGTCAACGATTCGAACAAAAAGTCCACCGCCGCTCGCAGCCGCTCGTCCGTGACACCTTCGTCTTTCATCAGGTCATAGACCGGCGTCAGCGGACGCTCGATCTTGGTGCTGTACACAAGACTGGTGGGCAAACCACGCAGGTCGCCCTTCATTTTATCAGCGATCGAATTTGGGTTGTCCGTGATCTGATACGCCTCGGCGATGCTTAGCGGACCTTCGGCCATGTAGCGAATGATGTCGTTTGCGACGCCAAGAATCTGTGTCGCTTCGGCACTGTTGACCGAATAGAAGTCCGGATAGTTTTCCAGTCCATGGCTACGTGCCGACGACAGGACCGCCGGCACACTCTTGACCGCGGTTGCGTAGGCC
>JBAUHR010000990.1:0-3486 GCA_049680385.1 Rubripirellula sp. | reverse complement strand
CGGGGGGTACCCGGCCCTACTTCGATCTGCCGACCCGCAACTTGAATTGACACGGACTACTCGTTGACCGCGAACGCAAAAGCCGTCAGGAGAGCCGGTGTTGCGATGCCGAATGGGTCACCAGGGGTTGGGCGGCGGCCTCATCACGCAGCAAACAGATGTATCTTTAACAGCCGGATTGTGGTGTGGTTTCGCAAGAACGTGGAATAATTGCGATCAAGTCTTGCCGGTGCGTTCCGGAACTTGGTCATTGACCGTTGGTGTGACGAGGTGACGATGTTTGGCCAGTCGTTCATTGCTTGAGGTGTGTCGTGGCGGGTTTGAAATGCGAGGCTTAGAATGGCGTCTATGTCGAATATCTGCCTCACCGATGCCCTTGCTGACTTGATTCGCTTCCCCTCGGTTAGCGCAACGAGCAACGTCGACGTGTCGAACCGTGTCCGCGGTTACCTGGAAGAACTCGGTTTTGTCGTTGAGACAACGGAGTACCTTGACGCGGTCGGTGTTCGCAAAATGAACTTGGTGGCGCGACGAGACCCCGCCGGCGGCGGTGCGGAGGGCAATCCCGGACTGGCTTACTTTTGTCACACCGATGTCGTTCCGGTTACCCAGTGGAACGGACCTTCGGACGACGCCTTCGTCGCCACGATTGCTAACGACCGAGTGTACGGGCGTGGTTCGTGCGACATGAAAGGTTCGCTCGTTGCGATGTTGGCGGCCGCCGATCGAGTGACTCGTGCCGAACAGACCGCACCACTGTGGATCGTTTGCACGGCCGACGAAGAAGTCGGTTTCGAAGGCGCCGCGCACTTGGTCAAGCACTCGGCAGCTTATCGTGAAATCGTCGATGCCCAACCGCTTGCCATCATCGGCGAACCCACGGGGTTGCGCGTCGTTCATGCTCACAAGGGCATCGCGGGTTTCTCGGTCACCAGCCACGGCAAAGCCGCTCACAGCAGCACCGATGCGGGCGTCAACGCGAACATCGCCATCGTGCCGATTTTAGAATTACTGCGAGCCATTGGCGACGAAACTCGGTCCGACGAATCGTTGATGGACCATCGTTTTGATCCGCCGCACCTGTCGTGGAACTTCGGTG
Organism: Rubripirellula sp.; assembly: GCA_049680385.1. GTDB lineage: Bacteria > Planctomycetota > Planctomycetia > Pirellulales > Pirellulaceae > Rubripirellula. The sequence continues at coordinate 2,387 of JBAUHR010000990.1, read as the reverse complement.
TCAGCGACGGATGCACGGCGGTCAACATCACTCCCGAACGTTCGGTCGCATGGTGCAGTCTTCGTTCGATGCCGACGATCGACGGAGAAGGGCTAATGGCAAGAGTCGCCGAGGCAGCTAAGTCACGCGGACTAGAATTCAAGCGGTTCAAGGATGGCAACCCGGTTTGGATTCAGCCCGATTCGCACTGCATCACAGACCTCTGCGAACTCGTCGACAGCCCTTCCATTACCGTTTGCTACGGTACGGACGCTGGCGAATTTCATGAACTAAAGCAACGCGTCGTCATCGGCCCCGGTGATATTTCCCAAGCGCATACCACCGACGAATGGATCAGCTTGGATCAACTTAGCCGCGGCGCCGACACCTACGCCGATGTGGTTCGGCGTTGGTGCACGCGGTAGCCCTAAGCAGGCCGAAACTCTTGACGGATTGTTGATTTAAGCGATTAATCGTTAGCCGCAAGCGTGCGTATTTCCTATGGCGTACGCCTGCGGCTAACGGTTAAACAACCAGATCGTGATGCAGTACTAAATCAACAAACTGCCCGACAAGTTTCGCTACACCCGATACCGAATACTGATTCGCTTTGCGGACTCAGAGGCTATTCTTGCAGTGCTGGGTGGGGATGAATCGGCGTCAATTCCAATGCCCATTTCAACTGCTTTGCGGCATCATCTTGACCGGCGGATTGAAACTTATCGACCAACGTCACCGTCGGTCCGACCTGCCATACCATCGGCAGCTTTCTAAGTTCTTGTTGCCAGCGCTGGGACGACGCGGCAACTTGTGGCGGAGTCGCCGTTCGCCACGCCAAACACTTGGATAGCCACGCGATGTCGGTGCGATCGGTTTGGGTGGCGAGCGATTCCAAGACCGACGTCGCTTCGCTGCGATCGGCCGATGACAACAACCAACTTGCCGCGACCAATTGAGCGGCCAGCGATGGATCTTGCAGACGCGTCTTTGCGGCTTGAATCACGGCCGCTGATTGCCCACCATTCTTCCAAGCGATCGGCAACCAGGCGATCACCAGCGGCGGCAGCGGTCGACGGTCAAGCTGCGAAACCAATTCCAGTGCGATGTCGGCACGCGATGTTTTCCACGCAGCATTGGCCGCCATCATCGTCAACCATTGCTGGCGCCAAACCGGCGGTCGCTGTTTCAAGATCGCCGGCAACGCCGAAAGGGCATCCGCATGATTCCCCGATTCAAACTGTTTGATCGCGTCGGCTTGTTCCGGCGAAACCGACCCCGGTTCGATCCAGATCACTCGCCGCGCCGACACGACCGTTTCAGCTTCATCGCCTGTGACGATCACACGAAGCTGTTGATGATCAAGGTCAACGACGTCGCCTTCGACAACCGTGATCGCGCGAGGATACCAGTCGGACTCGGCGCGTGTCGGAGGCATCGGCTGCAACCAAATGCGGTCGGGTGACTGAGCGGTTGCGATCGCCGTGACACAGACGAAACATCCGGCGACGAGAGTGCGAGTCAATGTTATCGCGTGGCAATTTTTCATGGCGTGCAATTTTTCATGGCGTGGCAATTCTTCATGGCGTGCCTGGCGACTTCAAGCCGCGAACGTCGACGTACTGATACTGGCCTTGGTTCATGGACGCTAAGTCTCGCAAGAAACTGTCGATCGGCGGGACCGGATCGGGGCCAAACTCGATCGCGTGAATCGTAGTCCCGGCCTGCTGAGCCCTGACTTGGATCTCGCGAAGGTCACTACCGGATAGTCGGGGAATGCGAGCGTCGGTTAAGAAGAAGATCACGTCGGGCGACAACCGCAGCGCCATCTTGATCGCTGATTCGTGCTCGGTGCCGCCAAAGGCTGTGATCGAACGGATGTACTGTGTCGCCATCATGACGTTCGGATCGTCGCCGGCCATCATCTGCAGCGGCACACCGGTCATGCGAAAGGGCGTCGGTTTTTCGTTGTAGAAAATCAGTTGGAAACGTTGCTTGTCCGATAGCGACCCAAGGCTGCGAATCAGTTCCGCTTTGGCCGCTCGCAGCGGTTTGCCACCGAATCCATTCATGCTGTCGCTGCGGTCAAAGACGTAGACGAACCGCGAACCGCTTCCTGAGACGCCGAACAGCATCGCGGTCGAGTCGCTGGCGTCGCCGGAGGACGTTTTTCCGCGGGCTGATCCGAACGCGTCGCCGTCCAAGTTCGTCTCGCCGGCCATTCCCGTACCGGAAACGGGCGACGGAGTGGACTGAATTGCTTGTAGAATCCCGTCAAGATCCAGCGGCGGCGACAGGTCGGCTGGCGGGGCGGCCGGGCTAGCCGCAGCGGCCGCCGATGTCGCTTCGGTGGTCGGCTGCTCGGTGATTTGGGGAACGACCGGTTCGCTGTAAAGGTCACGGTCAGGCAT
>JBAUHR010000989.1:0-10776 GCA_049680385.1 Rubripirellula sp. | reverse complement strand
GTACTGGCTGCGAGCCAAGTACTGGTTCCACGCTCTGCCCTGTTCATACCAAGTGTTGTTGCGGTTGTTTTGAAAACCCCACGGCCCCATCGTCATGCCGGGCAGCACATCGTCCGCCCACGGCTGGTGAACCATCGTGTGGAAGTAGAACCGATTGACGCCTTGGCAGAAGTAATAGTCTCCCTGAGCTTTCAAGTTATAAGGATATTGTACAAAAGCAGCCGTCGCACGACCGGCTGTGAACGCTTCCGCGCCGACAAACTTGCGACCGTTCGTATGGGCAGTCGACGCGGCCAACTTTGCAGAGCTCTTGAACGGCCCGCCCGAAGTTCTAGCCCACCATTCGCCCATCGGAATATCGACGACGTCTGCGACTGCAAAGTCATCCAAATTTCCGGGCACGCCATAAGGTTCACTCGCAAGCAGCAACCCGTTTTTGTGAGACATCTCGGCGAAGTGACCGTAATAGTTTTCGGTCCACATGTCGGCGATGACGCGGCGTAAATCCCACAGGAATCGCTCGGCGTGATCGAGATCCTCGATCACGCGACCGGTGAACGCGGGCAAGTACTGGATCACGTCATAGCCCAGGCGACGCTGAAATTCAGTGTCAAAGCCAGGCGTCCAGTTTTGCTGGCCCGTTTCGTAGCTGTCGATCAGCACATGCTTGAACGATTTTCCGACGAGCGGCCCGGCATCATCAATGACTTTTTGGACGGTGTGTTTCCAGTGCCACGCCGCGGCGGCTTTGCTCATCTTATCGCACTCGCTGCCCCGGCCTTCCTTGGGCGCCGGACGGTTGCGAAGACCGCAGACCGCATGGCCGAATCGAACGATGGTCCAATCGCCCTCGGGAACTTCCCAATTGAGTTTGCCAGACGCATCCATTTTTTCGGTCAGGTTGACGATCGATGCGAGTTCAATCACATCGCCGGATTTCGCTTCGCGAGTGTCCGGCGTGATTTGGTTGTCACGCTCATAACCGGCTTTCGCTTTCCAGTTGTCCACACGAAAACCGGTTTTGTCACCGAGTTCGGATTTCGGGGTTGGGAATGCCAAGACGGCGATGTCTTGGAAATAGTCATCGCGCAGATCCTTGGGACGTTGCAGCTTCACAAGCTTGGTCGTTCCCGTCACTTGCTGCTCCGTCCAGACAACATTCTGCATCGCATATTCGGGAGTGATCCAAGGGCCACCGCTGCTGGACCAACCGGCACAGTTGTGATAGCACACTTCCAAGCCAAGCCGATCGGCTTCCTTGATTGTGTGCGTCATCAACCGACGCCACTGCGGACCCAAGTATTTGACCGGGCCCGGCGACATGTTGCGTTCGATTTGAAACGCTTGAAAGCCACCGATGCCGCTGCGCTGCATCGCTTCCAAGTCGGCGGTAATTCCTTCGGCCGACACGTACCCGTTCATCCAATGCCACCACGTGTGCGGCTTGGCTGAATTGGGTGGCGATTGAAAGTTCTGTTGCAGGTCGTCTTGGGCTGAGAGGCCGGACGCGGCGGCAGCGAGCAGGATGATGGCGAGAAGGTTTCGTAGAGTAAGCATGTCACTAAGAAGATTGGTAGTTTGTATCGAGCTGTAAATTACTATCTGAAATACCCTCGCGCTTGCGGGAGGGTCGGACGCGGTAGCGGCCGGGGAGGGCCAAGCATGCAAACCCTCTCCGGCCGAGGGCACCGACGCGTAGCGGTGGTCTGCGTCCGACTCTCCCGAAGGGACAGTGTTGAGATGGCTACACCTGTTTCCCGCGTGATCATTGTTGACCGCTACGGGTCAGCATCGATTTGATTTCCACCGGCGTAGCAACTTTGTTGCCGCCACCGTCCGCACCGGTGATCCACCAGTAAACCATGCCGGCATCCGAGCAATCGAAGTGGCCCGTTTGAAACTTGACCACGCCGTCTTGTTCGGCATAGGCGAGTTGTTTCCAGATCCACTGGATGCGTGCGTCGGCATGATCCTTGGCCCAATCCCACGGCGGAATGTTGGCTTTCAAGTACACGTTTTGGTCGCCGATTTGATGCTCGGTAACGCCGAAATCCAGAATCTGTTGCCACGAGAAGAAGTCGCCCGTGTTATCGTTGGCCGGATGGTGCGAGACGACGTGAACGTGGGCACGTTTGTCGGCATCGGCGGCTTGCAGCGCATAGCCGATGATGTCGGGCTCGCCGGCTTCGATGATCCACAGCGGATCGGTTTTCGACGACGCATTGATCGCGTTGCGAAGATCGTCCACGGCCGCTTGTTGATCGGTACGGCAATTGAAATGCCCGGCCAGGTTTGCAAAGGGGCCGTACTTGGCGACTCCGTCGTCACAAATTTCATGTAAGACTTTTTGACGCCGCAGTTCATCGGCGGGCGCGATCCTTGCGGCTGGTTTCAAATCACACGAATGCGAAAGATGCACCAGCCGATCGTTCAGGCCCGACGCGTTCAGCAACCCAAAGATGACCGCCGTCGCACCGATGTCATCGGGGTCGGGCGAATTGCCATCGGCAACGATCGCCAACCGTCCGGCGGGTGGTTGAACCGAGTTAGATTGCTTCGCTCGGGAAGACGTTTTTGCTTTCGGTTTTGCGTTGTCCGACGCGGCCACATCAGGAAAACTTCGCTGCGCCGAATCGAGTTGTTCCGCACTCGCCGTCGCGGGAAGGAACGTCACTCCCATCCAGCGTCCGCGACTGAATTCGCTGCCGTCGGCCGAGCCGATCGTTGCGGTGACTTCGATCGTTTCGCCTTGCTTGATCGCAACCTTCGAGAACGCTTTGGTGAACTTGCTGCCCAGTTCAAACGTGTCCAGACTCATCGGGCAGGTGAACGAACCGAGCGGCTGATCGCCGATCTTGATGTCGAATTTGCTCTCGCCATCGTTCTCGCCGACCGCGTGAAAGATGACCGTGTAGGTTCCATCGGCGGCGGCGATCTTTGCCGATGCCGTCGCGGTCCTGGCTTGATTCGGGTTGATGGCCAGCCACGTTTTTTGATCGACATAGAAATCGCTGCCGTCGATGTTGAACTGTGGCGCGGGCACTCGCACTGTTGCTTCGGGCAAGGCGACCAGCGGAGTTGGTGCGGCGTCGGGCATGTCAGCTTGCACGTAGCTTGCTGACAGCGTTTTCGGTGGCGGCGCGGTGCCGGTGTGGACGGCGGATGTCGGACCGAGTCCGTCGGGCCGATAGTCGCGATCGAGTGCGAGTACGAACTTGTCAAATTCAAGGCCGTCTTCGCGAATCGAAAAATGGATTTGATGCTGGCCGGCGGAGGGAATGTCCAAGTACAACTCGAACGGAACACCATCGTGCGCCTCTTCGGTTCGCTGGCGACTTTCCCAAGCCCAACGTCGTTTGATGATCGTCTGCCAACGCTGACCCGATTCGGGCCATTGACCATTCAAGCCAACGTGCATGCCGTTGTCCTCAGAGTTCGTCGAATAGTGACGCACCCAAACGTAGTAACGCCCCGGTTGGGTGAAGTGGACGTTGTACGTCAAGACGCCAGCGAGTCCCGGGTCGTCAAAGAAGTTTTCGTTGTAGACGAGCGTTTGTCCGTGCGACCAACGTGAATCGGGAAGGGCTTCCAAGTACGATCCGCCGCTGGCGTCATGCAGGTGCGGCGTGTCGAGGTCGGGTTGGACGTCATGGATCTCATTTTCTTTGACCCGAAACCAAGCCCGCACGTCACCCTTCTCTTGGCTTAGAAAGTGCTCGGCTTCGACTGCGACGATGCCACCGATTTCGTTGAACACAAGGCCCGAATTGGCGATCGGCTGCGTCATCGCAATCGCGTCTTGTGGCGACTGACTGGCTTTGTACCTGTATCCCACCTTGGCCGCATCTTTCACCTTCGACTCGGTTGCCGGAATCGGAGCCTCGGTGTAATCGCGGGACAAAGTCTTGGCTGCCGGCATCGTTCCGCTCGACACGACCGGGTCCGGTCCAGCGCCCTGGGGTTCGTAATCGCGATCGGATGCGAGCACAAATTTGTCGAACTCAAAACCGTCTTCGCGGACCGAAAAATGAATTCGATGTTCACCGGGTTCCGTGATGTCGAGGTACAGCTTGTGTCGAACCCCGGTGTGAACTTCCTTGGTGCGTTGCCGGCTTTCCCATGCCCACTTACGTTTCTTTGTCGTTTGCCAGTCCTTACCCGATTCGGGCCAAGATCCATCAAGTCCAACGTGAATACCATTGTCTTCGGATCCGGTCGACAGGTGACGCACCCAAACGTAGTAGCGACCGGGATGGATAATTTCCACTTGGTAGGTCAGTACACCCGCCTGACCGGGCTGGGAGAAAAAATTCTCGCCGACCGTGATTTTGTCGTCATGCGTGGCCCGCGAATCCGGCAACGCTTCCAAGTAGCACGCGCCGCTTGAACCCATCAAATGAACGCCATCAAAATCTGGCTTCACCTCGGGGACACGCATTTCGTCCGTCCTGCACCAAGCCCGGATCTCGGTCTTTTCTTGAACAACAAAATGCTCCGCTTCGACCGCGACAATTCCGTCGACTTCTTGGAATACGAGATCGACGTTGGCGATCGCGGCGGACGGTTCCTGCGCACCGATTGAGCTGGAAATCAAAAACGCCGCAAGAGCGACTGCGAGATGCGACCGGTTCATGTTTTGATAAGAGCCGCAGGTATTCGATTGTTTTATTGACGATTGATGAAAGTAAGGCTATTGGGCCGCTCGATTTGTAAGCGATGTTGATCGCTGGAATGCGCTAATTAGGACAAGCCGTTTGGGCGATAGCCCCGGTTTTCGCGGCAAGGATCATGACTGACACCAAAGCGGTTTATGCCTTCGGAAGTGCCACCAATCACAGTGACCCCCATCAAAAGTCCTTGCGGTTCAGATGGTTGCTTCGATACTTCGAACGACAAGGCTCGCTGACAAAAAAAAGCCGATGTGATTGCCACATCAGCTTTTTCGAATTTACTTACGATCAGAGAGAAAAGGTTGACCTTGCTCGGCATGTTTCAGCCGAACTTTGGCCAATGTTTTCAGAATTCCTCACTGATTGTTTCGCTGCTGGCACGAGTGCCGAGTGCGCCCCAGAGTCCGTATGGACTTTGCGAGCCGGCCGGGTTAATCACCCAGCCATCCCATCGAACTGGTGGTGCACTGTTGTTTCCGGCTTCGATTGAATCTGTGATGAATTTGACAGCTCCATCGCTCATCAAAATGTGAGCGCCGCCTTGGTGCCGACTGCTCGGTGGCAATACACCTTCGTTATGCCGGTTGCCCTGCATGCAGATCTCTGAGTTCGGTGGCAAAATCGTATTCATCGCGGAGAACAGCGGGCGTCCGTAAGCCCATTTGTATCCTCGGGCCATTTCAGAGTCGGGGCCGGTAACTGCGGGAGAGCTCACGAAAGGAGCGCCAGCGACCCAAAAGCGTGGGCGTAGCGGATCCAACATTGGACGACACTCCAAAGCGTTGTTCGGTCCCTGTGGATTGCCCGAACTTGCCATGATGCTGCTTGGTGCATCCGCAGGCCAAGTCCGCGAATCCCGATCCCCTAGGTCGGTGACAATTTCACCGGCCGCGATGGTGTTAGACAAGCCATCGATGATATCCCGAAATCGAGTCGCTTCGCTAGCGATGAAAACACCACGGCATGCCGCCCGCTTGGCTTGTGCCCAACTTGAGTTCGGAATGATCCCGTTGTCGGGCGCAGCGCCCACGTGCATGTGGTGAGTTGAATCGCCTAGGCAGGCACCGTAGTTGGTACGACCTTGTGCAGGCAGCCCAGTACCCGGATCGCTAGGGCATCGAAGAGTGGGGAGTTCGGTAAGCCAAGGTTCGTATCGGTTTCCAGCCGTATTGTGGTGCGAGATGTTCATACGTGGATCCGGGCCCATCGCTTGGAAGTCAATGATCCCGTCACCATCAGAATCCATTGGATTGCTGATTTGTTCCCAGATCGCTTGCTGCTCAAAGAAAGGTGTCAGGCCAGGCAGCCAACTCAACTCATTTCGATTGTGACCGCCTCCGCCGGCGACCCGAACTTGAGGGTTGGGAGATCCAGGGCTCGACGAATTGGTTGTACCCGCCGAGTGAGCCGGCAGTTGCTTGTATGCCGAGTGATAGTTGTGCAGCGCCAAACCAATCTGTTTGAAGTTGTTGCTGCAACTCATTCGCCGAGCCGCTTCTCGAGCCGCTTGCACAGCCGGAAGCAGTAGTCCGACAAGTACGCCGATGATGGCAATCACCACCAGCAGTTCCACCAGAGTGAAACCATGAGTTCGTTTGTATGACCTCATTTTAGTGCCTCAAAATTAGGAAAAACTAGTAAGAAACAATTTCGCTGGTCCACGGGAACGCGTTAGTTCGCCGTATCGCCTGAATCAAGATCGACGTCGCCATAATCCTTTGCGGCGTCAGGATTCTCTTGTAGGTATTCGGACATTTCGTCTTGCGTCGTGCTTGTGGGTTGGGCATCGCCGCATCCCACCATCACGAAAGCAAACAAGGAGCAAAAGAACAATGATGGAGCTAGTCGCATCGGGCATTACCTTGAAAAGAGCAGGAATGGCAATAAAAATGGAAGTGATTTTCACTCGAACTTCACTTGAACACGTCCGATTAGGCGTCCGTGTCTTGACCGTAATGGTGCATTTTCGTCCCTTCCGGCACCAACGGCTATTGGCCATCTGGCCAATGGCGCTGGCTTTCCCTGCAACTGGCTTAGATCCTTGACTGCGACCTAGCTGGGATTCTTCTGCCTCGAAAGAAAAGCCTCGATACGGAATCCAGAACTATCTTCTGATTAGTCGATGGAATCGACGTTTCGCATCTTCAACGTCACATCGCCGAAGGTTGAGCGATCGAGCGCGAGAACACCGAATTACGTTGCAGCCAGGGGCAGATCGCTCTATTCTTTCCAGTCCGATCGCGGTCGACGATCGCACATGTGAGTCTTTCGAATTTCTTTGCAATTCCTTTGCAAACAATGCATTTGAGAACAGCCCTGTGACGTATCGTGTCGCCAATCCGATCGCGTTGTTCTGGGTCGGACTATTCTCCCTGTGCGCGACTCAGGCCGTTCATTTCGCGGTCGCCCAAGAGCGTCCCGTTAGCAAAATTGCTGATCTGATGGCGACTCCTCGGGATCAGGCGGTGCTGCGAAAACCCATTCGGGTTCGAGGAACCGTATCGTTGTTGGGAAATGGGATATCCAATCCTGGGTTGGCGAACGCGGCCCAAAGCTTTTGTATTGAAGATCCGTCTGCCGGAATCTGGGTACGGTCGGGACACGCAATCCGTGACGGGATACTGCACAATAGCGACGAAATTTTGCCACTGCTGGATTACGGTGTCGACGTTGAACTGGAAGGGTACCTTGATCAAGGTGCATTCGCACCCGTGATCTTGCCCACCCGAGTGACGATCTTGGGCAACAGTACGCTGCCCGACGCTCCACGTGCTGTCACGACAAGGTTCCTCAACGGCGCTGATGAACTTCGGCGAGTGACCGTCAATGGAGTTGTGCAAAACATCTCGGATTCGCCGTCGTGGTGGACACTTCGCGTCGAAACCGGCGTCGGCCACTTTCTGACATGGGTTCCCAAGGAAGAACCGTTCACGCCCCATCGCTTGCTGGACGCGGAAGTTGATTTGACGGGACTGGCGTCCGCCTGCTGGAACTGGCGATCGGAGTTTGTTTGCCCCCGCTTGATCATCGCCCACGAAGACGACATCAAGATTCTTAAACCGGCGAGTGATCCTTTTACCGGTGAACTCGTCGCGCTTGAGAATCTTGACCGCTACACACCGTCCGGACGCCCCCGCCATCGCCATCGCATCGAAGGAACTGTCACATACTACGATGGAGATCTGTTGATCTATGTTCAGGAAAATGATGTCGGGATCCAAGTACGACTCAACGAGCCTGTATCGGTCGACATCGGCGATCGCGTGGAAGTATCCGGTTTTATCGATACGTCTCGTTACCTTTCTGGCCTGCGTGGTGCTTTGGTGCGCCGCGTAGGATTCCATGAAGATCCCGCTGCTGTTCCGATGACCATCACTCAGATCATCGAGGAACATCAAGGCTTCAGGGAGTTGCAACCCAGGACAACAAAGAGCTGTGACGGTCTGCTCATCCAATTGAGCGGACGTCTGTTAGATTTCCAGCCTGGGCTCGCGCCTCAACCGCACCGGTTGGAGATCGATTGTGGCGATGCAATCGCGACCGCGTTCCTGACTGGTGGAACCAAAGAGCTTTCGCCGGGAACCGAAATGAGCGTGACTGGCGTGGCCAAACTCGTTTTTCCCGAGCCCGCTGCGACCGTCAAGCTGGCGAAGCCGGACCGTGTCGACCTGCTCTTGCGGAACGCAAACGACATCGTTGTTCTCAGTCGTCCGTCTTGGTGGACAACTCGACGAACCTTCATTGCCTTGTTGATCGTGGCGGGATTCGCTCTGCTCGCGTTCCTTTGGGCATTCACGATGCGGCGAACATTGACTCAACGAACCAATCAACTCGCGCGAGAGATGCGAGATCGTCGTGATGCGGCACTCGAATTCCAAGGCGCCATCCGAGAACGAACTCGTCTGGCCGCCAACCTTCATGACACGTTGCTGCAAACGATGGCGGGGCTGGCCTATCAGATTGAAGCTTGCGAACAACGAGGACAGTCCGAACCTCAAGCGTTCCAAACCCATTTGAAAACCGCACGACGCATGGTTCAACACGGCCAGGATGACCTGCGAAATACGGTTTGGGCGTTGCATTGCCTTCCGCTAGACGATGGAACGTTCCCAGATTCGGTCAAGCAAACGATCCGAAAAATTGGCCAGGGACATGACACGACGATCGAAGTCGTTTGCGCAGATGATTTCCCGGTGCTGGCCGACTTCATCGCTGGCAACTTGCTACTGGTCATTCAGGAGTCGATTCACAATGCGCTTAAACACGCCAGCGCCAAACGGATCGATGTTGAATTGAGTGTTTCCCACGACAAAGATCGCGTCTCAGTTTCAATACGCGACAACGGAATCGGCTTTGACGCCGATCGGCGTAGAACGTCCAGCGATGGGCATTTCGGCGTGGAGGGAATGCAGCAACGCATCGAACGACTCTGCGGTATATTCGAGATTGAGAGTCAAGTTGGTGTCGGAACGGTCGTTCATGCGGACATCCCGTTGCTAGAATTTGACCCGGAGATCGCTTGACGCTTGGTGTCCTTGCTTGCCTGGTTTGACAAAATTCGAAAAAGTTTATCGTGACGTCTGAATCGCTCCCAACCACATCACTTCGCCTACTTCTCGTTGATGACCATGCCGTGATGCGAGCGGGGTTGGCGAATATGCTGAACGCGCGCGATGAGTTTGAAGTGGTTGCCGAGGCTGATGATGGAGAAGCTGCACTGTCACTCCATCAAGAGTTGTCTCCCGACGTCACTCTATTAGACGTTGTGATGCCAGGAATGGGCGGCCTTGAATGTCTGCGACGACTCAGAGAACAGTCTCCTGATGCAAAGGTACTGATGCTCAGCTCCTCTGAGCTGGAACAAGACATGTTTCAAGCAATCGAGTTGGGGGCCGACGGATACGTTACGAAGACAGCTTTGCCGTCAGAACTGGGGGCAACGATCTTGGCCGTGTCCCGTGGTGAAACCTGCATCAGCGATGGCGTACTGAGACAGCTCCAAAACTACGCTACCACCCCGCAATTGACCCCACGGGAAATTGAGGTGCTGAATTTGCTCCGCAAGGGAATGAGCAACCCGGACATCGGTATGATTCTGGAAATCACACCACGTACTGCCAAGGCTCACGTGGCCGCGATCCTTTTGAAGCTCGAAGCCCACGATCGCGCTGAAGCCGTCGCACGAGGGTTTGAACTGGGATTGCTTCGGCCCTAGAACCCATGGGGTTTGATGTGGGGTGTAGGGCAAGTTCTTCCCGACCCCATGCCTAACAGGCGAGTGGTTTCCAAATCCACGTGATTCGATTGTCGGAATGCTCTTTGCAACCATCCCACTGTCGTATCGCAGTTTTTAGACCGATGTTTTGGTCGCCGATTTGATGCTTGGTGCCATCGAAGTCCAGGATGTCTTGCCACGAGAAAAAGTCGCCCGTGTTGTTGAGATCGCGCCGTTTTGAAACAGTCGGTTAGGGGGAAGTTTTTTTCGCAGTCTTCTCGACTTAATCGGCGGCTTCGAGCGTGACAACTTTCCCACGTTGCAGAAGAACGTTTGGCCCCATCCCCGAGAACTCCAGCGGCGAATCCTTGGGTGGACCTGAAATGGTCCATGTTCTTCGCCGGTCAGGCGCAAGGTTCGCATCAAGGACGAGACGGTTGTGCCAAGTATTGGTGACCGCGATCGAAACGCTGTTCTCGCCCTGTTTCAAATCGTCGGTGATGTCGGCGCGGAATGGCCACGTCCAAAGCACCGCCGATTCGTTTCCATTGACGGTGATCTTTGCGATATTCCCGATTTGTCCGAGATCCAGCATGTATCGATCGTCTCGGTCGATGGATTCGATTTCTACCGTTGTCACGTAGGTTGCCGTGCCTGAAAAATGCCGGACGCTGTTGTTCGGCATCTCGGACCAAGGACCGACACGATCCAGTTTGATCGAATCGGGAGCGTCCCAGCCCGCGGGGAACGATAGCGTCCAGTCCTTTTGCAGTGGGATCGACTTCGTACCCGAGACTTTGATCAACGATGTTGCACCGTCACCGATCTCGATTTCGTAGTCGCCGTCTTTCCAAGCCACCATCCGATCGCCGCCATCGATCAGCTCAGTGG
>JBAUHR010000988.1:0-4127 GCA_049680385.1 Rubripirellula sp. | reverse complement strand
ACGCTGCCGAACCTGCCCGCCCGCAACCCGGCGGCCACCGCAAACACAGCCATTGCGTCGAATACGCCAACGGCCGCACCAACCGCCGCGCCAACCTATGCGGTTAGCCCAGCGTCGACAAAGATTGCAAATCAGCAGGTTTCGGCCAGCGAAGCAATGAATGCGACCAGCGAAGCGATTGACGCCGCCAAACTGGCTGTTGAAAAGAAGGCCGCCAGCTTCGAGCTTCCAAAGTCGGTTTCAACAGTTGCCGATAACGCCAAGCTAGCCAGCTCGCGTGTCGAAGATCTATCGATGTCGCTGCCGATGCAAATCAATGCACCGGAGACCAAGACTCCTTCGATCGACGTGTCGGCTCCCGTGGCAGCGGCCGCAAGTGCCGCGAAAGCAGCCGTCGCGAAAGTGACCAATGCCAACCCGGCCGCCGCCATCGCGACGGATGCTTCGCAGCCCGAATTGGCGATGGACGGTTACTGTGCCGTGACCGTTGTTGACGACGCCAAATGGGTCGAGGGCAGTCCAGAATTTGGCGTGATTCACCTTGGCAAATTGTACCTGTTCGCCAGCAAGGACAAGATGGACACGTTCTTGGCGAAGCCGATTCCGTACACTCCGATGCTGAATGAAATCGACGTCGTACGGTTCTTCGAAGAACGTGTCATCGTGCAAGGCAAACGCGAATGGGCTTTGCAAGATCCCACCAACCGTCGCATGTTCTTCTTCGCTGACAAAGCAGCAATGCTGCACTTCGAAAACAGCTACGACCGCTACGTCGACGCAGCCATCAACGTGATGGAAACTGCTGTCCAGGAATCCAATCCGTAGTGAATTGGAAACAGCTCGTTTAGATATCGAAAAACCTTGCGAACCTATCTTCGCAAGGTTTTTTCGTGCGCGCCGACTCGTTCAAAACGAGTCGCAAACATCTACTCGGCGGTCGTCACCGCTTGCGTGGCATAGCTGGGCCGCATGCCCGACAAAATCGCGATTCCCGCGTCCATCGCCGCAATTGCGATGGCAACCCAAACGATTCTCGCGGCCAATTTTCCGAAACGATGCTGGATCGCGTGGATGGTTTTCAACTGATAGGGCTGGTCCCAGGGACCGACGGCAATGAACATCGCCATCATCGACATCAGGACCGACAGTCCGCCTACCAACGGTTCGTCGTAACTCATTCGCGAAACTCGCAAATCAAAAGGGGCAACATGACGGGTGCAACCGACCGTCGATGCTCAAGAATCGTTGGCCCGCCGCAGCTTGCGTTCAATGATGCGAATCTGGGCACGCGCGTTCTCGATGTCCGGACAAATGTCCAAACAACGCTTTAGCGCCGCAATCGCCGCCTCGCCATCGCCCAACATCAAACGGCATCGCGCCAGCCCTTGCCATGCGGGATAGTGATACCGGCAATGCCACAGACAAGCGGTATAAGCGGCCTCGGCTTGAAAGAAGTTTTCGAGTCCGTGCCAGCAAATCGCCAACTGGTGATGCGCCTCGGCGTATCGCGGAGCTTGGTCGACCAGAATCATGGTCGGCGCCAATGCTCCCGCATACTCGCCACCGTCATTGAGGTGCATGACTTTCAAGAGCTGTTGATGATGCAATGGTGCGGCGTCGCGAACTAGCAATGCACGGAACGAATCATCCGCTGCCAAACGGACACCGCGATCGGAATCGCTTAGGGCGCGTCCAAGTGGCTCGATCGCCGAATGATCGCCTAACGTGCCCAGTGACAACGCGGCCGCACGTCGCAGTTCAACGTCGCCGCGGCGAAGCAGCGACGACAGCGTGGACCCGCAATAGTGATGGTCAACGTCCGCGGCAAATCGGGGCGCATCGGCTGAGTTGAGATAACGACGATACGCGGCTGCTAGATGAGTGGTCCGAACTAGGGGCTTAGTCACAGTCTCTCCGTCATTTGGTTTTCACGTCACACATGGTTTCCGCATCACAATCTGCTTTCGCTTCAACAATTTGTTGTCGCGTAAACAACTTGTTTTTTTGTAAGCACCGCGCAACGCCGTAAAACGTGCGAACGACATCGCTATCGGTGGGCATATTAGTCACCTACGGTTGCCGGGCAAGCCATGCCACCACCCCGGACGCCCGTGCTAGACGCCGATCACGACCGGCCAGCACCGGCAAATGTACAGTCCAGAGGACCTAACTGTGTATTAGTGGCAAGTTCGCCAGCCTTGCGGTTGTCCGCTGGCGAGTTCGTTGGTACCCCCAACGTGTCGGATGAGACGTCGGGCGAGGCCCAAGAATCAGCCGTTTTTTGCGGCTACAATGGGATTCAATCGCGGCGAGATGAGTGCCGACTGAGTCGAAAGGGCGACTCGAACGGATGCAAAACAAGCGTCTTTTACCGCACAAAACGCATTGGGCGGCGGCGGACACTGGCACCGGCACTCGTTGGCAGGCGCACCCTGCGGCTACGTGGCGCGAATGCCGACAGAACTCATCCGCCCAAGATTCGAACACAACGCAAAACGCCCAGGCTATCCAATGTCGACACCAAGAGCCTCTGGACCAGCAAATTCGGTATCCAGCGCCCAAAATTTTGAAAGAAATTTGGGAATTCCGACCGCATGGCTCGTGGGACTATTGGGCGCGGTGATGGCGATTGCGTCCGGAATGCTGTCTTGCCCGGCATCGTTTGCCGCCGGCGGCGAGCCCTACCGAGCTTCCGAGCTTTCATTGCGAGACCCGTCGGCCGCCCGGTTGGCGGCCCCGATGCAGGGAATTGTCGATGGGTTGAAGCGGCGTGATGCGTTGCTTCGGTTGGCCGCCGGTGCCGACGTCAATCTGTGGGTTTGTCGCAGCGTCGACCCCTCGGTCACGGTCAAAACGGGTCCGGTTGGTCCAACAACGTTTGCCGCGATCCAGCAGATCGCTGCGGCTGCGAATTGCCAAGTTCAATATCTGGCGGGCGTCGTGATCATTGGCCCCGAAGATTGGGTGGATACGGTGACCATCGAATTGGTGCAGTCGGCGATGAAGTCGAGCAAACGATCACTCGATCTAGCTGACATCGAGTGGCCGCGGCTAGCGACTCCCACCGAAGCGCTTGCGGCAACCATGTCTTCCGACACGTCACCAAAGAGACCAGCCTCGTCAAGCTCTGATAACACGTTGCCTCACGACCTTTGGCCAGCGGTCCAGTGGAAACAAATTGACCGCTCGGTCGCCGAAACACTAGTTCGTCATCAGTTCAATTCTAAACCCGAGCCAACCGGCACGAATCGCGAAACACGTTCGAGACAACCCAAATCGGAAACGAGCCAACCGTTTCGACGTCGCTATGAGTCTCCTGATTTGGCGTCGATTCGGTGTGCTGTCATGGCGAGCGACCCGGCGGCTCGCGTCCGGCCTGCCGACGGAGGACTCGAAGTGCATGCCAGTGCGACAGCTCACCGAAAGGCAACCCAAGCGATGCTCAATGCCGTCCCGGTGGCAAAAGCAAAAGGGCGACCGGCAAACCAACCCGCCGCTACACCACAGACGGACGAGCCGCGGTTCTCGTTGAAGTCAACGACGTCCGCCAGAAACGCGCTAACGCAGCTCTGCCAAGCCGCCAACCGAACCTGCGTGATCGATGCTGATGCGGCAGCCAAATGCGAACAGATCATCACAATCGAAGCGGTCGACCAAACGTTACGTGCGCTGATCGACATGGTTGCCGAAATGGCTGGCGTTACAGCAACATGGGACGACAAACAAATCGCATTTCGACTCCCATGAAATTGAACTGTTGGGGGGGCACGGATTCGCTGCTCGTTCACCCCACGTTTCACTTAACAGGCGTCAATTGACCGAGCCGATGTCGGAAAACCATAGCCGCATGTCGCATATCTCATATCTCTAAAGCAGGTTGTTGAACTCCCCATCAGAGTGTGGTAGTTTCGTGCACTATTGCGCCTTAATCTTTTGGTGTGCGACTCTTCCTAGCATCGGACCTAGGGAACCAGTTTCACAGCGGCACCCGAGAACAGAGCTAGTGGATTGTCAGAGATGAAAATTAGGGTTGCGTCGAATTGAGAAATCGGCGCTGATTCGCAGAACCAAATCTAATCCAAGGAGGGTTCTGTGATGAGTGAGAAGAAGTATATCGTTCGTTTGAC
>JBAUHR010000987.1:0-1786 GCA_049680385.1 Rubripirellula sp. | reverse complement strand
ACTGTGCCGAGTGTCACAGCGAACAAGACTCGCGTGGTGGCGTTTCGATTTTCGACCACCAGGCATTGGTCGACGCCGGCGTCGTCGTTGCGGGGAAGCCCGACGCGTCAATGATGTATCAGTTGATGACGTCGACAGATGACGATGTCATGCCGCCGCCGAGTCGACCGGTGCTGACAGCCGACCAGATTGCCACCATACGGCAATGGATTTCAAACGGTGCGACGGCGTTCCCCGTCGATGCCGACAAACAATCCACTTCGCAACCAAATGACGATGAAACAACGTCAAACACCAACGCGGCGGAAGCCTCCGTCCTAGCGGTGATCCTCGATCACGTTCGCAAGACGTCGCCGAGTGACCGAGCGTTCCTGCGGTTCTTTTCACTACGGCACCTAGTCGATGGCGGGGTCACGCCCGAGCACTTGTCGGTCCAGCGGGCAGCACTCGCCAAGGCGATCAACCATCTCTCACGCCAACGCGACATGGTGATTCCCACCGTGCTTGATACAGTCGGCGGCGGATCCGTTTTAGCAATCGACCTCCGCCATCTGGGTTGGCACCGAACGGTTCTGAAAGACACCGAGGATTCCGAACGCGGCCTCAATGCATTCGACTTGGCGTTACTGGAATATCCCTATGCCGTTATTCCAACCGACTCGGAAACGTTTGACCAAATTGAGTCCGAGTTTCTGAACGTTGCCAAACCAATCCTGCCGATCGCCTATGTTCGCGCAGATTGGTTTTGCAGTGTCGTGCTTGGTCCCGAATTGTATCACGACTGGCTTCAATTACCGCGAACGATTGCCGAACTTGAATCGGAACTGGACGTCGATGTGAAATCAAATTCGACCAACGGTATCGCCAAACGGGCTGGACTAGCCATCTCGGGCGTAAGCCGCAACAACCGTGTCGTCGAACGTCATCCGTTTCGGGATGGCGACTATTGGAAGAGCTATGACTTTCAAAGCAACATCGGCGACGAAAATATCTTGCGTGATCCCGTCGACTTTGTCGAAAGTGGCGGCGAGATGATTTTCCGCTTGCCGAATGGCTTCCAAGGGTATTACGTTTGCGACGCTCGCGGCAACCGACTGGACGCCGCACCGACATCGATCGTGGTCGACAAGTTTGCGTCCGACAAAGTGGTGCGAAACGGACTCGGGTGCATCCGTTGTCATTCGCGCGGGATCAAAGATTTTCGCGATTCGGTTCACGACATTGTCTTAGCCTTGCCCGGCGACCCCGGATTCGACCGGCGGCGAGCAATCGAGTTGTACCCAGAAAATGGTCACTGGCCTGCGGTTGTTGCCAACGACAACGAGAAATTCCAAGCTGCTTTGACAGCGATCGGCGAAGTTGACGGTTCACGAGAATCGGTGGCAACGGTTTCGAGCAACTTTCTAGAAGCGGCACTGAACGTACAGCAGGCCGCCGCCGAATTAGGCACGAACGCTAGCGATTTGAAAACGAACTGCCGTGTGCCGGGGTTTGCGAGACTGGGGCTCGCACCTTTGTCGAGCGACGGCGTCATTCGCCGGGACGCTTGGGAAGACCATTTTGACGCTGCGGTTTCAATCCTAGGACTTGGCGTGCCCGTTGTCCCGATCGATGGCAACCTGCGACTGCACTACCTTGCGTCGCAGTCGCTCGCCGACGTTAAGATTGAAACCAATAAACCCAACAACTTTTTCGAACCCGGCGACAAACTGGTCGTCAAAGTCATCAATGGCTCCGAGCGAAAGGTCTTCATCGAATTGTTTGGCGTCAGTGTTGACGGCAGGCG
>JBAUHR010000986.1:0-10132 GCA_049680385.1 Rubripirellula sp. | reverse complement strand
TTGGAACCACATTGACCGACGCCGCCTCTGGCCACAGCCAAGTGGGTCTGGATCGCTGAACCCCAACCCGAACGGTCGATTCCCAATCAACTCGGCTTATCCATCCCTCATAGCGAATCGCGATTTGAAAGGCTTGATCGGCATACTGTCGCGCAAGCGGCACATTTCCCATTTGCCAATAGCACTCACCCAACATCGCCAGCGCGGGAATCGCGTCGATCATCCGCCCATTGACGTTACGCCGTGTATCACGCAGGGCGGCGTCAAAGGCATCGATCGCATTGGGCAAGTCTCCGCTGCGATAGACTTCCAGTGCCAAATAATACGTTGGGGTCGGATACTGCCCAGTTGGCTGGGAACCACCCAAAATGCCAATCCCATTGCCCGGACCTTGGCCCGCCGCCGGCGTCAAAACGGCCAATCCACAAATCGTGGTCAAGAATGCGACGCACAACCAATCAAACCTGCGTTTCGGCGAACCAACGTCTATCCGAGAGCCTACCCGAGAGCCGAACGACGACGTGATGATTGCTGTTTCCCGATTCCGCTTGCCGATCACATTGCCGGTCGGTGGCACAATCACTCGAAAACCGCGATGATGCGGGAGGCAAAGCGGGAATTGCATAGCGAAGCTGACCGAGATTACGAGAGAAGAGGTTTCCTTTCCATCGTAGAGACTCCTACGGAAAGCGGCGAACCGAATTCGAAGCTGCCTGGAAAGAAACTCGGCACCAATTCGAGAACTCGCGTCAAAGGGCACCTTCGGAAGCGATTTCAGGTCGCCAGCGACGCCAAAAACAATCACAGTTGACCCATTTCCCCTAAACCCGTAACTTTAGCTTACAGAACGATTTACGAGAGATCATGCGAGCCAACGCTCGCGGGGGCTGCGATCAATGCCCCCATCAGGGACGAACTTCTATTAAGCATCTGCGGTGTGGCAAATGCAGCCGCCGACAGCTTTCGGTTAAATACAATTTCATAAAACCATGTCATTTTTTGAACAGATTTGGGACGTCCTAGGCGTCGTCTTTGGTGGCCTCTTCAGCTCCGTTGAACGCGGAATCACGGCCGTTTTCGGATCCGCCAATGCGCGGACGGTCGCTCGCTTTCGCGAGAAAGCCGATCGAATTACGGCGATGGAGCCGAAATACGCTGCGCTGAGCGATGACGAATTGCGTCGCCAGACGGACGTGTTGCGTGGGCGATTGCGCGAAGGCGAATCGCTTGATGACATTCTGGAAGACGCGTTCGCTGTCTGTCGCGAAGGCGGCAAGCGATTCATGAGCATGCGTCACTACGATGTCCAGCTCATCGGTGGCATGGTTTTGCACTCCGGCGGCATCGCCGAAATGGTCACCGGTGAAGGCAAGACGTTGGTGGCAACACTGCCGACGTACCTGAACGCGCTCGAAGGCAAAGGCGTTCACGTCATCACGGTCAACGATTACTTGGCTCGTCGGGACATGGAATGGATGGCTCCGCTGTTCATGAACTTGGGCCTGACCATCAACGCCATTCAGTCAGGCATGTCGACATCGGAAAAGCAAGCGGCTTACCAATGCGACATCACCTACGGAACCAACAACGAATTTGGCTTTGACTATCTGCGTGACAACATGCGTCCGGCCGCCAAGGGCGACCAACGATTTCCAAGCGAAGTACAACAGTGCCAAGGCCCGCTGAACTACGCGATCATTGACGAAGTTGACAATATCCTGATCGACGAAGCACGTACGCCACTGATCATCAGCGGACCTGCCGACTTGGATCTCGGTCGTTACCAAGAAGCCGACCGAGTCGCCCGTGAATTGGTCAAAGAAACGCACTTCACCGTCGACGAGAAACAACACAACGTCACGCTGACGGACGAGGGTGTTCGCGAAGCAGAACGCTTGGCAGGTGTCGAAAGTTTCTATACCGCCGGCAACATGGAATGGCCGCACCTAATCGACAACTCGCTGAAAGCTCATTACCTGTACCGGTTGGATGTAAATTACGTCGTCAAAGACCGCCAGATTGTGATCGTCGACGAGTTTACCGGACGCTTGATGGAAGGCCGCCAGTGGTCCGACGGCTTGCACCAAGCCGTCGAAGCCAAAGAAAACGTGCCGATCAAGCAAGAAACGCAAACGTTCGCAACCGCTTCACTGCAAAACATCTTCAAGATGTACAAGAAGTTGTCCGGAATGACCGGTACGGCAATGACCGAGTCGACCGAGTTCATGAAGATCTACAACTTGGACGTTGTGGCGATTCCGACTCACCGTCACATGAAGCGAATCGAACACCCCGATCTGATCTATCTGACCGAGAAAGACAAGTTCAAGGCGCTCGCCGACGAAGTTGAACGCGCTCACAAGTGGGACATCATCAACACCAAAGATGAAGAACACTGGGGGATCATCCAAAGCGAAACGGATGACGAAATCAGCATCATCCTGAAGGGTGAAAAGCTTTCCGAGACCGTTCCCAAGTCGAAAGTCACGTCGGTCGAACGCAAAGGCCGTCCGGTATTGATCGGTACGGTCAGTATCGAAAAGAGCGAGCGGTTGTCCGAACTGCTGGAACGTCGTGGCATCGTTCACGATGTTCTGAACGCCAAACAACACGGTCGGGAAGCCGACATCGTTGCTCAAGCGGGTCGACTCAACGGCGTCACGATCGCTACCAACATGGCCGGTCGCGGTACCGACATTATCCTGGGCGGTAACCCCGAAAATCTGGCCTGGGCGCAACTGCAACACGAATACCCAACTCGGTTGGAAGTGCCCGACGAGGTCTGGAACACGTTGGTCGAAGAGATCGACCAGCGTGAAAAGATGAGCGAAGAAGGTGAAGTCGTTCGCGAAATCGGTGGTCTGTATGTGCTGGGCACCGAACGCCACGAATCTCGCCGAATCGACTTGCAGCTTCGCGGTCGTTGCGGTCGTCAAGGCGACCCGGGTTCGAGCCGCTTCTTCTTGTCGCTTGAAGACGACCTGATGCGGATTTTTGCCGGCGACTTCGTCAAAAGCATGATGGAACGTCTGGGCATGAAGGAAGGCGAAGCAATCGAGTCACAAATGGTGACGCGACGTATCGCCGCCGCTCAGAAAAAGGTCGAAGAACGCAACTACGAAATCCGCAAGAGCTTGCTGGACTATGACGAAGTCATGGACGAGCAACGCAAACGTGTCTACCGTTATCGCCAAAATTTGCTGGACGGACACAGTTCCCGCAACATGATCCTGGACCTTGTACGGGGCCAAATCACCAAGTACGTCGACTCGTTCTTGGAACCCAACTACGGCGTCGATTCGTTCGCATCGTTCGCAGGATCCAAACTGGATTGCCAGCTTGAACCGCGCGACTTTGTGAACATGGACTTCGAAATGGCCGACTCGTATGCCAAAGACATGGCCGAACGAGCGACCGAAGTAACGGTCGCCGAGATCGTGGAAGAGAACCTTCCCGAAGCGATGGAAGACGAATGGAACTGGAAGGCAATGGCGAACTGGGCGAACACTCGCTTGGGCACCAACTATCAGGAACACTCGCTGCAGAAGATGGATCGCGACGAGATGATCGACGAGCTGACAAAGATCGCTCACCAGCGAGTCAGCACCATCGATTTGTCCGAAGCTCAAATGATGCTGGATACGGACTTTGGTCTGAAAACGCTTAGCGCGTGGATGCATCATAAGTTCGGCATCGAAACGACTCCGGATGAATTCCGCGATGTCGAAGACCGACGCAAAATCGCGGAGTCGTTGTACCAGCGCGCCGAAGCAACCTACCTGCACAAAGAAGCCGAATATCCGGTTTTGACGGGACTGTCAAAATTCACCGAAAAACAAGATGGGCAAGTTTCGCTCGATCGCGAAGGATTGGTGCAATGGGTTTCGCGGCGATTCGGCGCTTCGCTGGATGTCGACAACGTGCGACTGATGCGAGACGAACTGAAAGAACAACTGATCGAGTTCAGCCGAAACACGCATGGCGCAGCAGATGAAAAACACGCGCTCGCGAAAACCAAACTCGACGCCTTATTCGGCAAAGCAGATCCCAAAACGACCGCCGCCGTGGCCGGTGGCGGCAACGATTCGCTAGACCAACTGACCCAGTGGCTCAATGATGAACTGAATCACCACTCGGCCAAAGAAGACTTGTCGCGAATGAACCGCGCCGAGTTGGCGTTGACGCTTGACGGTGCAGTCGACGACCGCTTCCATCCTGAAATGCGACGAATGGAACGCCAGGTGCTGCTGAACATTGTCGACGACACGTGGAAAAACCACTTGTTGACGATGGACCACCTGCGCAGCAGTGTGGGACTGAAGGGTTATGCCCAAATGGACCCCAAGGTCGAATACAAACGCGAAGGCATGCGGTTGTTCGAAACGATGTGGGAATCGATTGGCGAGCGCGTTACCGATTTGATCTTTCGGATGGAATCCTTAAACGAAGAGTTCATTCGCAGCACTTACGTCGAGGGCCAGGCTCACCACGACGACGCTGATTCCGCCATGGCGGTCGCGTCGCAATCGACTCCGGCACAAGCCGCAGCCGAGTCCAGCAACCGAAGTAACGAGGAAGTTCGCCCCGACCCCATCCGAAACGATGGGCCGCGTGTCGGCCGGAACGATCCATGTCCCTGCGGTAGCGGAAAGAAGTACAAAGCCTGCCACATGCGAAAGTAGGCGAGCGAAAGCAGGAAAGCGGAAGTAGAAAAGTAGAGTGAAGTAGAAAAGTAGAGCAAGAAACAACGGTAACCGGACGCGTAAGCGAGTGGCCTGTCTGTGGCCTCGCTCACGCACCGGGTTGCCAAGTCGATAAACCGTTGACGATTTTCGCTACGGCATCCCCCGACGGAAAAAGGATTTTCCATGTGGCTCAACGCCCTCTACACCATCGCCTTGATGCTGCTTTCGCCGGTCGTTGCCTTTCGCATGTTCCGGCACGGACGTTACCGACGCGGAATCCGACAAAAACTGCTTGGGCTATCGATCACCGATGCTCAGGCGATAACGCAAGGCCGGCCGTGCATGTGGATTCACGCGGTCAGCGTTGGCGAAGTCAATCTACTGCCCAGCATTGTTGCCGAACTGCAGCGGCATGATCCCGAGACGCGCGTCGTCATCAGCACGTCAACCGACACCGGTTACGACTTGGCCGTCCAGCGATTTGGCACCGAACGAGTCTTCTTTTGCCCACTCGACTTCACGTGGGCGACTCGGCGAACTCTGAACCACCTATCGCCCAAGCAACTGATCCTGGCCGAGCTCGAGCTTTGGCCCAACCTGATTCGAATTGCGACCGATAAAGGTGTCCCAGTGTCAGTGATCAATGCCCGACTAAGTGCGCGCAGTGCATCACGTTATCAACAGTTCGCAAAGTATTTAGCACCAACGTTTGCCCGACTGTCCTGGGTTGGCTGCCAAGACGAGACGACTCGCGACCGATTCGAGACCTGCGGAACCGTTGCCGATCGGTTGTCCGTCACTGGATCACTCAAGTACGACAATGCGCCGACGACGCGTGACACGGCCAGCGTTGCCAAACTCGCAAGCTGGTCCGGCGTCGATCCATGGCATCAAATCTGGATCGTCGGCAGCACTCAGAGCGGCGAAGAAGCGATGGCGATCAGCATTTATCAATCGCTTCGCGTTGACCATCCCGAACTACGACTTGTTATCGTTCCGCGACACAAAGAACGGTTCGATGACGTTGCCGCATTGATTCAAGATGACGGACTCGGTGTACGTCGCCGCAGCTCCGGCAGCTCCGGCAGCTCGTCCGATCTCGTGTCTTGGACCAATGACACAGTCATTCTTGTCGATACCATCGGTGAACTACGAGACTGGTGGGGCGTTGGACAGATCGCTACCGTCGGCGGCAGCTTTGGTGACCGCGGTGGACAGAACATGCTCGAACCGGCGGGCTACGGATCGGCAGTTTCGTTTGGCCCCAACACACGCAACTTTCGCCAAATCGCTGGCGACTTGATCGACGCAGATGCGGCAGTCCGAGTACACGACCAAAACGAACTCGAAGCATTTGTCCGGCGATGTCTGGACGACATTCCCGCCGCCGATGCGCTGGGTCGCGCTGCCAAAGCAGTCGTCAATAAACACCGCGGTGCGATTGATCGAACGGTTGATGCGATCATCGGCCGACAAGAAACCCAGACCAATCGTCGCGCCGCCTAGAGAGCCTTGGTGAACTCGCCTGGTCGACGGGAAGCAAGCGGCCGACCAATCGCTTGCGAAATGGTTCGGTCAGGGCATAAAAAACGGGACAAACCCCAGCGAGGTTTGTCCCTATCGGTGCGACGGAGCGCTTCGTCACGAACCGAGTGCTAACGAAGCGAAGCTCCTATCTTGTGATCATCGTCAAGTCGTTTGCTTGACGATTACTCGTCGGTTCCAGGTCGTTGGGGACGACCGCCACCACGGTTACCGCCACGTCCGCCGCCATCTTCGCCGCCTCGACCGCCACGCCCACCGCCGGCTTCACCGCCGCGGTTACCACCAGGGCCGCCACGTCCGCCGCCCATTGCGCCCTCGGGCATTTCGAACTTCTCACCCTTCATCTTTTCAAACTCGGCTTTTTGATCGGCTGTTAGAACGGCAAAGATTTTTTCGTCCATCTCTTCTTGCATCTTCGTGAACATTTCACGCATTCCTGTTCCGCCACCACTGTCACGGTTGCTCATAGCTTCCCGCATCTTGGTTTGCATCTCAGACCGCAGCGTCTCGCGAACTTCTTCTAGCTTCGCTTTCTGTTCTGCTG
This sequence comes from Rubripirellula sp., assembly GCA_049680385.1. Lineage (GTDB taxonomy): Bacteria > Planctomycetota > Planctomycetia > Pirellulales > Pirellulaceae > Rubripirellula. The sequence continues at coordinate 3,358 of JBAUHR010000986.1, read as the reverse complement.
AAATGCCCAATTCCGTGGCGACTTCCGCATTGCCAAGAGCTTGCGCCCCTTGAACTTGCAAGGCAATTTCCTTCAAGCGATCAATTTGCTCGGGGAACAAAACTTCTTCTAGCTTTTCTTTGGCCTCGGCTGATTTTGTTTCCATTTCCTTTCGCATTTTTTCAAAGAACGCAGTTCTTGCTTCTTCGCTCATACTGCGAAAATCGACGCCTTCAGGGCGAGTCGGACGTACTTCTTCCGCCAACTTCGTCATCGCCTCTTCTTGTTCGGGCGAAACTTCAAGCTCGGTGCGAACGGCCTCGACGCGAAGCAGGCTAAGCGTCGGATCTCCGCCCATCGTGCCGCCGCCACCGGGACCGCCGCGTCCGCCGCCAAAACCACCGCCACCGCCACCGCCACCGCCTGTTCGGCCGCGCCCCCGGCCGCCATCATCTTGGGCAAATGCGGATGCAACGGTCATACTCGCCGAAACAAGAATGACCGCGACGAGTCGAAATGAGCTGGAAGAGATTTTCATGGTGGCTGTTCCCGTGGCAAAGCACGCCCAAGCCAGGGCATGCCAACGAAGTAGGAAATGGAAAAGGGACTTGCAAAGGACGCGTGTTTTGACGAACGCTTGATCCTGCACGCTATGTTTTTAACCATCGACAGCGACGAGGGTTTCGGCAACGTACAAAACGATTCCAAATTTCTCCGCTTTTTTCGCAATTTGCCTCCTCTCATCCCACGGTGCCCGCTAGCAGCCCGCCACGTTGGCTCCTCAGAAACGCTGGCTTTTGCGGACTCCCCGGTGTTCGGTTGCATTTGAAGGCTCGATTTTGCTATGCCTGGTGTACGAATGACCTCATCCAGGGTGCTAGCCGATGACCACGACCAACCGATTTGCCCCGACGTTTTCCATGATGACGGTCGTCCTATACGGATCCTTGATCGGATCCCCGACAGCGGTGGCTCAATTGACCATCACGAATCCAGACTCGGCCTCGATCAAGACGCAATCTGCGTCGACAACCACTCGTCAGCCACCATTCTTTCCGGCCAGCTACCGGTCTCTGCCGCGAAATCGCACCTTCGCAGATGAGGCGACCGCCCGACAGGACGACCAATCGCTTGCCCAGATCCGAGTCAACGTTCAATACCTGATGGTGGACTCGGCAACCCGTGTCGCCATGTACCGTAAAATCGAACGCGACAAGATTCGCCACATCGGGCTGGGAACTCGCGTCTTGGTTGCTGAATCTAAAGCCAATCCATCCATCGCAAGCGACTCGGCAGACGCAAACCGCACCAGTATTCAAATGCAGTGTCCATCAACCGCGACGACATGCGTTTTATCGAGCCAGGAAGTCGATGCGATCATCGACCAGGTAACATTGACCGAAGCATCCACCATCAAACCGGTTCCATCGGTCATGTTGTTAGACGGCAAGAACGCAGAAATTAATGACCTTTCTCAACGCCCATTTGTCATCGACATGCACGGCCCCGACGACAATCGCAAACCCACCGTCGAAGTATTTGACGAAGGCACCCAAGTTCGCATCCAAGCGGCGATTGCGCACGAGGCAGCCGAGCCGGCAATCATGGTTTCCGCCCATGTCATTTGCAGCCGAATCGTTGATGTTGTCGAAGAGTCCGTGTTCGGTTTGGGCGATGATGCTGCCACAATTGCTATGCCGCAGCATATGACCAAGACCACGAACGCTTTGGAAACACTGGTAACAGGTTCGGTTCTGATGATCGATCCGCACTTCCAAACGACGGCGCAAATACTTAGCGAAGTGCCGATCCCGATGGTCAGCAAGATTCCGTACCTTGGCCAAAGCTTCAAGAACGTTCAAAAAGTAGATGTTCAGCAGTATTTAATCGTGCTTCTGCAACCGTCCGTTGTGACGCAGTAACTTTCCTTCGCCAACGTCTGCGTCAAGGACATTTCGCTTGCCCGACACGACATGCATCTACACCGCTCGTTGGATACTGCCGATCGATGGCGAACCCATCAAAGGTGGATCGATTCGAATCAGCGCAGAACAGATCGTCGACGTTTCGCCGGAACGTCCGCCCGCCGATGCCGTTGATCTTGGCGACGTTGCGATCCTGCCCGGTCTGGTCAACGCGCACACCCATCTAGAATTTTCGGATCTGACGCATCCCATCGGCCAACCCAATGTTCCCTTGCCGACATGGATTGGAAAAGTAGTCGCCCAACGCGGCACAACAACTGCCGAAACAAAAAATACGGCGATCTCGCAAGGCCTTCGCGAATCGGCCGAAGCCGGAGTCTGTTTGATCGGCGAAATTACCTCGCCACCGTGCGACTATCAACGAACACCCCGAACACCCACAATCGTTGCGCTAGCGGAAGTCCTGGGACTGTCGGATGATCGCAGCAGCGAACGCTTCGCCGTCGGAATCCAACACAACGAACAGTACGAAAACGGTGGATGGAGTCCGCATGCACCGTACTCAACCACTCAGTCAACGATCCAGCAATGTGTAACCGAATCGGCGCGGTCCCATCGGCCGCTCGCGATGCACGTGGCCGAATCGCCCGCCGAACGAGAACTACTGACACAGGGAACAGGACCGTTTGCCGACGCGTTGCATGCGATGGGTGTTTGGCGCGACGACCTTTTTCCGTGGAGCGAGCGACCGTTTGACTGGCTGATCGATCAACTTGCACTCGCCGACCACGCGTTGCTGATTCACGGCAACGATTTGAACCTCAGCGAACTGCAAAGAATCGCCCCGCACAAAAATTTAACGGTTGTCTATTGCCCGCGAACGCATGCATTCTTTGGCTACACGCCGCACCCGGTCGCCGATTGTTTGAAGACCGGAATTCGTATCGCGATTGGCACTGATTCACGAGCCAGCAATCCGGATCTGAATCTTTGGAACGAAGTCCAATTCCTCTTGAACCATCGTCCCGATATCGATCCGGCCGAAGTATTGAAGATGGCAACGCTTAACGGAGCCGCGGCGTTAGGACGAACTGAATTTGGCCGCATCCAACCTGGATGCAGTTCAACTTTGGGAACGGTCGCAACCAGTGCGGCAACGATCGAAGGCGTCTTTGCAGACATGGCAGCCGAAGCCTACCAGACCATGACATCAGCCAACGACGGACGAGCGAGCGAAAAATAAGCATCCTGCCAGTGATTGCGCAACCACAGGCTAGAAGCCAATTCCACTAGCAATCGTCAACCGGTGTTCATACCGACTTGAACGCCATCGGCGGCAAAGATGCTGCGTCCACCGTCGACCGGCAAACATACGCCGGTGACAAAATCATTTTCGCACAAGAACTGCACCGCATGCGCTACATGCTCGGGCGTTCCGATCCGGCCGACCAACG
>JBAUHR010000985.1:0-6328 GCA_049680385.1 Rubripirellula sp. | reverse complement strand
AAAAAAAACGCCTCTACTGATCGCAGCACTTTGTGCAACGCTCTTAGCGATCATCGGTGGTGCTGCTTGGTGGGCCAAGAACTCAACACCAAGCACGCCGGCGATCACAAACGCGACCACGACTAAGCAGCGGGAAGAAAAGCCAAACAAGTTAACCGCGAAAGTAGCGGAGAAAACAATTTCCCTGCAGCCGAGGCAAGGTGAAGTAGAGAAGAACGACTCAGGCGTGAACACGAGTGAGACAGGCACTGCTACTAGGCAAGATCCTGAGATTGCCTCCGACGACTCATCTGTGGAAATCATCCATTCAGAGTTTGAAGAGTCACCAAACATGGAAGGCCACCCGACGAAGAAGGACGACACCCCCGCGACAGAAAGCGAACACGGGAAGAAGAGCGAGGGTGGCACAACTGATTTAGCCAGTGATCGCCCAGATGCAGCGGCCAACAAGCTTGATGCCAGCGCGAAAAAGCCTGAACACCCCGCGCCGAAAACACCGACTGAACATATCCTACAAGACGCACGCGTCTCATTCGACGAACTCTTCAATAGAGGGAAGGCCGTTGTGATCGGGAGAGTGCATGATGACGCAATTAAAACGCTGCGAAGGGCGAATGCGAATCTAGTCAACAAGCGCAACGGCATAGGAGATCGGAAACAAATGGAAATGGAGAATGGCAATCTCCCACGATGGGCAGTGTACAACAATAGCGAAAAACCTCATCGCTATTTTGTAATCACGACGAATACGGAGCGATACTCAACGATGGCTGTTGTATGTCCGGCGAATGGCGAAGCAATATTTCGGATTGAAGAGAAGGTGGGGCCGTTGAGTTCGGAATCAAAAAAAACTGGAGACAATATTGAAGAATTGAGAGGCTTCTTTCAAAAAGGCGACACTTACTTCGATCCGTCAAAAACAATGCATGACAGCCTAAAAAAATCCTACGCTCAGTTATTCAGAAAGTACCGGGAAGCTAGGGGGCCTTGGAAAGAAATGAATGCGAAGGACGACCTGTCGTCGCGCTCACTGGAACAGACTCATGTCTCGCTAACTGAATGTGCCGAGCAAGCCGAGGCTTTCAGACTACAAGCGAAGAAAGTTGAACCTTCCAATATCAAGCTCCAAAATATGGTCGACAGATTTTGCGACGGTCAAGAAACAGCAATCTCGGGTGCCCAGGGAATAGTCATTGACACGATAGGAAGGTCAGAAGAGCTTCAAAGACAACTGGCCCACCTTGACACCAAATACAGTTTTGAAATCTATGATCCTGAGGTCCCAAACAAGAACGATTTGCCTGCCTTGACGGTCAAGCTTCGCTTCGAGCCTGAGTCAAATACAGGAGGGGCGAACTAATGGCGACTACGGTTGATTTGATTCGCTCGGCTCTTGAGCGGCGTGATGGGCTTTCCGAAGACGTGATGGCTCCGCTGGCGAGCGCGTATCACGACGATGCGACGCGAGTGAATGAACGGCTTGCTGAAGCTGTTGGCTTGTTGCGTAAAGGGTTGCGTAGCGAAGCGATCCAACGGGCTAGCTTGCACCCCAATGCGATTGATGGTGCGGCGGATTTGGATTTCCCGGAAATCACGGAATGGATCGACATTCTGCAATTCCTTGGCGTTGATGTTCCCACGTTGGTCGACCAAGACGCGGCTGAACAAGTTAACGAAGCCATTGTTGAAACTCAACCGCTCAATGAATTGCTCCAACGGCATCGCAGGCTGGCGATCGCCAAAGCGCCGCTGCGGTGGCGACTGCGAGTGCTACGTAGGATCGCTCATCTGGACGCGATGAATCCCGTTTGGGAAGAAGACTTGGAAGCCTGGGAACAGGCCCGGCTAAAACAAGTACCCGCCGAGTTGGATGCTGCGATTCGCGAAGGCAACTTAAACGAAGTCGGCTTGATTCGCGATGAACTAACACAAAACTCGTGGCGGGTGGAGCCCAGCAAACAGTTGGTCGACAGAGCTACCGGAGCTGCCGGGCAGTTTTCGCTTGATGCGCAAGTCCAGCAACTCACTGCCCTGGCTCCCAAAATGCACGACGCCTTTGCGCAGTTTGACGAACCGCAGGCGCGGCTGCTGCGTGACCAATGGCGGCAAGTACAGTCACAGATGAAGGGACCGGGTCCCGTTGAACTGCTGGACGACGTCGCGCCCGTTTTGGCTTGGCTGGAGCAGTTGGATAATGACGCGGCCACGGCAAATGAACGTCGGTCCGCAATGGCGTTATTGGAATCCGCACTCGATCAGCAAAGTGACGCTGCCAAACTGCAACGTTGTTACCAAAAGGCGAGTCGGTTTGATGAGCCAATGCCGATGGAGTTGGAGCAGCGATACCGCAGTGCAATCGCAGAACAAGAGTTGCGGGCAAAGCGAAAGACCCAAGCGATCCTTGGTCTGGCCGTCGCTGCGACAATCTTGATTGCGAGTTTGATTGGATATTGGCAGTGGCGATCGGTTCAGCAACGCAATACAACGTCGGTTGTTGCCGAGTTGAAATCACTACTTGAACAACAGAAGTTTGAAGAAGCAGGCAGCTTTTTTGCTCAGATCCAAACGAGTCAACCGAACGTCGCCCTCGCTCCCGAAGTGGTTAGCTTGTCAAGTCAACTGACTGCTGAACGAAGCAAAGACCAAGAACGCCAAAAACAGTTTCAGCGTTACCTGGAAGAAGCAAGCAACGAGGATCCGGCCAAAATCGATTCGGCTTTATTGGCCAAAGCGGACGACTTGGCGGTCAGTGAAACCGAAAAGGCAGCCGTTTTTGAAATCAAACGTCGCCGCAACCTGTGGGAAAGCGACGTTCAGCAACAGCACACTCGATCAGCGATGGAGAAACTGGATGTCCTGAGCACCAGGTTGGCGACGATCGAAGAGGGGCCAGCATCAGCAAACAGCCTGAATGCAACGAAGTCGGTGATGCGCGAAATTGAAGAGTTGGGGACGCTCTACCCACAGAAATCACTTTCCAGCAAATCGGAGATTGACCTGCTTGAAACGCGGGCGACCAAAATTCGTGATGCGATCGCCCAGCGAATGGAGAAGATGGATACTCGACTGGGTGCCGTCGCCGGTTTGGTCAAGTCGTCGTCGTTGCCGGATATGGCAGCGAATCTAAAATCATTCGCCGAAAAACTACCGTCCTCACCGATGTCCAAGGAGTTCACGCAAGCAGCTAGCGAAGCTGCTCTTTGGGATCAGGTAACGTTGGTGAACCGATTTCTAAATCAGCTTCGCGATGCGACTCGATCGGGCATTTCATCAACCGAAGCGACGGGATTGATGCTGGCGAAGCAGGGTCTAGCGGAAAAGGTTGCCAATAACCCCGCTCTGGAATCGCTTTCTGAATTGGACAACGTACTGCAAGAAATCACGCAGCGTGAATCGGCATTGGCAACTTTGGCCAACGATATTGGAACACTGACTTTTGCCGAGCTGTTAACACTGGAGTCACCTGGCGCAGACGATCCCGCTGAAATCGTCCGTCAGTTTATGTACTACAGTCATTTCGATCGCTATCGAGATCGTTTTAAGGCGTCGGGTCAAGTTGGCATCGAGATCGTTGTTGACCAAAGCGGAGCCGTTGAGAATCGATCGTTTGTCGGTCCGCTTGGGAACCCCGTTGCGGAGCCACGTGATACGGTTCGTTGGTTGCTGAGCCAAATGCGTGATGAACGAAGTAAGTTCCTGGCGAATTGGGATGAGTCGTTTTTGGCAACGGCTGCCGCTCTGCGCAAGCGACCGAATCTTGATTCGACCGTCAAAGAAATTCTGCTGACGCATTTACTCGAAGGCGCGGCCAAGGGGAGTGATTCGTTGGGTCGAAATCTGAAGAGTGCTTTACAGGTTTTGAATGGTCGTACGGAACGCCGGCAGCGATGGTTTGCTGTGCAGGCAAGCAGTAGCGAATTGGACGACGCGATTGAACGTCTTGTTGTCCCTGAAATGTCAAAGGCCTATCGGAATCGAAACGTGCAATTAAAGCGAGTCGCGCAATACGCCAATCAGCGATACCAATGGATCGGGATTCTGCTACGTGACGATGCTGGACGGCTGGTTCCGCAAACCATCAAGGCACCGGAGTCGGCAGCCGGCGAAGTCTTTGTGATGGGGCCTGACGAACGGGAACCGACAAAGGCGAAGTTTTCGACGATTGGAACTTGGGCAGATGGATCAATCGACTTGGGGGCGGTGCGTGCGGAGGCTATCGCTGGACGACCACTCTTCTTTCTTTCAACCATCAGTACGACCGAAAATTAGTACACCACGCCGCGCGTCCGCGCATCGTGACTCACACGAAAGAGACCATGACAAGCGACAAAATCTATGTTCGATTTCGCGGCCGTACTTTGGGGCCACTCACGGAGCAGAAAGTTCGTGACTTGATCAAACGAGGACAAATCACTCGGGTCCATGAACTCTCCGGCGACGGGTTGTCTTGGACAAGAGCAGAAGAGTTCGGTGATTTCTTTGCACAGCCGCAGGAGGCTGCGGTTATTTCATCGTCAAGCGACGCAAACGCTGGCGGCAATAAGCCGGTTGCTCAAGCGACGCTGCAATCCGATTTGACCCCTAATTCGCACGCAGATCCGTCGGTTGAATGGTACGCGCACATCAACGGTGGCAACGCGGGCCCGGTTGGAAAAGCACAACTGAGCCAATGGCTGTCTGAAGGCGTCCTTGGATCGGAAACTCTCGTTTGGCGATCAGGCTTGGATGCGTGGCAGCCTGCTTCGCAAGCAATCCCCGAGCTATTCGGGAATGTTCCGAGGGCGCAGTCCCCTGTGTCGCAATCCTCTTCGGCGGGCAACCCCTACAGCCCACGGTTTTCCGAAGACTTTTCGGTTGACCAAGGCGGACAAGGCAAGTCCAATGACCTTGCGTTTCACGCGATCGAGATCAATCGTCGCACCGGCTGGGCATTTTTCTTTGCGATTGTCTTGATCGTGCTATCGGGCCTGACAATCCTAGGGGACTTCTTTGGGATCTTTGTGGCTGCCAGTGGCAGCGAAGCTGGTGTCAACACAGCACCGGCAATCTTTGGCGCGATCATTGGAATCTTGTTCGCAGCTTGCATCATGACGTCGGGCATCCTGTTGCTGCAATACTGCGGCAAAGCAAAGGAGTTTATGTTGCGCCCCAACCGTTCTACCGCCGTTGCTTCGGCAAAGAAGCTGAGTGCTTTGTGGGCATTCACGGGAATCGCCTGCATGATTTGGTTGGTTTTGTTTTCCACCCTTGTCATCATCATGCTGACGGCGGGAGTTTCTGCATTCAGCGCATTGCGGTAGCCAACATCAAACCACGGAACAATGTGGTTCGACAAAACGCATTTAAAACACAGACTCTACCCAGATTGTCTAGCAATGAGTTCAACCCATTTAACTACTGATCCACCGCTGCCCCGACCGCTTAGCGTTCGTCGATCCGATCCAGAGCGGCGGATTGGGATTCCGGCGGGGACCGGGACGTCCGTCAATTCGTTGTTCGCGGGCATACTCGCGTTGCTGGTCACGACGATCTTTTACGCGGCCGCCTATGCGATGCCCGACCATCCGTTTCGGGCAACTTTTCTGGAACGTGGTCCCACGCAGTTTGTGGCCGTCTTTTTTGGTTTTTGGTGCTGCGTGATTCTGCTTGTCAAGCGTTCCAAGTTAAATGCTCAACGTCGTGCGCTATTGCACTCTGTCGTCCCAGAAAACTCCGACTTCGTTCTTTCGTCGCAAACCGCCGATCAGTTGACCCGAAATATCTATGCGATCGCGGAAGACCCTGAGCGATTTATCGTTTTCAATCGCATCTTGATCGCCGTGGCGAATCTTAAAAACCTCGGCCGAGTATCCGATGTCGACGACATCATGCAATCGATTGCCCAACGTGACGAGTCAGCACACGAAACATCCTTTGTAACGCTGGCTGGATTCCTGTGGGCGATTCCGGTGCTGGGGTTTATTGGGACCGTACTGGGGCTTGCACAGTCGATCGGAAAATTCAGCGAACTCTTGGATCAGCAGTCAGATGTTAGCGGGATCGTTGGTTCGCTAAAGAATGTTACGGGGGGACTCAGTACGGCCTTCGAAACAACCCTGGTGGCCCTCGTAATCGCGTTGGTCGTACAGCTTTGGGTGACAGCCCAACGTAAATCAGAAGAAGTGTTTTTGGATGACTGCCATGACTACTGTCTGAAACAGATCGTCAATCGAATCAAGATTCTTCCTTTTGAACAAACGCGTGAAGCGTAAACGGGAAGGCAACTGACATGAGATCGAAAGCCCGAGGCCCGACTGTTTCGTTCTTTGCATTCCAAGACATCATCACT
>JBAUHR010000984.1:0-2013 GCA_049680385.1 Rubripirellula sp. | reverse complement strand
GAACAGCTTGGTAAACATTGCAGGGTATTTGGATGTCACAACACAAGGAGAGTTGCGTGAGAGTCTCCGTGCGACTTAAAGGTCTCTGGGCTACGGCCCTCGTCGCGTCAATGATGGTTGGTCCATCGATGGCGTTTGGTCAAAACGAATTCTCGCCGACGCCGTCGGCGCAGAACCAACCCGCGGCAAGTCCGACGGGTACGCAAATGAATTCCGCGGAAGCGGAAGCGAAACGCTTGTTGCTTAAGTCGCGACAAGCGCTCGCCAACGATGACGTGCAAACGTCAAAGTCCCTAGCGGATGCCGCTGCAAAATTGGCGGTCGACTTCAAGTCGATCGGTGATTCGCCAGCGACGGTCGATGCCTTGATTCAACGACGTTCGCAATTGGTAGAGATGGCCCAAGCGAAAGACCCGAACTACAACGTCGCAACGGCGTCGTACTTTTTGGTTCAAGCAGAATCGTTGATTCACTATCAGGATTTCGACAACGCATCGAAGTTGATCGCGACAGCACGAGAGTTTCCTGTCGAGTTCAACGCGAGCACAGGTATTCCAGACCAACTGGAAAAAATGCTCGTCGCGCGTCGCAACGCCGTCAGCCCTATCGCCTCACCTGCTCAGGAGGCACTCAAGCTGATGTCACAGGCTCAGCTCGCTTTCGACCGCAAACAATACAATGACGCTTTGGCCTTGGTTGCCGACGCGAAAAAGCTAGACGCCAGCCCGGAAGCTTTTTCCAATGGTGTTCCCCAGCCTTGGCAGTTGGAGTTGAAGATTGAGAAAGCGATGAACGCGGTGACTCAATTAGATGCCAACGTTCGTCCGACGCAAATGGTCGATGGCGATGGTGTTGGCCGAGTTGAAACGGCTCAATACGATCCGACAGCCGATACGACTCGCAATGTCGCGGTCTCTCTGAACGACGATGGGAACGGATTCGCTTCGAAGCAACCTGCGAAACTCCCTTCAACAGCGATCGAACTTTACCGAGCCGGTTTGGAATCGATTCGAGAAGGCAACACAACCGATGCCAAAAACTACATGAAACGAGCTTGGAATGATCGGGCATCGCTTGACGCGAGCACGCAACAATCGCTCCAGGATCAGTTGTTGAAGCTTTCGCAATCGGATGAATCGAAAAAAAACTTCGCGACTATAGCGTCTCGAAACCAACCGATTCAAAACAACCTGCAACAGCAGGATCTGGAAGCATTCCGTGCTTTGCAAAAGGAAGTCTTCGCCGAACGTGCCGCTGCGGAACGTTTGATCGAAACCAGCCCCCGGGAAGCGTTGGAAAAGATGTCGATGATTCGCAATCGAATCGGCCAGTCGAGCCTCGATGCGAAACAGCAACGTCCCTTGTTGTTGATGATTGATCGCGACATGAGCGAAGTTCAAGCTTACATCGATCAAAATGTTTCGACGATCGAAAACGATGAAACGAATGCTCGACGTAAAGAATTTGTCGAACTTCGACGTCAACGACGTTTGGACGTTCAACAGCAAATGTTGAAGTTGGTCGAAGAATACAACAAACTGGTCGATGAAGAGCGATTTGCGGAAGCGAGTCTCGTTGCCAAGCAAGCCTATGAGCTGGCTCCGGAAACGGAAATCGCAAACATGCTACGTGAGAAGGCAACGTTCCTGCAACGCGATTACATGAACAACCAGTTGTTGGCTGAAAAAGAAGAGGGTGTTTGGAAAACCCTTTACAATGTCGATCGTGCCGGAATTCCATTGGACGAGGACACGCCGGTGTTGCTTGGTGACGCCGAACGATTTGCCCAACGTGGAGCCGCTCGTGGACGTCGAATCGAAGAGTCGCGTTACGGCTCAGCTGCCGAAGCTCGCATCTGGAACACTTTGAAGAATGAACAAGTCCAGGGTGAGTATCGCGGTACGCTTGCCGAAGCAGTCGAGCAACTTGCTACCCAATCTGGATTGAACATTATCTTCGATCAGATGGCATTGAACTCGGAAAACATTTTGACGGACAGTCCAGTTTCCGTTC
>JBAUHR010000983.1:0-2085 GCA_049680385.1 Rubripirellula sp. | reverse complement strand
GATCAAAGTGGTCGATTCGTTTTGCTCGAAATTTGACACCGTCCCCCGAATCGCCGAATAACAATGTGAATCGAGATAGGGGCCCGGTTGCCCGGGACCCCTCTCACACCACCGTACATGCGGGTCCGCATACGGCGGTTCGTTTCTTGGAAGCAAACTTGCTCCAGATCTCCTCCAGGCTCGCTAGTCCTTGCTGTTTGAGATAGTCCTTCGAGATGGCGACATGCATCGCGGCACTCGACGACATCACCCATACTCCGCGGCCACTGCTACCGTGAGAGAAGGCTTCGTCACGACGGACGCCGAGCTTCAACAACATCCGAATTCGGGTGCGGACGCGGTACCACTGTTTCCAGTAGCAGGCGCGGATGCGCCGACGGGTCCACTTGTCCAAACTCTGCAGTTGCTTCTTGCCCAGGCCGTAGTGAAAGTAGCCCACCCAACCTTGGAAGTACCGGCGAAGTTCGCCAAAACGTGATTGCATCGAACGCCCGCCATTGCGACGAGTGATCTGCTTCACACGCTCTTTGAACTTCTTCAGGTTCTTCGCGCTGACACCGAATCGTCCGCCAAAACCGCGGAACGTATAGCCGAGGAACTCGACCACCTCCGCGGGGCAGACACTGCTCTTGTCGTGATTGACCACGAGTTTCAGCTTCGATGTCAGATAGCGTTCGACCGACCGAAAGACGCGAGTGGCCGACTGCTCGGTCTTGGAGAACACCAAGAAGTCGTCCGCATAGCGCACGAAGCGATGACCACGGCTCTCCATTTCCTTGTCAAAATCATCCAGCAGGATGTTCGCAAGTAGCGGGGAAAGTGGTCCACCTTGCATCGTACCTTCGGTCGAAGGTTGCCAATCGGTATCGACCATCACACCGGCTCGCAGGTATCTCCCGATCAAACGCAACAAACGTTTGTCACGGACCTTGCGACCAACGCGATGCATTAACACATCGTGTTGAACGCGGTCAAAGAACTTTGACAAGTCCATGTCGACGCACCAGCGATAGCCGGCTTGGATGTGCGTTTGAATGAGATGGATCGCTTCATGAGCGGAGCGGTACGGCCGAAAGCCGAAACTCGATTCAGAGAACTCCGGATCGAAAATCGGCGTCAGGACTAACAGGATGGCTTGTTGAACGAGTCGATCAACGACGTTTGGAATGCCGAGTTGTCGCTCGCCGCCATCCCCTTTGGGAATCGACTTACGCCGGACCGGGCCGGGCTTGTAAGTTCCTTCCAACAGTTGTTGTCGAAGCACCGGCCAGAGTTCTCGAAAGTGGTCTGGAAATTCATCAATCGTGATCCCGTCGGGGCCAGGGGCTCCGCGGTTCGCTTTGACTCGTGCCCAGGCACATTCGAGGTTGTCGGTGTCGACAATTTGCTCCATGAGATTCAGTGGAACAGAGTTCAAGGCTGGCTTCTCGATGAACGCCGAATCCGAGTGACCGGTGAAGGACTCCGAAGAGCACGGGCCTTTCGAGTCTCCCGCTCCTTTCTGGTTGTCGGAAGTAGGTTCTGTGTGCTTCGATCGGTTCGAGTTCATCGATGGTTCTTCCTTGTCAAGAAACGTTCGGTCCTTCCCGTTGCCGCTGGGCTGCGACAGCTCGGTACTACGACCTCTGCTGACTTCTGCTCGCACGATCACGGGTCACCCCGGCCGCCCCGCCTTTCAGGTCAAGCCTTACTCACGGGTACGCTTACAGATCTCCCCGAATAAGGGACGTGAACTTTCGCTGCACAAGTGCGTCAACTACGACGATTCCTGTCGGAAACGGCTTCGTGGTCCTGGGGCCACTCGCCTCAGAAAGCTCGCCGCCTTCATGACGTTTCTGTTCGTCACCTCGCAGCTTTGGCTCCGGCTTCCTCCCCACGGTCTGTCGCCTCGCCGCAGTTGCCTTCGCCTCGTACTTCATCTTGATCGATTACATTTGGTATCCTGTCAATCGTTCAAGTTCCGTTTTCGTACAGGGGACTGGCTTCCCAAAGAAAGCGGCACCCCACAAGTTCACGCCCATGTCGGGCGTACATCGAGATAGGGGCCCGGTTGCCCGGGACCCCTCTCACACCACCGTACATGCG
>JBAUHR010000982.1:0-1622 GCA_049680385.1 Rubripirellula sp. | reverse complement strand
GTCGAGATGCCTCCGAACACGCTCGGCATGGGCTTCCGGTCTTACATCGACTTTGGTGTCAACAGCCAAGACCACCGAGCCGCTGTGAAAGTCGCCGGCGAGTAATCGCCTGCTGACGTTGACCTTCTTCTTTCACCGTAAACACAAAGTCCCATGCAAGCTCAATTCATTCACGACGGAAAACAAGTCGACTTTACACCCAATGTCGATGTCCCTGTTGGATCAATCGTCATTCAAGGTGATTTGGTTGGCATCACCAAACGTGATCTGAAAGCCGATGTGCTCGGCTCGATCGCCGTGGAAGGCGTGTTCGACATGCCCAAAGACCCGGCTGACGCGGAGACCTACACCGCTGGACAAAAGATTTACGCAACCACCGACGGCATCGTCACTGAAGTGCCTGATGGATCGGTGTTGCTCGGCAAGGTCGTTGCTGACGCCGCGCCGACCGACAACTTCGTTCGCGTTCGCCTGAGCCAGTGATGACCACCTGTGAGCAACCCCATCATCGCACCCGTCGGGGCGATCTACGTCCACGAGGGCGTGACGGTCCCGATCGTTACCGACGTTGAGATTCCGGCCGGCAATGTCGTTGTCCTTGGCAAGCTGGTCGGCGTCGCCAAGTTCGGCATCTGTGCCAACTCTCGCGGAAGCATCACCGTTGCTGGCGTATTCGATGTGGTCAAAGACCCGACAACCAACGTTCCCGCGGGCACCATTCTTTACTGGTCCAAGATCAGTCACCACGTCATCAAGAACGCTTACGCACACTCGATGATCGGCATCGCGGTTGAAGACGCGCCACCGAGTTCGCTGACCGTGAAAGTCAAATTGCTTCAGTAACCATCCCAACACGAGGTCCTCGCATGGAAGCGAAACTGCGCACGCTTGTCGTCGCATGCTTGCTGCTGATTTGTACGGGCTGTTTGCCGGAGGGCGATGTTCAAGTCCGCTCGCTGCCGGCACCTCCGCCCGAACAACCGATCGCCAATCTTCCCACTCAGTTGCATCAACGAAATTGGACGGGGCGTCTCAACCAAGGTAGCTGTGTTCACGCGTCGTTGGTGAATCACCTTCGCTGGCTCAACGAGTTTGAACTCGGCGAGCGCTGGCGGGCGACCTACAGCGACGGTGAATGGGATTCACGCTTACGAAACCGACTTGACGCTGCCGACATCGACTACAGCTACACCGTCAAAGCGGATCCTCGGTTCCTTGACTGGGCAACGGCGACGCGGCGCGGTGCGATTCTGTGGTGGAAGCCGGCTCACTGCTGCACCTTCGTCGGCTGGGTCAATCGCGACGGCCGGCAATACGCAGCCATTCTCGACAACAACTATCCCGGCCGATTTGAACTCACACCGCGTGAACAGTTCGTGCGTCTTTGGGCCGGCTACGGCGGGTTCGCCCTGACGGTGATGGAAGACCCCGCCAGTTCCTTGCCCTATCGAAGCTACGAGGTCATTGATGAAAGATGAAATCCGAATCCGGCTGAGCGTCGGCCTGATCGTAGTCGCAGTGCTGCATGCGGTGATGCTCGGAGCGGTGTTCACAGCGTTGCACCGAACACCTGCAGCCGACACGAGCGAATCTTGGCGATTGCCGCCGGCGCGGCCCACCAG
>JBAUHR010000981.1:0-6003 GCA_049680385.1 Rubripirellula sp. | reverse complement strand
ACGTGTCGATCTCGGAACTTGCCGATCGCGATGGGCTAAGTTCTCGCTACTGTGAAACGCTGTGGGAACTCATTAATGAATTGCCAGACGCAAACGCGGTTGGACCGATCGCGGCGTTGCAACTTCTGTTCAATGACCTTCCCGATCCAAGCGAGCCCGATCATCGAGCGGTTGCCCGTTCGGGATGCGAGCGAATGTCGAGGTTTGTTTCAAGTTTACGGCAATCGCTGGTTCCCGATGTCGCCAACTTGACGGCCCCCGAAGTCCACAACGGATCGCAAGCGTTGGTGCTGTGGAAGAATCGTCAGTTCGCCGCGAACCGACGACGCTACATTCGCAGCGATTTTCCCGACGGCGATTTTGGATTGGTGAAAGGCTCCGATGCGGCCAATGCGATGCAAGTGTCGGAAGACACAGACAAGGATGCCTATACGAAATCGCTGCAGAAATTTTGCAATCTCTTTCCCGATCGCTTCTTCGTTTCCGAACGAGCCCGCGTGTACTTGGATCCCAAGAAAGAGAAAAAGCTGACGGGGCGATATTTGAGCGCTGGGTTCCACAGTCAAATGGGATACTTCCGTGACGACGCACCGCTGTACGACTTGATGCTCGATGACGCCGAGCGACTTGAACTGGACCGTTTGTGGTTGGAACTGGACTTCGTGGCGTCAGCACCCATGCGGCAATACGCTGGATTCATCTGGTTCGACCGCACTGACTCGAAATTCATGAGAGATCGTGTCTTTGATCGCTACCGAGCCGAAGACAAAGATTGTGTTTCGGCAGAGAAAGTCGCAGGGTTGGCAGACGCCTATTGCGACAAGGCTGAACGTGCGGGAGCCAGTGATGAAGCGTTAGCGGCGCTACGGTTCTATTTTTCCGACATGTCCGACACGTTTCGTCGGCTCGAATTGCTGCGGATTCAGTCCGAGCCACGGCAACTTGACGCGGTCGTCCAATTTGCCGAGCGCGCGTATCGACGCCCGCTATCCAAGGACGAAGCTGACTCGATCCGTTCCTTCTATGATTCCGTCCGTCGCGACGATGAACTGAGCCACGAAGATGCGATTCGCGATTGTGTCGTCAGCGTCCTGATGTCGCCGCATTTCTGTTACCGCATCGATCTGCCTGGCGACGAGGGATCAAGCCCTTCGGCGGTCGATGCGACAGTGGTTTCAAAGGACGTTGAATTGCACAGCGCTGTCCAGCCACTAGGAGACCTCGCGTTGGCCAGTCGACTGAGCTACTTTCTTTGGTCTAGCATGCCCGACACGTCGCTATTGGATTGTGCGAAGCAAGGGCGTTTGCACAAGCCGGATGTGATCGTCCAGCAGACCCAACGCATGCTCGATGATGACCGCGTGAGTGGTTTCGTCACTGAGTTCGCAGGCAATTGGTTGGACTTCCGACGGTTTACCCAGCACAACGGTGTCGACCGAAACCGGTTTCCGGCGTTTACCGATGATCTGCGTATGGCGATGGCTGAAGAACCGATGCGATTTTTGCGTGACATGATTGTCAACGACGGTTCCGTCTTGGACCTGTTGTACGGCAATCACACGTTCGTCAATCGTGCTTTGGCACAACACTATGCCATCACGGATGAAGACAAACTGGAAGATCGTTTTGGTGATTCACTCGAGCGATGGGTGCGAATTGATCGCGCGGATCGGTACGGGCGAGGCGGAGTATTGCCGATGGCTGTGTTCTTAACGAACAACTCGCCCGGACTGCGAACGAGCCCCGTCAAACGAGGCAACTGGTTGATCAAACGAATGCTGGGGGAACAGGTACCGGCTCCGCCTGCAACGGTCCCCGACCTTCCCAATGACGAATCAGAACTAGGTGATTTGACGCTTCGCGAAACACTGGCTCGGCATCGACAAGACGTCGCATGCGCCGGATGTCACAACCGCATCGACTCGATGGGATTGGTCTTCGAAGGATACGGCCCTGTCGGTGAACGACGCACAAGAGACCTCGGTGACCGTTTGATTGATGACTCTGCCGTTTT
Source organism: Rubripirellula sp. (assembly GCA_049680385.1). Classification (GTDB taxonomy): domain Bacteria; phylum Planctomycetota; class Planctomycetia; order Pirellulales; family Pirellulaceae; genus Rubripirellula. The sequence goes on along the minus strand of JBAUHR010000981.1, from coordinate 3,989 downwards.
CCCAGGCGGCAGCGAAGGTCGTGGACTCAGCGGACTACGCGAGTACATTCGCCAAGAACGGGAAGATGATTTCATCGACAATCTCTGCCGAAAGTTGTTGGCGTTCGGGCTTGGTCGGACGCTGCAGCTATCCGACGAGCTCACCGTAGAAACCATGAAAAGCCAGTTGGCGGCAAATGACTACCGCTTCGCTTCGATGGTAGAAGTGATCGTGACGAGTCCCACATTTTTGAACAAGCGTGTCCGAATTCCTCAACAAGTGTCCGTGGAAAAACCATGAGTACCGATAAACAGAAACGTACGCTTTCTCGACGTACGCTCTTACGCGGAACCGGTGTTGCGATGGCGTTGCCGTGGCTCGAGTCGATCCCCGTGTGGGGCACGGAGACGGTCGTTGGAAACGATGCCATGCCTTCGCCGCAGCGTTTTGCGGCTTTGTTCATGGGATGTGGAATCAACCAGGATCACTGGTGGGCCAAAGGGAGCGGCGAGGCGATGGAACTCGGCAAGAGTCTTGCGCCGATGGAATCGATCAAGCACAAGATGAATTTCATCACGGGGTTGTTCAACGAGAACGCAACGAGCGTCGGGATCCACCCTGGACAAACCGGAAACATCTTGTCCGGGGCGTCGCTACAGAAAGGATCCGAGTTGGGGGGCGACATCAGCATGGATCAAGTGCTGGCCAACCATTTTGAAAATCAAACCGCCGTTCCAAGTCTTGTGCTCGGATGCGAGCAACCGGTAACCGGCTATCACGAGACGAACTTTTCGATGGCGTACAGTTCGCACATTTCTTGGCAAAATGCGACCTCGCCCGTTCCGATGGAAGTCTACCCGTCGTTGGCCTTTGATTCGTTGTTTGACAATCAAGGCAATCGTCGCAACGAAAGCATTCTGGATCGTGTTCGCGAAGATGCGATGTCGCTTAGCCGTCGCGTCAGCCAATCCGACCGCAGCAAAATCGATGAGTACCTGAATAGCGTTCGCGAAGTCGAAAAGCGGGCTGCGTCGATGCGCGCCGCGCACGCCAAAGCGTCCACGCGTGCGAAGGATCAAGGCAAACCCATCGCGGCGATGCAACGTCCCGATGATGGGTTGCCCGAAGATATTCGAGAGCACATGCGATTGATGTGCGACATTGTGGCGATCGGATTTCAGACAGACAAATCACGAGTTGCGACACTGCTGTTGAACCGAGACCTGTCGGGGTTGTTCTATCCGTTCTTGGATGTCTCTAGCACTCACCATTCCGCATCGCACAATGACCGTTCCGCGGAATACGAACGAATCTCGCGTTATTACTGCAGCCAGTACGCGTACCTGGCAAAGCGACTCGATTCGATGCCGGAAGGCGACGCAACCGTGCTGGATCATTCGTGCTTGTTGTTCATTTCGAGCATGTGGTCGGGTAACGCCCACGATTCCAGCAAAGTGCCCGTACTATTGACCGGTGGCTTGTCTGGCCGACTTGAAACAGGTCGCGTTTTGGATTACGCCGGTAAAGACGATGACGAACGAAAACTGTGCAGCATGTATCTGTCGATCATGGATCGGATGGGCATGAAACGCGATCGCTTTGGAGACGCCGACAAGCAGCTCGCTGGGCTCTGATTCCCGGGACATTTGATCAAAACCTTTCGATTCGCTCTCCGAAACTACCTTCGCGAGTGCACTTCTCATCAAATCAAGAACGCCGCCGGGCGAACCGCCGTCGGTGCTAGAACGATCAGTGGTAACGCGATCGAATTGAGTTCCTTCTCCTCTGCGACTCCCGCTGCTAGTGCCCTTCGGCAGGAGTCCCGGATCGACTTTTCGCATGATCGCCGCGACTGGCGATTAAGACCGCGGGAGACAAAATCGGGAAAGGGCACAGGCGATAAACCGTTTTGCAAGTCGTCGCTGCCAACGGTGCTGACTAACCGAATCCAAGTAGTGTTGCTGTACCTGTCTCGCGAAATGACCGGCCGATCAAATGTTCACGAGAGGAATCCACGTCAGATCACGAGGAAATTGAACTGGGAAAAGCAGCCCAGGTTGTTGGGATGCAGTCGTGAAGGAATTGCCGTCCACCGTTCAATCAATCGTTACAGTTTTAGGGTAACCATCATTCAGGAACTGCTATCTCTGGGTCATACTCCCGCTTTTGTCGAGTTTTGGCTGCTTTTTAGAGGTGCAGATGGAAACGTCCCCAAACTTGGACGAGATGATTCACCGTGTTATCGCTGGTGACATTGACGCTTTCGCGGAGATTATTCGTGTTTTTCAGCGACCGGTTCGCGCTTGGATTGTTTCGCGATGTCCGCCGGGTGGTGATGCAGATGATGTCGCGCAGCAGACCTTCGTGGCGGCTTTCAAACGGATTGACGAGTACGTGGTCGGGACTGACTTCCGGGCGTGGCTGTTCACGATTGCTCGCTATCAGTTGATGGCTGAGTGCACTCGGCTTAAGCGGACCGCTGATTACCACAGCCGGTATGTGCCTCATGCACTGAGTCAGGAACTGGATCGGCGAACGGGAGGCGTTGCTGAAGAGCCGACGCGGCTGATTCATCTGCGTGAATGCCTGGAGCAGGTCGAAGGCAACGCACGAGACGTACTCGATTGGCGGTACAACAAGGAACTCCCGCTGGCCGAGATCGCTCAGCGGTCCAATCGGAGTGTCGGAGCCATTAAGAAACACTTGTTCGTTCTGCGTCAGAAGCTGCACGATTGCATCGAACAAAAACTCGCTGAGGGGACTGCGTAATGCCACAGCAATTTGAAGAGCTATGGACGCTGTTCTTGGAGGGGGAACTCGACGATGCGGGAATGGCTTCGTTGCAGGATTTGTTGGCATCTGATTCAGAATTGCTTCTGCGTGCGGGCAACCTGTACGAAGAGCACCGGTTGCTTGGATACGCCCTGCAACCATTCGACGATGAACAGTTTGTCAAAGATGCAGTTTCGATTGTTGGAAATGACGGCCAGCAATTTGTCGGGAACGTTATTTCGGAGCTGTCACGTGAGCCGATGGCGCTAGTCACGGGTAATAGGGACACGGTAACACCACGAGCACCCGCGGCTAGCGCCGTCGGCTCAGATCATAAACCAGGGTGGCAGCAATCTTTTCTGGCAGTCGCCATAGCGGTTTCCATTCTGTTTGGTGGGCTGGCTTGGTTCTTTGCCGATCGTGCGCACGAGCCAACCGATGGCAGTTACATCGCGGAGTCAACTAATGGCTTCAATGTGCCGGTGCGCTACATCGCAACCGTACTGCTTGAGGATAATTGCAAATGGGGCTCAAACGGCTCTCCTACCGAGGGCCAACGTCTCCCATCGCAAACGCTCGATTTGAAATCGGGACTAGCTGTGATCCGATTTGACGGCGGCGCAGAACTTGTGATGACCGGTGAAACCTCTCTCCTACTTCATTCGGCCGGCAGTGCTGAATTGTTGCTAGGCGATGTCGTGGTCAGAGCGGAAGAGGGTGCGGAGGGGTTTACGCTTACAACACCGACGAGCGAAGTGATCGATCTTGGAACAGAGTTCGCGATCAAGGTGAACCGCGTCGGCGACACGGAAGTGCATGTGCTTGATGGGGAAGTCAGCTATCGGCCAATCGATGCTGCGGACGAACTGGCCAAGCTATTGCAGGCCGGTGAAGGCATTGCCATCGACAAAGACGGTCGCCCGCGTGCGGTTCCGATGAATTCGCCACGGTTTCAAGATTTTATCCGTCGTGTGAATCCTCGTTCGCGATCCGATTTGCTAACTGCTTATGAAGGATTTAATTATTCGCCGGGCATCTTGCCGTTGGAAAAGAGCACGGTTGGGATTGGCTGGATGGGCCCTTGGCGAAAGCGAATGCCCTCCGAGCAAAGCCAAGCGGACACAGACCGTTCCCCTGATCATCTTGAAATTGTCCATGGTGAAATGAATGTTTCGTGGCCAGTGCCCGGCGGTAGGCTCGGTGCATTGAAATTGTCTGGCGGCGTTTACTACATGCG
>JBAUHR010000980.1:0-7392 GCA_049680385.1 Rubripirellula sp. | reverse complement strand
CGGCAAGCTATCCGATTGTGGCAATTCGAAGTGTGTTGCGTGAGGGCTTCCTACGCAATCCGCTAGTACATAAACACGTCGTCCTTGTGAACGAGTTTCCAAAATCAGGTGGCACTTGGTTCTGCAGGATGCTGCATGACGTAACGGGAATGCCCTTTCCGGATAACAAGCTGCCGACACATCGCCAGTCGATTTTCAAACAGCATAGTATCCGAGATTACAACGCTTCCTAACGAGTCATTGTTTGGAGAGACCCGCGTGATGTTTACGTTTCGTTGTATCACCATGCGTTCTTTGTTCACCAGGATTATCCGTTCAACAAGGTTGCCGTTAAACGAGCGAAATCGCGATACAAGTTCGACGACTACGACGACGTGAAAGCAAACCTTCCTTTCTTTGTCAAAGATCAATTCGTTAATCCGCTCACCCCCAATTTCTCGTGGGCTGATTTCGCGAAAAAATGGCATGGCGACGCAAATGCGGTTCATGTGCGGTATGAAGATCTTCGTCAACATCCTGCTGAGTCGCTACGAGATGTGATTCAGTCGCTTGGATTTACGATTGACGAACAGCGGCTTAAATCAGTCGTTGAAAAACATGACATCAGTAAAAAAGAGCACACTGGAAAGTCGTTTGTGAGACGAGGGAAAGTCGCTGGATACTTGGACTACTTAGATCATCAGACGATCGATATCGTCAACCAACACTGCCAGCCTTGGATGAAGAAACTGGGATACGAAGAATGAATGTGGTTGAATATTTCGAGGAACGCTCCTCCGTGTGGTCAGAACGCTACAACGAGAAACCAGCTTGGAACCAGCGGCTTGATGTAGTTGTCAAGGCGATCATTGGCTCCTATCCAGGATCGTTTCAAGACAAACAACTCTTGGATTTTGGATGTGGAACCGGCGATGTCGCAAAGGCTCTTGCACATTTGGGCGGTCAAGTCTTGGCGATTGATGCCTCCGAACAGATGATCACCAAGGGGAACACAACCAATTCGGATCCCAAGATTTCGTTTCGTCAGTTTCAGGTCAAATCAGACCCAAACCAATTACGGGACCAACTTCTCGCTGAAGACCATGCGCTCTTTGATGCAGCAGTCTCGTCAAGTGTGATGGAATATGTGCCAGATCCGCTGGTAGCACTCCAAACAATCCACTCGGTCCTAAACGAAAACGGCCACCTTTGGTTCACTGTTCCCAGCGATGACACGCCTCGACGCAAAATTGAAAGCGTGATCAAGGCGACTCGACTGCATCATCCTTTGAAACTTGTGCTTGGTCTTTCAAAAGTGGGCCGTCTAATGCATCACCTCAGCTACTCCAACAACCGGTTTTCAGCCGCACGCTGGATTGAACTGTGCCAACAGGCCGGGTTTTCTCAAGCAAAGCAGTTACAAGTCGATGGCTTGCAACACCTTTGGTTGATCCACGCAATTCGCTAAAGCACAGCTGCACGCACAATAGACCAACTGATGAAACAACTACTGCAAAACCTCCAGAGTGGTGAGCTACTCTTGGCAGATGTTCCAGCGCCGATGGCCAAGCCTGGACACCTCTTGATCCGCACCACTCGGTCGCTGATCTCCGCCGGTACCGAGCGCATGCTGACGGACTTCGCGAAAGCCAGCTACATTCAAAAGGCGCGCCAGCAGCCCGACAAGGTCAAGCAGGTTCTCGACAAAGTCAAAACGGACGGACTGGCAGCGACCTATGAGTCCGTCAAATCCAAGCTGGAACAGCCGATTCCGATGGGCTACTGCAATGCTGGACAGGTGCTGGCAGTTGGCGACGGGGTGATCGGATACAACGTTGGTGATCGAGTCGTTTCGAACGGAAACCATGCTGAAGTTGTCTGTGTTCCGCAAAATCTGTGTGCTCGCATTCCCGAGGGTGTCTCGGATGATAGAGCCGCTTTCACCGTCTTGGCATCGATTGCCCTGCAAGGAATACGCTTGTGTCAGCCTACCCTTGGTGAACGTATCGCTGTCTTTGGACTTGGCTTGATTGGCCTTGCTGCAGTTCAGTTGCTCAAAGCCAACGGCTGCCGTGTCATTGGCTTTGACTTCGCCTCTGACCGTGTTGACATGGCCCGATCATTCGGTGTCGAGGCTGTTGATCTTTCCACAGGCGCAGATCCCGTCCAAGCAGCGATGGCGTTTAGCGCTCAAATTGGCATTGATGCCGTCCTGATCACTGCTGCGACGAAGAGCAACGAACTAATAAGTCAAGCGGCGCAGATGTCACGTCAGCGCGGTCGCGTCGTGCTAACTGGCGTTGTCGGCTTGGATCTACGGCGAGCCGATTTCTACGAAAAAGAACTCTCGTTCCAAGTCAGCTGTTCGTATGGCCCTGGACGCTACGACGCTTCCTACGAAGATCAGGGCAATGACTACCCCATTGGATACGTGCGTTGGACAGAACAACGAAATCTGCAAGCTGTCTTGGAAGCGATTGCTAGTGGAGCACTCGATGTTGATCCTCTCATCAGTGGCGAATACGACTTCCTAGACATCCATACGGCGTATCAGTCACTGGACGATCGCAAAAACATTGGCACGCTGCTCAAGTATCCCGAGAACACTGACGACCAAGCTTTGATGAAAAGAAGCGTCTCGATCAGCGACGCCCATAAATCCCCCGCATCGGGGACTCCAGCGAGCGCCAGTGGACCATCATCAGGCATCCGACAATGTTGTATCGGCGTGATAGGTGCCGGTCAGTTCACACAACTGAAAATCTTACCGGGTCTTAAGAAGGCCGGTGCGAACATCAAATCGATCGCAAGTGCTGGTGGCGTTTCCGGATCCATTGCCGCGTCCAAGCATGGCATTGCCAACTGCACGACCGACTACAAAACGCTTTTGCAAGACGACGAGATTTCAGCCGTCTTCGTCACGACAAGACACAATTCCCACGCTCGATTCGTGTTAGAAGCGTTGGCAGCCGACAAAGATGCCTTCGTCGAAAAACCGCTTTGCCTAAACCCTGCGGAACTTGGCGATATCGAGCAGTCATTTAACGCCAGTGCCCAGCGGCGTGGCACGGAGCCGATCTTGATGGTTGGCTTTAATCGCCGGTTCTCGCCGTACACACAGCAGATTGTGGATTTGCTTAGATCACGCCAAAATCCGCTGGCAGCCACTTTCACTTGCAATGCAGGACATATCCCAGCGGACCACTGGGTACACGACCCACTGGTCGGCGGCGGAAGGGTAATTGGTGAAGTGTGTCACTTCATCGACTACCTTGCCTTTCTTGCAAACTCGCCGGTTAAACGAGTTTCAGCGATGAAGCAGGCGGCCAAATCCGATGTCGATTTGGAAGACATCGTCGTGGTGCAATTGGTATTTGATGATGGATCAATTGGCAACGTGAACTACTTCTCCAACGGGAGCAAGGCGTTTGCCAAAGAACGCTGCGAAGTCTATTTCGATGGCAATGTTGCGGTGCTCGATAACTTCCGCTCAGCCCAAGCGTATGGAAAATCGAGCATTAAGAAAAAATGGCTTTCGAAAATGGACAAAGGCCACAACGCTCAGTTTGAAGCAGTCGTCAATGCGATGACGCAAGGCCTTCCGTCACCAGTGTCATTTGCATCGACACTCAACTCAATGAAGGCAACCTTCGCGGCAGTTGAATCGATGCGAACCAACCAAATGATCGACCTGTAGTTCATTCTAAAATGATCCGTCTATTGGTAGACTTCCGTCTCTCAGTGGTTTTTCGATGATGGAGCAAACCGGGCTATCGTAGACTTCGCTACTCTTCAACGAATGGTTGAACAAAGCGTCCGTCATCGCCTCTAGCGAACCGATAGGTCCTATCTCCAACGCGAACGCTCTCTTCTTGTTCCTGTCGAATGACCTTTGGCAACTGCGGCTGAGTATCGGACGCGAAGAGCACAGTCCACTTTGGTTCCTTGGTTGCCATCACCCAGCGCCTGCAAAGCGTATTGCTGCTTTCTAAACTGCCGTACTGCGAACTGAACGCTGACACAAGGTTGTCGTTGTAATCCGTCGTCAATTCGACTGAATCCGCTTTGAGTTCACATAGCCCAAAGTACAAGTCGCTACGCCCAAGCGAATACAGCCCTCGGTCGTTGATCGCCAAACATCGGATTCCTGGCGAAAAGTGCCAATACTGTTCGGCTCGCTGATCGCCCAGCAGTCCGCCTGCCAACGAAACCATTTCGTCTCGAATCAACAACACACGCCTTGATTGATCCCAATGAATCAGTCGACGATACTCTGCACCTTGATAACACTGATGACTTCCCGACACCGTCATCGTTGCATCAGACTCTGTGACTTTCAGATCCTTGGGAGTCGCACTGCTTAGCCAGCCAAAATTGCGTGCTGGCTCTGCTTGACTCTGCCCGTCAACCGTGACGCAATTGTGAGCAGTCGTTCCACGCAAGTGATTACGGATTTTCGCGACACCGTTGTATCCGTATGTCCCTGAATCAACCAGAATCGGCGAACTGCCGTACCAATAGAGCACGTTCATTAGCGACGCGTGGTTGTGCCCCGAGTTGGGAAATGTGTCTTCGTGATTCTCAACTAAGACACAATCTCCAGCTTCCGATTTGGCAACCACAATCCCAGCAGCCTCGTTGTATGCCTCAGTGAATACCGCAACGCCCTGTTGCGTCACCAAAGGCGAATCGGCTCGTTCCGTCAACAGCTTGACAAAAAATTCCGTTGTGTCATGGTCGACAATCTCTTGCGTCCAAGAAGCTTGGTCGAAATGTGATGCTGCCAATCCGATCAAGAGATCGATCCGAGTAGATTCGCTGTTTGCCAATGGCAGTGCAGAGCCATCATCATTGTCGTTAATCGTAGGCAACGTGCCCTCGGGCGAACGAGCCCAAATAAGGCATCGCGTCATCTGGAGCAGTGTTTCGGGCAATAGCTGGCGCAGTTGCTCGGTTCCAACGCCACACAATTGAACATTCCATAGGAACTCCATCACAAACAGATGGTATCCAAAGGACCTCTCAAAGTGCATTCCTCCCGCCAAGACTTGTCGCTTGATCGCTTCGGCCAAATAGCCTTCGGCTAGCTTGCACCATTTGATCGCCACCTGACTACCACCAAATACGGCACCGATTACCAACAAGCATGCTGCGTCTCCAATCAAATGATTGTTCGGTCCAGTCGCTTTAGTGAATGAAAGTCGCTTGTAGATGTGCTCGCCGTTTTGGCAGAGCTCGCGAGCAAGTAGATTCCGGCACGACTTCGACAGTTTATCGCCGGCAAGACTGAGAACCCAAATCCAAGAGAGGCTCCGCAAACCAATCTCCATGTTCGAAATCCAGTGGATGCCTATCTCATGCGGATTGGAATCGTCAAAGGAGCGTAGTACTCGTTCGATGAATGATGCAGCGTTCTTATCTTGATCAGAACCGGCAACCATTGCGACTGCAACTAAGAAGTCCTGCCGCGCCAACTCCCACGGATACTTGATGTCACCCAAATGACCAAGTTGCCGATACGGGATTTCGGTCCAGTGGACCTGAGGCCAGGCACCTTCGGCAATGATTGCTTGGTGCCAATCAAGCGATTCGGGGTTGATACAAACAGAACGACCAAACACCTGGTGTTGTCCATCCATCGCGATGCTTGCCGAGCGCCACAATTCTTGGGGCAGCTCATCTGCGGTGCTGCGAACATTGAACACATTTGTCCGAAAGGCGTCTTGAACGTCACGCGGTAGCTGTCCGTACGAGATCGGTGTGGAACGGAATTTTCTTTTTAGCAAGCCAGTCTTAAGGCTTATGGCTTCCTTTACGCGCACCAAAATGTCCAAGCGGTTGCGACGTAAGACTTCTATTACCAATGACTTGATATTCACGACTGTTTTCGCCACGAGGTTGCACAGGCGTCGTTTTCAAAGAAACTTTTGTCTCGATCATGGGTGGCGCGTAGCACACGCAGCATGACATCAGCGATTCGGTGGCGATCATGATGATCCAAGACATATTTGCGACCATTCGTCCCAAGTTGCTGACCGAATTCGCGGTCGTCAGCAAGTCTAACAATCGCATCGACGACGGCCTGCGGATCCTGATAGTCGACAACGATTCCTGCATTCGCTCTCTCGACAAGTTCCTTAGGATCGCCTTCGGCAGCCAACACAATTGGCACATCACTGGCCATCGTTTCGTAAATCTTCGACGGAAGAGCGCCGGGGATAAAGTGCTTCAGCGGGATAATCGTCGTTTGAAAACTAGCCACCAGCCCAGGCATGTCTTTCTTCGCGCGAAATCCCAAGAAATGTATGTTGGTCAACCCGAGCGAATCCGCGCGAGATCGGACGGTTTCAAGCTCAGGCCCATCGCCAGCAATCAAGAATCGAAATCGATCATCATCTCGTAACATATCTGCTACGGTCACATACAAATCGATGCCTTGTGCAAGACCAATCAGTCCCGCATAACCAACCACGAAGTGATTTTGCCAACCGAGGTTTTCAATTTCAGATCGATTGGCCTTTTCAGATCCGAACAACTCACAGTCACAGCCGTTTGGTACCAACGCGATTTGACCATTCGGTTTCTTTTCTTTCACACCGCGACAAATCCCAATCGATTGCCCCGTTATGGTCTTGGCGCGTCGGTACAAAAACACCTCCAGAATCTCGGCAAGCTTGAGAGCGAAGCTGTTGTTCATCGCGCCGATTCTGGATACCGACTCAGGCCACAAATCCGAAATGTTCATCACGAATCGGGAGCGTTTGAATAGCGAGATAATCCAACCGGAGAGCCCCAGAAACAGCGGTGGCGATTCGACGATGACAATGTCGTGTCTACCAATGCGAAATAATCCACCCAACATGCTCGTCAGTACGAACGAAAAGTAATTGGTCAGCCTCTTGATCAGTCCCGAGCTTTTTGTGGCATAGATAGGGACGCGACAAATGTTGATTCCATCGATCGTCTCTCGCGAAAATAGACGCTGCGTGTATCCCGCTTGAATGACGCCACTTGGGTAGTTGGGATACGCTGTCAGAATGGTTATTCGAACGCCTTCACGTTGGAGTCGTTGAGCAAGCTCGTGAATCCTTGCTTGTGGAGCGCCGATCTCAGGAACGTAATACTGTGTGACGAACAAAACGGAGGGTTGATCTGACATCGACGGTGGAATTCAGTCTTTAGGAGGCTTGTAGTCGAGACCGCGGAACCGTTTCGTGCCCAGCAGAGTTGCGTCACAGGAACCGCGAAGTTTCTTAGTTTCTGTCGTCGTCGGCAACCGCGTCGGTTTCGTAACGGACTTGATATCCCAAACGGTCAAACGTATCACGACAGTATTTGTTGACCATCCCAATGGTGTAGTTGTCGATTTTCCCTTCATAAGGCGAGTTTACTTCAGGGCGGATAGGATACCAA
>JBAUHR010000979.1:0-19159 GCA_049680385.1 Rubripirellula sp. | reverse complement strand
CACCTGAACCGGGCCCCAGCCACTTGTTTCAGGCGGCGATCACGTCGAAGGACGGCACCCGTGTCGAGCGAATGTTCCCCAATCTAGACGACCAACGCCCGCGGTTGATGTACCACCGGCACTTCATGCTGGCCGAATTCCTGAACGAGATTTACTATCCACCGGGGCCACCACCGGGGCTGGCAGAACTTGATCGCGAGGAAGCCGAGAACTGGGTCCGCAACCGAGCACGCTACGAACATGTTCGCCAATCCATCGTCGACCATCTGAAAAAACAATACCCAGGCCAAGACGTTGCCATTCGGCGCATCGAACACTTGATCCCCGACCTGATCGGATACCGCGAATCGCCGGTCCCCATCGACAATCCGGAATCCTATCGCGTGATGCTGGACACGGCGATCCAATTGCCCGGCCAGACCCGAGTCGGCGACCTGATCGCGCCCAACCGGCCACCCGAAACGATCCCCGCGCCGACGGGATCCGAACAAAAGGACTCACCCGAGGACAACAAAGCGAACGAGGACAGCTCGGATACCAGATCCGACAATAAAAAATCCGACGCGACCACCGGCGAGGTGGCCTCGTGAATGATTCGTCGACGAACGCCGCAGCGCAGACACCGGAAGACTTGTCGCCGCTTGGCAGCTTGATCTCTGCTTCGAAATCATGGGCAACCAGCATCGTCACAGCTTGGGATCGCTTTTGGTTCACGCCGCGGTTGCCACACATGCTGGCCGTGCTGCGGATCGTCACCGGACTGATGCTGCTGTATTCGCACTTGGTCCTTGCCAGCGACTTGCTGTCCTTTGTGGGCAAGGATGCGTGGATCAACGACGTCGTTGCCCGCGGACTGCATGACGGCGCGTTTGGAAACTCGGATTGGGGTCGAACGTATGTTTGGTACCTGAACAACCCACTTGTGATCTGGCTGCACCATGCGCTGACGATCGGTGTGTCGGCTTGCTTTGCGATCGGGCTGCTGACTCGGTTTACCGCGCCGATCGCTTGGCTGCTGCAACTGATGCTACTGCATCGACTGACCGGCACCCTGTTTGGGCTCGATCAAATCGTGACCTATTCAGTGATGTACCTGATGCTGTCGCCCTGCGGCAGTTGGCTAAGCGTTGACGCTTGGATCCGTGACCGACTTGGCGACCGCATCGAATCCGATCGCCGATTGGCGTGGCTGTTTCCAACCGCAGCCCCGTCGGTAGCTGCCAATATCGCCACCCGGTTATTGCAACTACACCTGTGCATCATCTATCTGTTTGGTGGGCTGGCCAAGGCACGCGGCACTTCGTGGTGGGATGGCACGGCGATGTGGTATTCGGCTGGAAATTTTGAATACCAATCGCTAGACCTGACTTGGATCAGCAAGTTCCCACGACTCGCTTCGTCGCTGACTCACCTGACTTTGTTTTGGGAAGTCACCTACGCCGCTCTGGTTTGGCCTCGCCTGACGCGGCCGCTTGTGATCGCAACCGCCATCGCCGTTCACGGCGGCATCGCGATCTTCATGGGAATGGTCACGTTCGGCAGCATGATGATTGCGGCCAACATGATCTTTGTCCGGCCCGAGTTCTTGCTGCGTCTGATCGGTCGCCCCGTTCGCGAAGATGTGCTGGAAACACTCGACGAAGAAAAAGTCGCTGGCGACGATGAAGAATGGGACGATGCCGAAATCGACACCGACGACATGGCGTGGGACGACGATGATTTGGTGCTAGAAGTCGACCAGTCCAGCAAGTCATCGATCGGGCTGGGATCGTCGATCGGCGTGGACTACGGCAGCGCGGTGTCCGGGATCGGCGACTCGGCCATCGGCGCCGACGACAGCAGAAACGCAGAAGACACCCATGCCAGCTTGGAAGCGAGAGCGGCCAAGCTGGATCGAACCGAAAAGAAACTTCGAGCGGCTGCGAAAAAGCTGAAGGAAAAATCGCAACGAGTCAAAGGACTCGAAGCGAATTTCCGTGAACGCGTCAGCCGCTTGAAAGAGCGGGAAGCCAAGATCAAAAAGCTAGTGGAACGCCGCCGAAAATCCAAGGACGACGAATAGCTCGGCTTACAGATCGACCAACGACTCGCCTGTCATCTCGTCCGGCTTGGGCAATCCCATCAGCGCCAAGACCGTCGGCGCGATGTCCGCCAAGCGTCCGCCTTCGCGAAGCTTTTTGCCTTCGAGCCCCGGCTCGACCACGATCAGCGGCACATCGAACGTCGTGTGTGCGGTATGCGGCCCGCCCGTTTCCGGATCGATCATCTGTTCACAGTTGCCGTGGTCGGCCGTCACGACAAGCGACCCGCCTTTGGCTAACGTCGCATCGACAACCTTGCCAACACAAGCGTCGACCGTCTCGACAGCTTTGACGGCCGCAGCCAACACACCGGTGTGTCCAACCATGTCGCCGTTCGCGAAATTGACGACAATTATATCGGCCTCGCCCTTTTCGATTTCCGACAAGACTTTCGCCGCGACCTCTTCGGCTGACATTTCGGGTTTCTGGTCGTACGTCGAAACATCCCGAGGCGACTGTGCCATACCGCGATCTTCTTCGCCGAACGGTTCGTCGCGATAGTCGTTGAAGAAGAACGTGACGTGCGGATACTTTTCAGTCTCGGCACAACGAAACTGATGCAGCCCCAGCGAACTGATGTATTCGCCCAAAATGTGAGGCATCTTGGCAGGCTTTTCAAAGATAACTTCGACCGGCAAACCGGTTTCGTAGCCCGCCATGGTGGCGAAATACAAGTTGTCGATTTTGGCTCCGCGATCGAAACCGCCACCTTCGATTTTGGACCACGGACCATCGTCGTAAACAAACGCTTTGGTCAATTCGCGAGGCCGGTCGCCGCGATAGTTCATGAAGATGACCGCATCGCCGGCTTTGATCAGCGAAGGACCGCCCGCGTTTTCGATGGTCGTTGCTTCGACAAACTCGTCACCGGTGACCGACTCGGTCGTCGGATTCTTGTAGTAATGCTCGATCGCCTCGGCCGCCGACTTGGCCGTTCGATCGGCTCCCTTGGTCAACAAGTCATAGGCTTTTTGAACTCGGTCCCAGCGGAAGTCGCGGTCCATCGCAAAGAAGCGACCGATGACACTTGCCACGTGGCCAGCACCGATCTCTTCGCACTTCTTTTCCAAGTCGCCGACGAACTTGACGCCGCTGGTTGGCGAAGTGTCGCGGCCGTCCGTGATCGCATGGATCGCCAAACCGTCGCGGCCAAGCCCGGCGTCTTTGGCGACTTGGATGAACGCATACGCGTGCTGGACGTCGCTGTGAACGCGTCCGTCCGACATCAATCCGATCAAGTGCAACGTGCCGCCACTATTCTTGACGTGGTCGACGGCTCCCTTGATGACCGAATTGGTAAAGAACGCCCCGCTGCGGATCGCACGAGTGATTCGCATCACTTCTTGGTCAACGATTCGGCCCGCACCAATGTTTTGGTGGCCAACCTCGCTGTTCCCCATCACGCCGGCCGGCAGCCCCACGTCCTCGCCAGACGTCTTGACCAGCACGTTGGGGTACTTGCTCATCAGCCGGTCAGAAACGGGCGTTGTGGCTTGGACAATGGCGTTGGTGGCATCGGCATCACGGTTGGGGTTCTCGCCCCATCCATCACGAACGATCAAAACGACTGGTTTTCGGCGAATTTGCACAGTTATTTGCTCCTGGTTGCCCCAACGATGCATGACGGACGATGCATGACGGGAGTTGATTGACGGGGGGACGCGGGGACGGGTGTTCTCGGTTTAGGCTATCCGACTTCTGCCGACTTCGGAACTCCCGCTTCGTCACGGCGTCACGATGGATTAGGCTTGCGATTTCCCGCTCGAAGTCTTCCCGCTTGATCCCGCTTGAAATTCACCTGATGAGCCTCCTTCGATTCGACGCCACCGGAAGCATCAGCGCCGAGTTCGGGATCACTCAATCACAGATCGACTCGCTGGCCAAACCGCTGATCGATCTTCGCGGTCAGTTTGAACAGCTCGACGAAACCGACTTCTTTCGGCGGCCCGAAAACCAGCATGCGGCGTACCTAGCAGAACGCGAAGCGTCCGAACTGGGCAAGATATTCACCGTCGCCAACGGGCTGCACGATCACCTGGACGCCGTCGTTGTGTTGGGGCCAGACGAAGTCACGATCGGTGCACGAGCGATGTGCGACGCGTGCTGCGATCCTTACCACAACGAACTGACACGTGCCGCCCGCGGCAGCAAGCCTCGGATGTACTTTGGTGGCGATCGGTTCGACAACGACGCCACCGCGTCGCTGATTCACCGAATGACCGAAGGCGGCTACGGCGACTCGCTGGCCGAAACCCGCTGGGCGATCATCGTGATGGACCCCAGCCGCCAAAACCCTGCGACGGTGATTGCCTTTGAACGTTTTCGGATGTCCTTAAAAGACTCACTGGGCGCGGACGCCGATGATTGGTTGCCCCGACTGGTGATCCCGATCACGGCTGCAGAAAGTGAACTGGCAAAGCAAGCGATTGATCTCGGATGCCAGGTCGTCCTTGCTGGCCAGCAAGAAATGTTCGGCCACGTCCTTTCACCCTTTGGATTGTTGCCCGCAGCGATGCTGGGACTCGATTGCATCAAACTACTCGAAGGCGCGGTGGCAATGAACGAACACTTCGTCACCGCCGACTATGCTGAAAACGTGGTCCTGCAATCGGTCGCAGTTCGTCGATTGATTGCCCAGCACCGTGGCAATCCCGTCCGAGTGCTTCAGCCATCGACCCACACGTTGGCATCGGCCCAGCGCTGGCACGACCAACTGACCAAGATGAACCACCATGACGGCCAACATCACGGTAAAATGATCGACTACATCACCGTCGATCATGATCGCCACGATCCAGTCGTGGTTGGCAATCAAACCATCCCCGAACTTGCTGGATCAGCACAACGCGACACCAACGCTCGACTAGCTGATCAGCAATGTCCGACGACCACCACACACTTCCCCACCATCGACACTTACGTGCTCGGTCAGTGGTTTCAAATGTCCATGATCGCCGCAGTGCTGGAAGCGAAACTTAAGACGCTTTCCTAAAACGATTTCCCGAAACGCCAAACCTCTATTGCTCTATGTCCGCAGTCGACCAACTTTTCGTCAATCTCCGCAAGCAGGGCCGCAAGGCGTTGATGCCTTTCATCACCGCTGGCGATCCCGATATCGAAACCACTGCTGCGATCCTGCGAGCGGTTGGTCCCGCGGGCGCGGACTTGTGCGAAGTCGGTGTCCCCTACAGTGATCCGATCGCCGACGGGCCTGTGATCCAAGCGTCGTACCAACGAGCGCTAGACAAAAAATTCAAGCTCGGACAGATCTTTGACATGGGACAACAGATCGCCGGCGACATCCAAACACCACTCGTTACGATGGTTAGCTATGCGATCATCTATCGCGTGGGGCTTGCCAAGTATGTCGAACAAGCCAAGGCAGCCGGATACGCCGGAGCAATCGTGCCGGATCTGTTGGTCGAAGAAGCCGCCGAACTTTCAAAGGTCTGCAAAGCAGCCGACTTCAGCCTGATTCAGTTGGTGACGCCAACGACGCCACGTGCAAGGCAAGTCGCCATCGCCAACTCATCATCGGGTTTTCTGTACTACGTATCGGTCACCGGCATCACCGGCGAACGAACCGCACTGCCGGACGACTTGGTCGACAACGTGGGTTGGCTGCGAGAGCAAACTGAATTACCAATCTGCATTGGGTTTGGAATCAGCGGTCCCGAAACGGCAGCCAAGCTGGCGCCGGTGGCCGATGGCTTGATCGTCGGATCGGCGATCGTCAAACGAATGGCGGCGGCCCCCGACCAAGCAACCGCCGTCACTGCCGTCGCCGACTTTGTCACCGAACTGCGTACGGCGATCGACAACTAGTCCTTCGCCAAGATTTAAGAGTCGGATGGCCAGCAGTGGCCCCTGCCAAAGCAGTCGGTTACCCACAAATTCCGCCAGTTGATTTTTAACCGCGTGGGCAACGCCCCGCGCGTCGTTGCAACTTGAAACGCGCGGCCCGATGGGCACGCAGCTTGACGACTTACGGGTAATCCTCAGCTTCTTAAGGATCCTCTACCCACACAAGCGTCACAACCGAAACGACCGGTCTTCTTACGCAGGCGCCACTGCTTTTCTATCCGGCAAAGTTGCCGAATTGGCTCAAGTTTGCCTAACCGACGTGCTAGGTTTTTTTGCAAGCCTATCTCAAGTCGGGCCTGTCGAACTGCCGGGGGGCGGATTCGACGCTAAAGGGTCCGTTTTGCCAAACCAACATCCATCGCACGGGATTTTTAATAGCATGGCCGTTTCGAGCTCCACCACCGACCAGACCGCTTCGACCGACGACAAAAACATCATCACTCTTGATCGCCGTGGTAAGGATCGACGTGATGCAAAATCCGAAGCTGTTGACACCGGTGTGGTCAAAAATCCTCGTCGCAAACAACAACGCCGACGTCACATTGACCCGACCACTTGCGAACGAGACTACAGCGGACAAGAAATCGAGTTCATGAAAGCCATGGACGACTACAAACGAGACTCGGGACGCATGTTCCCAACTTGCAGCGAAGTGCTGGAAGTCATCCGTAGCCTTGGCTATTGCCAACTATCCGACGACCAAGCCGACCAGCTTGGATTGGTTGCCGACCCTGCTTTCGAATCGCAAGCAAGCGAAGAATCGCTCGACGACGATTTCGACGACGAAGCCTAATCTGCATGTTCAATCGTCAGCACAAACACTGACTATTGACACTGCACGAAATAGCGAACAGCCTGGACTCTTGTGGCGCGTATCATAATCGCGACCGGGTTCCGGGCTGTTCTCGTTTTTATAGTCAAGCAACGTTGCCAAACTTCATTCGAATCGCCACTCGCACGATCGCCTATTCGTGGGCGTCACCCAATACGATCCTGGGCATCACGATCGGATTGCTGTTGGGCGGCAGGTTTCAGTGGGTCGACGGAGTCATTGAAATTCACGGTCGCGGTGTCGCCAATGTGCTGGGGCGATTACTCGTACCCGCGATGGCGATGACGATGGGCCACGTCGTGCTCGGCCGTGATCCAATTTCGTTGGATGTCACTCGCAATCACGAACGCGTGCATGTTCGACAATACGAACGGTGGGGAATCGCGTTCGTGCCAGCCTACTTGGCGTGTTGGTTGGTGCTGTCGCTTCGCGGCCGGGACGGATATCGCGACAACCCATTCGAGATCGAAGCGTATGCCGTCGACGATCTGACAACGACGAACAAACCGGTCACCAACTCTCGATAGGCAATTCGGCCTTCAACTCCTGCATCGCAGCGGTCAACTGATCCATCAGTTCTTTCTTGCCGAGCCCCTGTTCCAGCGGCGTGCCCACAAACATGTCGCAAAAGAATGGCACCAAAATCGCTTCACCCTTGGGCAACGCCTTGCCCAATCCGTGCATGAATACCGGCGTGATCGGCACGTCCGGATGTCGTTTGGCCAGGTGAGCGATGCCGCTTTGGAAATCTGTCATCTGTTCCGGTTCACCACGGCTTCCCTCGGGAAACAACAACACGATCGCACCGGCCCGCAGCGCCTCGGAAATCGGTTCCAGCGGATGCTTGCCGTCCTCGCGACGAGCCTTCGTGCGATCAATCGGAATGATGCCGACGATGCTAGTCGAAAACCAACGGCGCAGCGGACGCGTCAAGAAATAGTCAGCCGCCGCAACCGGACGTACACGGCCAAGCCGATGAAGCCCCAGCACGTTCATCAGCGCGAACGTATCCAAGTGGCTGTTGTGATTGGCAACGATGATCGCCGGGCCCGACTCGGGCAACTGCGCGACGCGGCGGACGTTGGTGCCCAACACGATCATCATCAGTGGGCGAACCACCAACGCAAAGAACGCATAACGCAGCGGTCGATTGACTGTGTTTTCCATCAGCCGTACATGTAGTAAACGAAGTGAAAGAATAACGGTGCCGTGAACACCAACGAATCGACTCGGTCCAAAACGCCGCCGTGACCGGGCAACGTCGCGCCGAAGTCTTTGATCTTCAAATCTCGCTTCAGCGCCGACAAACACAAATCACCCGCAAATCCGGCCAGTCCGATCACGACTCCCGCCGCCAACGAACTCGACAGATTCATCAACGTCAACCGAGGCCCGACGATCGCCGCTACTACGACCGTGGTCGCCACACCGCCGACCAACCCGGCCCATGTCTTGCCAGGGCTGACCAGCGGAGCGACCTTGGGACCGCCGATCGACTTGCCCCAAAGATACTGAAAAATATCGTTCAGTTCCGTCATCAGAATCAAAAACACCAACAACCCCGGACCGGGATTCGTCTCGGCGATCATCGACGGAAACTCAGCCGCCACGCGAGCCGTTTCGCCCGGCGACATGACCAGCAGGAACGCGGCGTGTGACAAGCTGAACACCGTGATCATCAACGCCCAATGCAACGAACCGGCCGCACGCAAAAACCCATCGGTTTGTCCGATCATCCACATCCGCGTTGGCAACCAAACGAACATCATCACCGGAATGAAAACGATAAACATGCCGTACCAACCGCTGGCGGCAAGCCAATACTGAATCGGAACGGCAAGGTAAGCGTAAAACAGCACCCGCCGATCGGCGCGGCGCGTCGGCGTCATCGACAAGAACTCTTTGAGCGCCAAGAAGCTGACAAATCCCAAGAAACCGATCGCTGCGGTCGTCGACCACATCAACGACAACGAGAAAACACCGACGATCGCCCACCACGTCCGTACGCGACACCGTAGTTCGTGAAAATCACGATCCGGTTTCAATCGCTTCATCCCGATCGTGATCACGCTAGACACCGCCAACGCCGAAAACAGGCAAAGGAGCGTCGTGCGAACTTCGGGGGCGAGGTGATTCATCATGGCGTTGTCTTTGTGAGAGTCTCAAAAGATAGAGCCTCTGACGGCAAAAATCTGCGCCGCGTTGCAAGATTGCCAGGCTCTTAACCTGGACACCGCCAATTTAGGCCTCGCTACAGCACAACCAGAAGACATTCGCCGATGAACCAATCCGAATCGCTCATCGCTGACACAGTCTCTAGCGATCGTGTTTCGTTCGCCGATGCCGCGAAAGTCGCGTTGGTGACATCGGCTCTGTTCTTGGTGTTCTACGGTGGCGCATCGTATGCAACCAGCCTGCGGACTGACGTCGGCACGTGGTACTACGATTGGGAGCGATGGGTCCCGTTCGTGCCGATCATGATCGTGCCGTACATGTCGATCGATCTGTTCTTTGTGGCGGCGCCATTCCTGTGTCGCGACCGAAAAGAACTGCAAGTCTTGGCACTGCGATTATCGGCCGTCGTGATCGGAGCCGCCGTCTGTTTCCTGTTGTTCCCGTTGCAGTTGGCGGTAGAGCGTCCCATCGCAACCGGCTTCTTTGGCGGCATTTACAACTGGTTCACCGCCATGGACCGGCCCTACAACCTGTGCCCGTCGATGCACATCGCACTGCGAACGGTGCTAGCGGTACACTTTGCCAAACACATTCCCAATCGACTCGCGAGATTTGCTTCTCATTTCTGGTTCTTTCTGATCGGCTGTTCGACGCTGTTGCTTTACCAGCACCATGTCATCGATGTTGTCGGCGGCTTCGTGCTGGCGATTTTCGTGATGCATTTCGTCGACGGTCGAACCTGGAAAACACCACACACCGGTGGACGCCGATTCGCGATCGGGTACGGAATGTTGGCGATCGGATTTGCTTTGCCGGTTGTCTGGATACCGACGCTTGGCTGGCTAACTCTTTGGCCGGCAGTCGCTTGCATGATCGTTGCGGCAGGTTACGCATGGCTGGGACCATCGGTGTATCGCCGCGAAGCAGGCCAGATCAGTTGGCCAGCAAAGATCGTGTTAGGGCCGGTGCTTGCGGCGCAGTGGTTGTCGTGGAAATATTACTCGCGTCAGTCGGCGATGATCGACCATGTCGCCGACGGCGTTTGGATCGGCCGACATCTAACCGATGCCGAAGCTAGTGATATCGTCGGCAGAAAAGTGTCAGCCGTGATCGATGTTTGCAACGCATTCGACGAACCCGAATCGCTGCGAAGAATCACACGATTGGAACTACCAATCTTGGACCTAACCGCGCCGACCTCCGACCAACTGGATCAAGCCGTCGACTTCATCACGCAACACCACGTCGACGGAGTGCTGGTACATTGCAAAGCCGGCTATTCACGTAGCGTCGCCATCGTCGCCGCGTGGTTGATCCGAACCGAACGAGCAACATCGGCTGACGACGCTTTCGAGATGATCCGAACCGTCCGACCGGCCGTCGTCATTCGTCCCGAGATACGCCGACTCTTTCAATCGAACTGATCGCCCATCATGCCAAGCGTCTACGACTTAAAACCCAAGTTTCAAAACCTACTGCGACCGATCTGCACACGGATGGCGGCTGTCGGCGTGACGGCGAATCAAGTCACAGTCGGCGCGGTCGTGTTGTCGTTCATCGGGGGCGGATTGATCGCAGCCTATCCGGACAAGTGGTGGGCGCTAGCGGCGATGCCGATCATCCTGCTGGTCCGCATGGCACTGAACGCGATCGACGGCATGTTGGCTCGCGAATTCGGAATGAAAAGCCGCTTAGGCGCCGTGCTGAACGAGCTAGGCGACGTGATCAGCGACGTCGCCCTGTACCTACCGCTGGCATTCGTCCCAAACGTTCCGATGTGGGGCGTCGTCGCCTTCGTGTTACAAGCCGTGATTGTTGAATTCACCGGAGTCGTCGCCATCCAAATCGGCAGCCCTCGAGGCTACGCCGGCCCGATGGGAAAAAGCGACCGAGCATTCTGGATGGGCACTCTAGCAACACTCATCGCACTCGGCTGGATCAGCCCCACCGGCACCACGATCTACTTAACGGTCTTGACACTACTCGGCATCGGCACAGTCATCCGCCGAGCACGAATCGCACTAAGCGAAAGCGCCGCCTAACAATCAACAGCGGATACTTCGGGCACTCCTAAGTGGCCCCGCGACTCCGCTCGCGGTGATCAAACTGCAAAGCAGTTCAAAGCAAACATCCCAGGAACCTGCGAGTTTAAGCAGCACAGACTTACGCCAGTACTTGATAGACGACGGCCGCCAGGATGGCGCCGACGAGTGGGCCGGCGACTGGCACCCAAGCGTATCCAAAGTCGCTGTCTCGCTTTCCGGGGATCGGCAACAAAGCGTGGACGATTCGAGGCCCCAAGTCACGTGCCGGGTTGATTGCATATCCCGTGGTGCCCCCCAGCGACATGCCGATCCCAAAAACCAGCAACGCCACCGGCAGCAATCCAAGCGAACCAAGACCCAGGATCGGATCTGTATCCACAGGATCTGCGCCTTGAATCAGGGTCCGAGTCACCATCAAAAAGATTGGCAAGATCAACGCAAACGTTCCGATCGCTTCACAGATGAATGCCTGGAAGTTGTTTCGAATGTTCGGTGCGGTGCAGAAACAGGCCAATTTCAAATCCGGGTCTTCGGTCACTGCAAAGTGCTCGCGGTAAAACACGTACACCAACACAGCGCCGATGAACGCTCCTATCATTTGTGCAACCAGGTAGATCGCCATCGTGCCAATCTCCATTTCTCCCGCAACGCACATCGCAACCGAAACAGCAGGATTCAAATGGGCTCCGCTAAACTGATTCGCACAGAACGCGCCGACATAAACAGCGATGCCCCAACCCGCGTTGATCAATAACCACCCGCCGCCATTTCCCTTGGTACGTGTCAGAACCACATTGGCAACGACACCATTGCCAAATAGCACAAGCATCGCCGTGCCAATGATTTCAGCGGTAAATGCAGACATGAATTTGATCCGCGGCAGTTAACGGGACAGTTCGAAAGGACACGCAAGGAACGGTCGCAACACGGACGACTAGTCTACCGACGTTACAGCCGCGATGTTGCTTGGCAAGTAAACGGCTGCGATCGCCTGAAATCGATCGACTTGATCCGCAACCCAAGCGTCATCTTCCCCCAGTTCGCTAGCCATCAATTCAGCGACTCGTGGAGCGATTTGAATTGACGCTCTTGAATTCAAAAACAGCGATCTGGCGCGTCGGGCCAGCACGTCTTCAATCGTCCTAGCCATCTCATGTCGGGTTGCCCAGACAACATCCGAACCGCGGATCGATAACGAAGGATCAAGCGGTTCAGCCAACTCGGGCCGTTCGGATTCAAGCGAATCGATAGCGACCAAGTCCGCCCCATAGTACGACCGCTGGCCACCGCTGTTGTTCGTCGTCCACCCGTGCAACTTCAAGTCCTTCGTCACGCACTGCCCCGGATCCAGACCAACCGAGGCACAGGCGTGATCGACACAGTCTTCGGCCATCTTTCGAACGGTTGTCCATTTACCGCCCGTGATCGTAACCAACCCGGAATCATCAATCTTGATCACATGGTCACGTGACAGTGATGCTGTTCGCGATGACTTGTCGCCTTTGACGAGCGGACGGATGCCGGTGAAGACACTCAAGACATCGTCGATCGTCGGCTGACGGTCGAGGTATTCGCCCGTCGTCTTCAGCAGAAACTCGATTTCGGCGGCTTGTGGTACTGGCTCTAGCGTGACTTTTGGGATCGCGGTATCCGTCGTGCCAACGATGACGCATTCGTGCCATGGGATCATGAACAGAACTCGCCCATCGGAAGTTTTCGGGACGATCAAAGCCATGTCGCCAGGAAAAAATGCCTTTGGCAATACGAGATGCACGCCCTGACTGGGTGCAATCATCGCCTGGTGCTTGGGATCATCCATCTCGCGCACCGCATCACAGAACGGACCACCAGCATTGATCACACAGGTGGCGTTCACGGTGATGTCTGCACCCGATTCACGGTCGCGAGCGACCAGGCCAGTGACGTGCCCCTGATCATCTTTGACCAGGGACGTGGCCGTCATGTAGTTGACCAAACAGGCCCCATGATCACTGGCTGTTCGAGCCATGTTGATCAACAACCGCGTGTCATCAAATTGGCCGTCGTGATAGACCACACCGCCACGAATCCCGTTTCGGCTGAGCGTCGGAATCGAGGCAACGGCCTTCGCAAGCGAGACACCGCCCGATTTTCCGAAGCTGTTTCGCACTGACAGAAAGTCGTAAACCTTCAGCCCGATTCCGAAATAAAACCGTTGCCACCAACTGCGGCACGGGATCAAGAATGGCATGTCGTGAACAAGATGCGGTGCATTGTTGCGCAGCCGTGTCCGTTCACGCAGCGCATCCCGCACCAACGTGATGTTGCCTTGTTCCAAATAGCGAACGCCGCCGTGGACCAGCTTGGTGCTGCGACTGGACGTGCCTTTTCCAAAATCAACCTGCTCGATTAGCGTGACACTCAATCCACGACTGGCCGCATCCAACGCGACACCAACCCCCGTAGCGCCGCCGCCAATGATCGCCAGATCCCACGGAGTGGTCCGGTTCTGCAACATCTCGACGGACGTCTTACGGCAAAGTCCAGATTCAGCACGAGTCGTCGTCATTCGCCTTGCTCCCATTCCATCGATCGCTTAACCGCTCGTGTCCATTTCGCACGTCGAGTGGCTGCCTCGTCCGCTGACATCAACGGGCGGAACACACGATCGGTTTGCCAAACCTTTTGGATCTCTTCCACGTCGCTCCAAAAACCAACGGCCAATCCGGCCAAGAACGCGGCGCCTAGTGCTGTTGTTTCGATCACTTTTGGACGTACTACCGAAATCTGCATGATGTCGGCTTGAAACTGCATCAGCAGATCGTTCGCAGCGGCTCCCCCATCGACTCGCAGTTCTTCGATCGGCGCCCCGGCATCTTGTTTCATTGCATCCAAAACATCAGCGACCTGGAACGCGATGCCCTCCAAGGCAGCACGAGCGATGTGGCCGCGCGTCGTTCCGCGAGTGATACCGATGATCGTACCGCGTGCGTAGGCGTCCCAGTGCGGCGCCCCCAGCCCAGCAAACGCTGGCACCATGTAGACGCCGTCGCTGTCCGGGACCGTCGCGGCCAGTTCGGCAACTTCGCCGGCCGATTCGATGATCCCCAGCCCGTCGCGCAGCCACTGGACGGCGGCGCCACCGATAAACACACTGCCTTCGAGGGCGTAATCGGGTTGGCCTGTCGCACTGCAGGCGATGGTCGATAGCAATCGGTGTTTCGACGGCAACGGTTGGTTGCCAACGTTCATCAGCATGAAACAACCGGTACCGTAAGTATTCTTGGCCATCCCGTCGCGAGTGCAATTTTGACCAAACAAGGCAGATTGCTGGTCGCCGGCAGCACCGCCGATCGGAACAGCCGTGCCTAAGATTTCCGGCTCGGTTGAAGCGTAAACGTGGCTAGAGGGCAGCACTTCGGGCAACACCGAACGTGGGATGTCAAACAGTTGCAACAGTTCATCATCCCACTGACAAGTGGTGATGTTTAGCAACATCGTCCGCGAGGCATTCGAGATATCGGTCGCATGCACGCGCCCGCCCGTCAACTTCCAGATCAGCCAACTGTCGATCGTACCGAACGCCAATTCACCGCGCTCGGCTTTTTCACGCGCACCGTCAACGTTATCCAATAGCCAGCGGATCTTGGTGGCACAGAAATAGGCGTCGATGATCAGCCCTGTTTTTTGCTGAACCATCTCGGCGTGACCGGCTTCATGCAGCGAACCACAATACGACGCTGTGCGCCGGTCCTGCCACACGATTGCGTTGTGGATGGGTTGGCCGGTGCTGCGGTCCCACAGCAACGTCGTCTCACGCTGATTCGTTATTCCCAAAGCGGCAATGTCCGTCGACTCGACATTGCAATCGCGCAGCACTTGGCGGGCGACGGACAGTTGAGATTCCCAGATCTCGTTGGCATCGTGTTCAACCCAGCCAGGCTGCGGAAACTTTTGTTCAAACTCCGCCTGCGCGACGCCAACAACGCTGCCGTCGTGGTCAAACAAAATTGCTCGCGAGCTAGTCGTGCCTTGATCCAGTGCAATGACCACACTCATGATATTCTCGATGCCAACAGGGTGAATACAGATCGTTTCGTACGTCAAACTAATCGATCGTCAGCGGTGATTGGTGCGCGGCCGACGATTCGTCCAAAGCCACGGCGACAGCATTGACGAAAAAGCAAGCTGAACAAGGACTTTGCAAGCGGTCGAATTAAAGTACGGCGAGTTCCAAAACCCGGTGGGCCGGCGTCGCGGTTCGCTCCGCCGATGAGTCGACTGACGTTTTGATATGATTCATTTCGCTCAAATGCCGACAGCAACCGAGCATCAACCGTCTTCGTTGCAACCAATCCCCACCTCCGTCTACGGATGTCCAATGCAGATCGCCCGATCCAACACGATGTCATTTGCGATAATGATCAGCCTCGCGATGTTCCAGGATGCCACGGCGGCCGACCCCAATCTCTTACAGCCGATCTTGGCGAAACCGGGCAAGGCTGTATTGGACATGGATTTCGAAACCGACTTTGTTGTCGACAAAACGCATAAGGTCTTTGTCTGCGGCCAGGGCACCACTTGGAAAGCAAAGCAAGGGGTTCTGGTCGGGACGGAGTCTTCGCCTGAATACCAAGCGAAGAAAAAGGCTCAAGGGAATGGGCATCTCGGAACGGCACCTCGACTGCAAATCCGAGACTCGCCGCGCGACGTGATCTTGAAGTACTCGTTCAAAATCGTCGGCGGCAAAGGAACGAAGTTGCTGCCGATGATCGAAGCGGGACACCATTTACGAAGAATCTATTTCGGTTCGGACGGCAGCCAAATTTTGGTCGATCACGAGAAGAAGACGATCGCCGAAAGTGACTTCGTTCTGCAGCAAGACCAGTGGTACCACGTCATGATCGAAATCAAAGAAGACGAATTCTTGGTTCGGTTCCAGGACGGCCCCACCATCTACGCAAACGATCCAGGTGTCGGTGCCGAGTTTGCCAACTACGCGATTGGAATCACCGCGACGGACAAAGGCACCATCTACATCGACAATCTTGCGATGTGGAATGCCGCCGACGTTCAGCCCGGCTGGGCAAAGGCGAAGGCAAAACTCGCCCCGTGACCGCAGGTCAGGTTGTCTCCTTGTAGCCTTTGCCTGTTTTTTCAGTGACGAGCCGTTCGTATTCTGATTCGGCAGCGGCTTGTGGTCAGCGGTTCAGCGGGGGTCAGGTTCGGGTTTCGGGTTTGAGTCCAAGTTGGTTTTCGATTTGCATTACTCTTTTGCCAACTTTCGCGTTGGCTGAAACTAGTTTTCTTGCTCGCTTTACCATGTCCGAAGAACTATCGGGATGACCAAGACCAAACTGCTCGGAAAGTTCTGACAGTGTAGCGGTCGTGTACTTGCGACAAAGGTAGGCCGCGATATCACGCCCACCCGCTGGGCTGCGAAATCCTCGGTATTCATCGACCGAAACCCCGTATTCCTTAGCCGTGGCCGACATCACTTGTTCGACGGTCACGATCGATGTCCGCCGAGCCAGGCGATGGTGCTTTTCCTCGTCATCATTGGATGCAAGAACCAGCATTCGCTTCAAGAAGTCTTCTCCGCCGTACACCCAATCTCTCAGTCGATCCACCGTGGAATCACCCGGGCAATTCAAGCCTGCTTTGACAAACTTTCGGTACGCCGACGCAGCGTTAGCGCCGCCGTTGAGACCGTTCCAGTAGCGATGATGTTCGTCGTAGGCAATCCAGTCCACTCGGCGACTCTTACGAGCGTATCCTGGATAACTGCTGTGCGGATAGGCTTCGGGAGACTCTGCGAGCGGTTTGCCGCCGTTGCAGGGATTCAAGTGAATGTAGCGACTTAGATTCCAGTAGTACCCTTCGTCCTCGACCGGAAACGCCTTGTACCGGCCCTGGTACAAATGACCGCTGCGACCATTTCGCTTGGCGTACCAGTTTGCATAGCCGCTGAGCCAGTGCTGCATTCCCCGAGCGAGATTCGGCTTGGGAGTCTTGATTAAAGCATGGATATGATTCGGCATCCAGCAATAAGCAACTACCAGCCATCCGCTACGATCCACCTCGTCGACCAATCCTTGAGTGAACCGTTCGTAATGGGCTTGGTCATGAAACAGCTTCCGACGTCCATCTCCACGGGTCACCACGTGATAGATCGCGTCAGAATACTCAAGACGTGGACGGCGTGGCACGCGGATACTCCTCGTAGATGCGTTTAATTGACGCACACATCTTCCCCCGTCAGTCGCAGCCAGTCAAACCCGAAACCCGAGCCTGACCCCAAGCGAAGCGTTTCCTTCAGACGTGCTATCGAGTCTACAACCTTGTTCTACTGCAACATCGATCCTTACTGGTGAATAGAGTCCCAAAGTTCCGAAAAAGTACTGGCGATCGGAAGCGACTGAACTCCGTCGAAAGGCTGCTCTCCGAATGCCGTGTCGTCACCCCAGTAAACCACACGTGTAAACAAGCCCGTTTCAAATTCAAGACATGCACAACAACCGCTATCGTCTTCAACAACGGGCAAAAGATTCTTAGGAAAATCCTGGCTTTCTGGAAAACAGCTAACTGCCCATCCAATTGTGTATGGAATTTCGTCGTGACCTATCCCATACACGCGAACAGCCCGCCGAATTTCGTCACCGAATTCATCAGGGTACGGGAGAAAGCAATCGCCTCGAAAGAGGCCACCATTTGACGCTAGGAGCAATTCCTTGAAATCGTCAGGCAGGGTAAGTCCCTTGCGAGATTCCCAGCTTTGAATCTCTCGTACGTCAACGCTTTGAAGGCGCTGACTTAAATGCATGAAATCTTTAATAACAGGCTTGGGTGACATTGCAATCCTCCATCTCGCAATCAAAAAGGTTCTATCCCGTGCTTCGACATTACTCGATTTAGCGCTGCGGCGGCATCTCTAGCACGGTTGAGTTCTTGTCCGACTGGAACAATTGTCATGCCTACGGCTCCACGAACGATCGGCTCATACGAGGCTTCCCGAAGTCCTGCGATCATCGCAAGTCTACGGTCACCGGTTTGGAGCATCGCAGAATTGTAAGCCATGTAAGACTGATAGCCTCCGACTACTACGAGTCCGACTCCAGAGATCTTTGCACCAACTTTTACACTCCTGACGACCCACCGTCCTTTGCCTTTACCTACTCTGTCTTCGACAACCTCGAACACAGGTGTATCTCCCACCATGACTACCGTACTTGCATGTCTTGCACTTTTTTCAATTATCAAATCATGTGCAGCACTGTTTCCGATTCGCCATGTTGACGGAGACAAGTACTCAACGTCCGGAATTTTGTTAAGGAGCCGTTGCTTGTTGCTTGTTCCTGATCGCAAGGCTGCGTGAATAGATGCAGCCATGTCATCAGATAAGCCGGCAACTTTGGTGGAGTCAGTAAGAACTTCCGCGGCCCAGTCTAAGAAGTCGCCGTAACCACCTTTGTGTCGCAATGGCTTATGTACCGACGTATCCACAAATTCCATAATCATCTCGCCCGTTGCTCTGTCAAAAGATGCGTGGTGAGGTGTCAGATCAAGATTGCGGACTTCCTCGCCAAATTCGGTGATCGCCAAGCCGTAAGCAGAAGAAATGTCAGCACCGCTTATACCGGTTGCAGGAATTCGGACAACGACCGGCCTCCCCCCGATTTTGGCGACATGCGGAGTGAAGTTTGGTCGGCCATTTACATACTCAACAGCTTTTTGACCGCCGTCGGAACCGACGACTAACTTGAATCCATTCCCACCATTCGCAATAAACTCTTCTTGGGTCATAACAGTAGAGAACGGATTGCCGGTTGCGTAGTATGGTCCCTTTGGTACGTATTCCGCTAACCCAGTCGGATCGGTCGCATTACCAGGCCCATTACCCACATACCGGTACAAATTCTCATCACCCGCCGCGAAGCCCATGGGATCGGGGCTCACAAACCTTCCGCTTTCGGAGTCGTACCATCTTGCCTTGGCTTGAATCAGTCCTGTGTCAGGATCTCTGAAGTGGCCAGCCCAGATGTTCAGAGACATCAGAGACTCGGAACCGGTGTCGCCGAACCGCTGTTGATCGCCTCCGTACTCACTTGTCGTTGTATGAACGATTTCCCAGTCACCGCTGTCTTTACTGGCCACCGTCGCCAAACTGCCCAGCGCGTCGGTGA
>JBAUHR010000978.1:0-12298 GCA_049680385.1 Rubripirellula sp. | reverse complement strand
ACGCGATACTTGGTGATCGATTCGTCGATCGACGTGCGAATCCCGCCGCGACCTAGCACCCAAGTGATCGAGATCATCGAGATCAACAGCACGATATCGAACCCGAGCAAGAACGGGTGATAAAACGCCAGCAGAATCATGCCGAGCAGAGTCGTTAGTACGATCGTGACTCCGTCAAGCAACAGAACGGCAGTCGCCTTTTGGATCGTCATGATGTCGAACACGCGATTGGCCAATTCACGCGGGTACTCGCCAATCAACGAGGATTGACTTGCGCGAGGAAACCGGTGTGATAGATCGCTAACGATCCGAACAAACTGGCGTCGCTGAATCATTTCAACTACAACCGTTTGCAATACTTTTAGGACGCCGGCGATTCCCAAACACGCAAGCAGCATCAACCCCAGAACAATCAGCGGTTGAATGTAAGTTCCCCAACTGACAACATTGACTAGCGATTCAATCGCCAGCGGTGACGCTAGCGATAGCAGGCCCGCGACAAATGCAAACAGCACCACAGACCAGATGTCGCGTCGATCAAGATTCAACAGGCCGATGAAACGGCGAAGCGGACCTGGGTGGCCGTGGTGATGATCGTCGTCATGGGGATGATGACTATCGGCAGCCGAAATCGAATCACACAGCAACTCTCGCTTGCAAGAAAAACAACGCGGCTCGGGCTTCGCGACCAGCAGCTTGCGAAGCTGACGATTGGTGTAAGTTCGAGTGACCGTGCGGTCGCCGACAAAGCTGGCATGGATTCGTCGCCCGGATAATTTCTCGAGGACGACGAAACTGCCATCTGCATTGGAAATCAGTACCGGAATTTCTTCCCGCAAAAACCCAAACACTTCGCTTGCTGACTCGAAGCCTATCTCGTTCAGCAGGATGCCCGCGTGCTTTGCGCTGGCAAAGAGCGAACCGAGCGCATCGTATCCAGGGTCCCCGGCAGACGACTCGGCAGCCCACCAATCGGCCCGCTGAATGGTGACCCCTAGCGAAATGCCAACCCGCGTCAAAACGCGAAAAAGAGTGCCCTCGCTTGGGCTTGTTGCATCGTTGTTTTCAGGCATGAAATGTACTGTCGACTCTCAAAAAGACACGCGGTTGTCGTTACAGGCTACCAAGGTTCCGTTTAGTTAACAGTCCACGCATCTTTGCAATGCTGTGATGGAACAATTGCGCCGTTCGGGTCGTGCTGAGCCCAATTTCTTTCGCTATGACGTGGAACGCAACACCCTTGCGTTTGCGATTGATCCCGAACCGAGCCGACACGATTTTTCGTGCGCGATCGTCAAGTGTCGTCAGCAATTGAATCACTTGCTCGCGGGTTTCGACGGACTGCAATTCCGCCAGGTCACTCTCGCCAGCATCTCCGACGGCCGATTCAACGGCCTCGGTCCCGCTGGCGATAAACCCACGGCTCATCCGACTTTCCTTTCGGTAGTTGCTATAGATCGACGTCTGGATCGCTTGGTACGCGTAGGTACTCAACCGGCCCCCACGGCGAAAATCAAACAAATCGACCGCTCGAATCAAAGCCGCATTTCCAACGCCGACGATTTCATCAAACTCGTTCGAGTTCCATCCCGCGTACCGCTTGGCCAACGAAACGACGAGCCGAAGATTCGCCTCGACGATCGCGTTGCGAACTTCAACCACGCGATCATCGAGTTGCGTCAAGTCGTCGGCCATCGCTGCACATCCGATGCACGAACGAACGTTGGACTGCAGACACGACCTGCGATACTTCAAGTAGTTCAGCTTCCGAAAACTGTGTTGCTCTTGCTCGGCCGTCAACAACGGTACCGTCCATAAATGAGCCAAGTAAGCAGGCAATCCTCGCGGCGGCTTTGTTAGGGTCGTCTTTTCGGATGCGGGCATCGGCCCCAACAACATCTCGCTGGCAGATTCGCTGCGAAAGACGCTCAAGAAAAAGAAGTCACCCTCCTGATCACCGCTGGCAAGAAGTTCGGCGGATCTGTCGCTATTCTGATGCGGAAGCGATTGCTCATTTTGAAGCGAAACATTCAGCTCGGTTGAAAACGTCATCGGTTGGATCTCCAGTCAAAGGTGGGCAAGCTAGGTCTGCGTGATTGCTTCTGGGTCGATGAAGGTTGGACGCGAGCGAGCGAAATCGTTCGATTTGGCCACCGTCCGCGAGACCGCACGCCCAGCACGCTCGGCGGCTCGAGAGATACATCGACACAAATCGGAATCTTTATCCGAGACCACCACGTCGGCAGCGTGATCTATCAAAACCGAGATTCGGCACGACTTGTCGATTCCTCCTCGGGGGCCATTCTCATCTTTGACGACGAGGTCAACCTGTCGGATCCGCGAATCGAATCTCGA
Organism: Rubripirellula sp.; assembly: GCA_049680385.1. Classification (GTDB taxonomy): domain Bacteria; phylum Planctomycetota; class Planctomycetia; order Pirellulales; family Pirellulaceae; genus Rubripirellula. The sequence continues at coordinate 9,943 of JBAUHR010000978.1, read as the reverse complement.
CAACGCAAAAAGCAGACGCCGCTCGGTCGCTTTGCGTCCGTCGGAATCAAGCAGATTGCCACGGTCGATGATGTTGATTGTCATTTCGGTCGCTCCTAAACGTTGGGTGATTCGACGCCTGCCATGCCAGCGAAAGAAAATTGCTGATTAACGCTGTTTAACTCTACGGCAGATTCGTACAGTTAGACAATTAGAAATTCAACGCACTCCCCATAGATAAAAACTAACCGAGGTTAGCGATGGTCGATTGGCTCAATTACCACCACCTGATGTACTTTTGGATGGTCGCCAAGGAGGGTGGGATCACGCCTGCGGCAGAACTGCTGCATCTGTCCCAGCCGACACTCAGCACGCAGATCCAAAAGCTCGAGAAATCGATGGGCGTCAAGCTGTTTGAACGCAAAGGTCGGTCAATGATCCTGACCGACAGCGGTCAGATGGTGTTTCGGTATGCGGATGAGATATTCGGCCTCGGCAATGAACTGGCAGATGCGATCCGTGGACGCCCCACCGAGAATTCGATTCGTTTGTTAGTCGGAGTACCAGACGTGCTTCCCAAACTGGTCACTTATCGAATCTTGAAACCAGTTCTTGAATTGGACGAGCGTGTAAAACTGGTTTGTTACGAGGGAAAGTCGAAGGACCTGCTGGCGGACCTTGCGATGCACCGTCTGGATGTCGTGCTCGCAGACTCGCCGCTGACACCAGAACTGAATGTTCGTGCGTTCAATCACTTGCTGGGGCAATGTGATGCGACGGTATTCGGAACCGCTGCAATGGCAAAGAAGTACTCGAACGACTTTCCAAAGTCACTCGACGGCGCACCGATGCTGTTGCCGACACAAAACACGGTCCTGCGGCGTTCGCTAGAACAATGGTTTGACGATCAAGACATCCGTCCCGAGGTGGCTCACGAGTTCGAGGATAGCGCGGTTCTAAAAGTCTTTGGCCAAGCAGGCGAAGGGATGATCGTTGTCCCGACCGCCGTCGCCGATGATGTCGCCGCTCACTACTCGCTCAAGCAAGTCGGCCGCATCCCGGAAATCACCGAACGGTTTTATGCGATCTCAGTAGAAAGACGCTTGAAACACCCAGCGGTTCTCGCGATTTCACAATCGGCTCGCGACAACCTGTTTTCCAATGGCGGATAAGCGGGCCGTGGACTCTAGACGTTGGCCCCTGCATCAACCCAACGTGTTTCGAGAAAACGCTTGGACACAATCGAAAACCGGACCGAATTCCGGCCGATGCCTAGCGTTTCACACCCAAACGAGTTGACATCGTGGGAGTGGAATCGCGAAAATTCTCGTTCATTCAAGTCGATAAACGCTTCGGATCGTGTCGAGGATCGCCTGTTCGGCGGCACAGATTTTTCCAACCCCGAGAAAGCCACCGGAGGCAAGTGCGACGTCCGATGCTTGTTGAAGCAATTGCTTGCCGACTAATTGGCGAACAACGGACGGCAAACTTTGCAGCCGGCATTCGGTGTAGTCCTGCCATAGACCCCAAAGCGATTCATCTGGTCGAACATCGATCCACGATTGAACGCGTGACGCGGCCGCTGGATGCGAAAAAAGCCGGTTCTCGTAAATCGACCAAACCGCAGCCTGCGATTCTTCGTCCGAGACGGAATCGCTGGCCCAGGCGATCAACGCGATCGGAGCGAGCTGTAATGCGGGCACGGTGTCCGACGTGAAACCTGCGTCGACAAGCCGGTCAAGTAGTTCGCCGTCATCAATGCCCGCAGCCTGGCGAAGCGATCGCCTGTGGAACTCTCTTTCGAAGTACGCATCAAGCTGCTCATAAGCGGTTGGCTCATCGAGCGTAGCCAGCGAGACAGTGCTCCGGACATACGCTTGGTTGATCAGGGGCGAGCTCGCCGTGGTAGGTAACATCAACATCACCAGACTCCGAAGGTTGGCTGAGGAAAACAGTCGGCCAGCTTTCGGCCTGCGTTGGCCGATTAACAATCGCTGACGGGAAACTTTACGCCCCTTCGCCGATCTTGAACCATTGATAAAACCGATCGTCAGTCGATGAAAAACGAATAGAAGACGAACGCTTGAAAGTCTTACAATGGCGAAGCTGGCAAGCCGTCAATCGTCTCAAGATAGACCAGTCAGTTAGACGTTCGGTCCGTTCGCCGTTCCATTCTTCGCCCCCTTTGCACCCCTTGCCCAGAAATGATGTTCAAGAAAATTGCCTACATGATGAACGCAGCTCTTGTTGCTGCGGCATTGGTCATCGTGCTGGTCGACCGAGTGCCGACGACGGCTCAAGCGATGACGGTTCACGGCACCGAAAAGAAAACCATGCTTACCGTTCCTTTGGAAGCAGGGATGGAGGCTGTTGTCGCGCTCGATCACGTCACCGGCGAGATGACGGGCTACGTGCTCAATCGAACCAACGGCCAGTTCTTCATTCGGTATCGATACAACGTGACGCAGGACTTCCCCCAGCATCAGGGCGCATATTTGATGGCTGCGGGCTTAGCCGATTTCCGCGGTTTCAAAAGCAACAACCGAATGGCCAATGGCGTGGTTTACGTTTCCGAAGAAACGTCGGGTCGTGTCTGTGCGTACGCGATCCCGTGGAATCCACAGTTTGCGACCAGCGGCGCGGTTAAGCAGGATCTGACGTTCATTCCTCTCGACCACGCACAGACGCGGTTCGTCGAACTTCGCTAGCCATCCGCTGCACCAAACGGTGCTTGGCTTCGACGCGTTCGTCCGGAGACTTGATTAGACGATGGAGACTCAGTTAGACGTCGCCAAGTTCACATTGATCAAGCGGCACGAGTAGACCTGCCTCGCCTTTTCTGTCGTGCGACCTTTGCATCGACGAAGGGTGCGCCTGGCTAGGGCCGTCGCGTTCGGCGATCGCTTGCCTCGTTGCCGCTTGCGAGATCAAAGTCGCGGCTAAGCCGTCCGCCGCGTTCGGCATGTTTCTTGCTTCCCCCGTCCACAACGCATGCGAGAACTCGGCGTACATGCCGCCAAAGTTCTTCTCGCCGTGCCAGTGCAGGTATCGCGTCCCGTGCGAGTTGCGCAGTTCCATCGAGTGCTCTTCGCGGTTGTAACGAATCACTCCGTCGGTACCGATCAATTCATATTGAAAGTGACTACGTGGTTCTTTGGCGGTTGCGTTGTAAGAGAAACTCATCTCAACCATCGTATGGGCACCACAATCGTGGCCCATGTGAAGGTAAACGTGATCGGGAGCTTCGAAGTCTTCGACCCACACACCGATGCCGCGTTGCCAGACGACCTCGCTACCAAGCCACCACCGTGCCAAGTCGATCTGATGCACGCCACAATCGACCATCGGACCGCCTTCGAGCATGCGGCCGACGCGAAGCGGGCTGGGGACCATCTTGTTGTGCTGGTCCCACCGCCATTTACCGTGCAGATTCCATAAGTAAACAAGGCGTAGTGAACGTACTTCACCGATGGCGCCTTCGCGAATCAAGCGATGAATTTCAATCGCCGAGGGACTGAATCGATACGTGAACCCCGTAAACAGCATTCGATCGGCATCCTCCATGGCGGACTTCATCGTCCGAATATCGGCCTGGTTCGTTGCGAGTGGCTTTTCACACAGCACATGCTTGCCGTGTTTGGCTGCTTTTAAAACATGTTCTTTGTGAAGCGGTGCGGGTGTGCAGATCACGACCGCGTCGATATCCGAGTTCCAAAAATCGTCTTCGGATGGATAAGCATGAGCCGCACCAAAACGCTCCTGCATCTGCAACGCACGTTCCCAACTGATGTCATAGACACCATGCAGGCTCAGTCCGCCGGTGTGAGCGATCGCGGGAAGATGCCCCAACTCAGCAATCATGCCACAGCCCAGGACGCCTATTTTTTTGGTTTTCATCAGAAGAACGTGAACTCGTTTAGGTGAACGGAAGCTAAAAACAACGAGCGGAAACTAAGTGTCCTGCCCTGCGCCATCAGGCGATCTGATCAACCACTCTAGGCACGACTTTTCGATCCAGCGAATAGAGCACTGGACTGGCAAGCATTGAAAATTCCTATGCGAATTCACGACAGTTGGAAGTGATCTGACTGATTGATTGCCGCGTAGAATTTCGTGACAGTTCTGCACGAGAACACATCCACGGGTACTGGCGATGGACGGAGACTTACCTTTCAACGACGCGGCGCTGAAGAACTTGCGCGACGACGCAATGACCATTTGTCCGCCAAACCATGTCGTCGGCATCGGCGCGTCGGCAGGGGGACTGGAATCTCTCGAGAAGCTGTTTCGTAATCTGCCGGCCGACACCGGCATGGCGTTCGTTGTCCTGCAACACTTGTCGCCTGACTTCAAGAGCATGATGCTTGAATTGCTCGGCCGAGACACCGCCATGACGATCCACCGGGCCGAAGACGGGATGCAGGTTCAAGCAAACTCGATCTACCTGTTGCCGCCGAAAAAGGAAATGGTCATCGCCGACGGAAGACTGCGAGTGACGGATAAGGATCGCAGTAAAGGTTTGGCGTTGCCGATCGACATCTTCCTGGAATCGTTGGCAAGAGAGTGTGGAAGCCAAGCGATAGCGATCATCCTTTCGGGCAGCGGATCAGACGGATCGCGCGGTGTCGTCGAGGTCGCGCGTCAGGGCGGTTTCGTGATCAGTGAAAGCCCCAAGACGGCCAAGTTTGACGGGATGCCCGCCAGCGCTCAAGCCTCGGGCGTTGTGGACGAAATTTTGGTGCCCGAAGAAATCGGTCAGTTGCTGGTTCGAATGGCGACCGGGCCTGGAATGACCCGCAAGGAACGAATCGACCAGGAAACGATCAGGCAAGATTCTCTGCAAGGAATGGAGGCAATCTATCTACTCTTTCGCCGAGCGCACGACATCGACTTTTCCGTCTACAAAGACACCACAGTGTTAAGACGGATTCATCGCCGCGTCGCGATGGTCGGTGTAGCCAATATTGACGCCTACGCCCGCAAACTGCAGGACGATCCGAAGGAACTCGATGCACTTTACGGTGACTTATTGATCGGCGTGACTCAGTTTTTTCGTGATCCTGAAACGTACGCTTTGCTATGCGAGAAGATCTTTCCCGAAGTCATCAATCGACGTGACGGGAACGAGCCGGTGCGAGCCTGGGTGGCAGGCTGCGCGACCGGTGAAGAACCGTACTCGATTGCCATTGCGTTGCACGAAGCATTCGAGAAAGCCGGACGTCCGCCACACGTCAAATTGTTTGCCACGGACGTTCACAAGTCATCCCTCGAACACGCCGGTCGCGGAATCTATCCGGCGGCATTAATGAAGGGGATCAGTGACGAACGACTTGAAAAGTACTTTTTACGGCGAGAAACGGGATACCAAATCTCGCCCGAAATTCGCCGCAGCGTGGTATTTGCACCCCACAACGTGCTCAGTGACGCTCCGTTCACCGACTTGGATTTTGTGTCTTGCCGAAACCTGTTGATCTACTTTCAAAATGTGGCTCAAACTCGCGCCCTGGCGATGTTTCACTACGCGCTCAACAAAGGTGGCATCATGCTGCTCGGCGGCAGCGAATCGCCCGGTGAGTTGTCCAACGAGTTTGACACCGTCAACGAACGATCGAAAATTTATCGCAAACGTCGAAGTGTTCGTCTGCCTAACGAATTCCGCGTTCCGATAAATACTCCGCTAAACAATGACCCCTTGCATGTGTCTTCGGCTCGCAATCCGGTGGCGATGTGGCGGACACTTGGCGAACAAACGACGCTGCATGACCAACTGCTTAATCGGTTCATGCCACCCAGTTTGCTGATCGACGAAAACCGGTCGCTCGTTGACACGTTTGGCGGTGCCGAAAAGTTTCTGCGTTTACGCGCCCGGCAGCCGTCGCTCGATGTGCTTGACCTGATGGACGAACGATTACGGGCAACACTCAACGGAGCGATCGGACGTGCCGTCGCCGGGAACTCGCCGGTCCGTTTTGCCAATGTCACTTTAGAAACTGATTCCCAAGACGGCAAAGCGGATTCAAACACCTACAACCTAACGGTGACGCCGATCAGTCATCCGTCAATGTTGGGAAAGTGTCATGTCATTTCATTCGAAGCGATCGAGTCGCAACCCAATGCGCGGTCGATCGAACTGGAAACGGTGCCCGGCGAATTGGATGCTTCGCGGGATCACATCCGCCAACTCGAAGACGATCTGCGATACTCGCGTGAGAACTTACAGTCCACGATCGAAGAGTTAGAAACCAGCAACGAAGAACTGCAAGCGACCAACGAGGAACTGATCGCTTCGAACGAAGAACTTCAAAGCACTAACGAAGAACTCCATAGCGTCAACGAGGAACTCTATACCGTCAATGCTGAACATCAAAGCAAGATTGCCGAGCTGGCAGAACTAAACCAGGACATGAATCACCTGCTCGAAAACACAGATGTGGCGACCGTTTTTTTGGATCGCGAACTGCGAGTCCGGCGTTTCACCTCGCGAGTAAGACACGTGTTCGATCTGATGGATCACGACATTGGACGTCCCATTCGCAGTTTCCTGCCAAAGTTCGCTGTCAGTGATCTTGTCGCGCGGCTGACGCAAGTGGTCGATGAAAACCAACCGCACGAATGCGAAACGGTTGCCGATGATGGGACCAGTTACCTGATGCGGATGCTGCCGTACCGAGCTGGTGATGAAGTCGAAGGCGTCGTGCTGATGTTGATTGATGTTTCGTCAATGGAAGTGCTGCGTGATCGACTGCGGTGGATGTCGGCCATTGTTCAATCGACGGACGATGCGATCATCGGCCAAGACCTAGACGGAGTGATCACAAGTTGGAATGCGGGTGCCGAGCGGCTTTATGGCTATTCACCCGACGAGGCGATTGGGCAGCATGTGTCGATACTGGTGCCAGACGAGCAATACACCGAAGTGAAGGAGTACCACCAGGCGATTGAAGCCGCCGAGCGTCTGCATACCCGCGATACAGTTCGGCAGTGTAAGGATGGCACACGGCTGCATGTATCGTTGACGGTTTCGCCGGTTTACGACGCGCATGGCAAACTGATTGGGATTTCAAAAATCGCCCGTGATGTGAGCCAACGCATCATGATGGAGGATGAGATTCGCGATCAAGTTCGACAACGCGAGGCATTCTTGGCGACACTCTCGCACGAACTGCGAAATCCTCTCAACGCTGCGCTCAATGCAAGTCGCGTCGTTCGTGATGAGCGAGCGGATCGTGAGACGCGAAACCAGGCCGCTCAAGTTGTCGAACGCCAAATTTCAATGACACGAATGTTGTTGGTCGACCTGTTGGACATGTCGCGAATTTCGCAGGGCAAAATCCAACTCAAACGCGAACCCGTTGACTTGTGTTCGCTGATCAACAACGTCCAAGAAACCGTCCAGTCTGACATTCTACGGCACGCACGTCGCTTGATCGTTAACTTGCCCGAGCAGCCTCTGGTCGTCAACGGTGATGCCATGCGTTTGCTGCAAATCCAAGTGAACTTGATCAGCAACGCGGCGAAGTATTCGCCGACGGAAAGTGACGTGGTTGTTTCAATTTCGCGGGAAGACGACTGGGCAGTGATCGCCGTCACTGATGAAGGAGTCGGATTAGATTCCCAAGACTTGAAACGTATCTTTGACCCTTTTGTGCAAGTCAGCAAAACACAGGGGCAAAGCGACGGCGGCTTGGGCGTGGGACTGACGCTCGTCAAATCGCTCGCCGAAGAACATGGCGGTCGAGCTGAAGCGTTTAGTGAAGGGCATGGAATGGGAAGCACCTTTCGGGTCTGGTTGCCCATCCAACCCGATGCGTTGGCCGAGTCTTGCGAGTCAGCCGATTCGACCGGAACGACCGGGCGGGAGGATGCCAGTTCGGATGGAATTCAATTTACCCGCACCATCGTATTGATCGAAGACATCGAGGACAGTCGCCGGATGCTGACGATGTTGCTGGAACTCGATGGGCACACCGTCCAAGCATGCAGCGACGGCGAAACAGGCGTGGCCGCGATCTTCGAGCATCGACCTGACGTTGCTTTGATTGACGTCGGGTTGCCGGGTATCGACGGATACGAAGTCGCCAGAAGGATTCGCAGCAACCCCGATTATGCACAGACAACTCTTGTCGCACTGACCGGTTACGGACAACAAACAGACCTCGAAGCCGCGAAGGACGCGGGCTTTGACTTGCACCTCGTCAAGCCGATTGATGCGAAAGAACTCATGCGAAGCTTGCGTTGAAACTGCGTCAAAAACAACCAACCCGAGAACCACGATGAGCGACGAACTACTCAAGCAACGAATCAAACGTGAATTGCGAACCCGCGGCGTCCGAGTCAATCGCTTGCTGCTTGACGTTTCGAAAGATCGAATCGTGATCAGCGGTGAGTTGGCAACGTATTACGAAGTTCAATTGGTTCAAGCTTACGCAACCAAGATCGCAGAAGGTCGCGAAGTTTATAATAACGTTTCAGTCGTTCAAGGAGTGCTGGACAGCGTTTCCGTTGATACGCCCGAAAGCGAAAACCGTGATGAATTGCATCTACTTCGCAATCGGCTTAATGAGTTAACGCTCGGCGTCCGGTTACTCGATCAAGTCCTCTCGATTGAGGATCTACCGAAAGCCAAAATCATTGTTGCGGATATGCTGAGGTCGATCGAATCCTCGGAATTGCAATCGCGAAACGACATCGGTTGGATGTCACGATTAGCATTGCTGGTGATCGAAGATGATTCGCACCAATCCTTATTGCTTTCGGGTCTGCTTCGCAACCTCGGCGCCGATGTCGCTCGCGCCGACGACCGCGACTCCACTTTCCGCGTTCTAAACGAGGGTTTTACACCCGACGTTGTATTGTTGGACATGCACCTACCGGACAGCAGCGGAGCGGAAATCGCAAAGGCAATTCGCAAACGTCGGCATTGCGAACAAACGCGAATCATCGTGCTAAGTGGTACGCATCCAAGCGAGGGAGGACTAGACCTCGACGAAGGGGAAGTGGACGATTGGTTACCCAAGCCAATCAACGTTGAAAAGCTGCTGCAAACGATTCGCAAGGTTTCCTACTAAAAATGTCTTGGCGTTGATCGAGAATGGCTTTAGACGGACAAAGCAAGCGCCGATTGAACTTCTCGCAGATTCAACATCAAACCACCATCGCTGACGGAAAACCGCAACAAATCGCAGAGTGACGAGCTCCCCAGGATGACAAATTTCATGACAGTTGAACGGTCTCAGCTAATCTGCGAGTCACCTGAGAAACGGACAGACCAATCAGATGGTACGGGTGCAAGACTAGGCTGTTCTCACCATGCTGGCCAAGCGTCGGCTTGGTCTTCCAACAATAACCACCGGTGGTTGCAAGTAAGATCGCGATAAAGGCTCTGAGCTCCGCTGGGCCACTGCACGCGAACCTGATCAATTGATTCGGCTCTTCCAAGTCCAATGAATAATGCCGACTCGTTTTTTGAAAGATAACCATCTCCGGTTTGGACTGCCTGCACAAGAGCTTTTGATTCAATTTCAATCGTCACACGTGCGCCCACCGCATCACGCTCCGACGACGTTCCGACCAATTCAAGTTGTATCCAGTGATTGTCGGTGACCGTCTGGTTTTGCAGCAGGACGACATCTTTTTTCAAGTCGGTCGCGACTACGTCGACTAGCCCATCTCGATTGAAATCGCACTTAGCCATTCCACGGGTAAAGTGCGCCGAATTCCAGTAGTCATCGTCGCCAGCGCACTGTTGCAACAAAAATCCATCCTCCCGACCTGCCAGCACTTGCGTCGGCATCGCAAACAAACTGTCTTTTTCAGTTTGGTCTTCGATGTGGCCGTTACCAACGATCAAATCCCAAACCGTGTCGTTGTCATAGTCAATCGCTTGCGTACCGAAGCCGAGCATCTTTCGTGTCACAACGTCTAGCTTGTACGACACCACACAATCTTCGAATGTTCCCGAAAC
>JBAUHR010000977.1:0-11734 GCA_049680385.1 Rubripirellula sp. | reverse complement strand
ACATAGGCCGAACAAGCCAGTAGCGAGGCTTCATCCAACAGCACGACCGCCTTGTATCGGCCTTCCCAGAAGTGACCGGTCACCCGGTCCTCGGCGTTGCTGCGGCGAGCAATGTTCTCCGCCGTGCAACGCATCCACCAACTCAGGTCACTCAATCTGGCCCGCCGCTCGGCGAGTCGATCGGGATCGTTAACGATCATGTTGACCTCTGGGGCCGTCGGTTCGGCGGGCGAACCGTCTTTGTTTCGTCGATGGGGAAACAACCGCAACCAGCGTCGGGCCACATCTTCATCGCTCCAAGTCGCCAGCACGTCCGGCCGACTCCTCAAGACCAAATGAATGTGGTTGTGCATCACGGTGTAAGTCAGGCAGTCAACGGCAAAAACACTGGCCAAGAACTCCAGTCGTTGCCGAATCCACTGACGTCGATGCTCAAAGGATTGCCCAGAGACCGGATCATCTCCGCACAGGAAAGCCCGCCGAACACAGCGCTGGACGCAGTGAACGATTTGAATCTCGGCAGGATCAAGAACCTCGCCACGAGCAAGCCTGGGCATCAAACGACCTTCCGCAAGAGTGCGACTGTACTTAACAACAAAATCTACCGGCAAAACGTGCCGAGAACAAGGCTATTTTATGCCTGTCCCTTTCTAGTCCCTTTGCCGGGTTCGCGTCGAGACCCGCTGTCTGATACCGGAGTGATGCGAATCTTGGGGGTTCAAGATCCATTGCCTCCACCACCCGCTGAGGCGGAACCGGCAAAAACTCGTTGCTGTCCGCGATGCGATGTGAACATTCCAGTCGCCGCGAGCGTTTGCCAACATTGCCGGTGTTATGTGGGAGTCATGCCGAACTTTCTGAGACAGATGTTTCAAGGGGCTGATTGGAAATCCGGGGTTGCTTGACGCCGAACTTTCTTGGCCGACGTACGTTCTGATACAAGGTCGATACGGGAAGTCATGGCTCATCGGTTATGATGGACACGGACGAGGCCAAGTCACGGTTTCTCGTGATTCACTACAGAAATTGCCTTCGGCTTGGGATGAATACGATTATCAAACTGTTGATTGCTGTCGGTGTGATTGGCGTTGCCGGTGCGGCTGGTTACCAACCGGCGATGGAGTACCTCGCCCAGCGCAACAAGATCAGTTGGGAAACGGTCAAATTGGAATCCGGCGATATCACACGGTACGTCGAGTCGACTGGCACGATCCAGCCGGTCTTGTCGGTCTCGATCGGATCGTTTGTCTCGGGGCCGATCGTTGAACTAAATGTCGACTTCAATGACGAGGTGAAAACGGGGGACATTCTCGCTCGTGTCGACCCTCGCTTGTTCAAAGCTAATGTTGAACGCGACGAGGCGACGTTGGCGACTCGCGAAGCCGATCTGGAACGGGTCGAAGCCCAATTGCAACAGTCGCTCAACAATTACATGCGCGGAAATCGGCTTCGTGAATCGAACGAAGACTTTATGTCGGATCGAGAAATGGACGCGTTGACGTTCGAAGTGAAATCGTTGCAAGCCCAGCGCAAACTTGCCAAGGCGACCATCCTGCAATCAAAGGCATCGCTGGAAACGTCGCGGGCGAACTTGCAATACTGCCAAGTCACCTCGCCGGTTGACGGAGTCGTGATCAATCGCCTGATCAACCCCGGTCAAACTTTGGCGGCTCAGTTTCAAACGCCTGAACTATTCGTCGTCGCACCGGACTTGCGAGAGAAAGTTCATGTTTTCGCTTCCGTCGATGAAGCCGACATTGGATTGATCCAAAAGGCGAAAGCCGAAGGACGTCCAGTTACCTTTTCGGTTGATGCTCACCCCGAGGAGGTGTTCGACGGCGAAATCGAACAGATACGCGTCAGCAGCGTGGCGAACCAAAACGTCGTGACCTATCCGGTCGTGATTGCAGCGAGCAACCCCGATTTGAAATTGTTGCCCGGAATGACAGCCAGCATATTCTTCGAAGTTGATTCGACGTCGGGCGTGCCCAAGATTCCCAACGCTGCGCTGCGGTTCATTCCCGAAGATGCGAAACTTGTCCGCAAGGAAGATCAGCACTTGATTGACGGTTCAGCATGGAAATCAAAACCGAAAACAGACGCCGACGAGGATGACAAGATGACGGCGACTGAGAAGGCGGATGCTTCGAAAAAGAAGAACCAGCGTCACGTCTGGATGGTCGATGGTGAGCTGTTGAAAGCCGTTGAAGTCACGACAGGGCTGATCGACTACAAGTTCACCGAGTTGGCCGCCGGCGAACTTGATGCCGGCGCCGCGTTGGTTGTCGGAAAGCAGGAATAACGATGTCCTTCTTTGATACCGTTCGAATCGCGCTGCGAGCGCTGATGAAGAACAAAATGCGTGCGGTTCTGACCATCATCGGCGTGGTCATCGGGATCGCGGCGGTGACCACGATCGTGTCGATCGGCCAAGGTGCCAGCGCGTTGGTTAGCGGCGAGTTCGAAGCACTTGGAACGAACGTCGTGCTAGTCTTTCCAGGGCAAACCAAACGCGGCGGAGTTCGGCAGTCAGGGGCGCCAACGTTGACCGCTGCTGACGCCGAGGCTATTGGGAATGAATGCCCATCCGTTTTGGCGGCATCAGCCATCGTCGGCACGGCTGGGCAAATCATTTACGGCAACGAAAACTGGAACCCCAAAGAAATGCAGGGCGTTGGTGCCGACTACTTGACTGTCCGAAACTGGACCTTGGAAGCAGGAGGCTTTTTCTCACAGAACGATATCAATTCCAGCGCCAAGGTTTGTGTGATCGGCCAAACGTTGATCCCCAAACTATTTCGAACTGTCAATCCGATGGACGAGACGGTTCGAGTCAACAACGTACCGTTTCGAGTGATTGGAATTCTAGCCAAAAAGGGTGCCAATATGGTTGGCGACGATCAGGACGATGTCATCCTGATGCCGCACACCACAGTTCGCAAACGAATCAACGGATCGCCGCTCGACAACGTTCACTTGATCATGGTATCTGCTCGCAGCACCGACCAAATGGGAAAGGCAACCAAGCAAATCAAATCACTGATGAATGAACGGCATGAGGTCGGCCCGGCCGATGAGGCGGATTTTAGTGTTCAGGACACGACCGAAATTGCCGCAACGTTAGGGATGATCACGGGAACGTTGACGTTGATGCTGTCAGCGATTGCCGGCATCTCCTTATTGGTCGGCGGCGTCGGCATCATGAACATCATGCTGGTTTCGGTGACGGAACGAACTCGCGAGATCGGTATTCGGATGGCAATCGGCGCTCGCGGCAAAGACATCTTGCGACAGTTCTTGATCGAGTCGGTGGTGTTGTCGTGTATCGGTGGTGCGATTGGAATTGCCACGGGAACTGGTGCGTCGATGGCGGCAACTGTCTTGATCAACGCTTACAAACCCGGGACGGAGTGGCCGCTGGTGGTTTCGCTGCCTGCGGCACTGGTTGCGATGGGATTCGCCGCGGCCGTTGGTGTCTTCTTTGGCTACTATCCGGCGCTGCGAGCGAGCAAGTTGGACCCTATCGATGCGTTGAGGTACGAGTAGATGGCGCTGATCGAACTTAATGACGTTCGCCGCGTCTATGACTTGGGCGAAGTCAAAGTCCACGCACTTCGTACTGTTACGCGTAACGTCGAACTTGGCGAATACATCGCGTTGATCGGTGCGTCGGGCAGCGGTAAGTCGACGCTGATGAACACGCTCGGTTGTCTGGACCGGCCAACACACGGCAGCTACCTGTTAGATGGCGAAGAAGTTGTGACGATGAATCGCGATCAACGTGCGAAGATTCGCAACAAACAGCTTGGCTTTGTCTTCCAGAGTTTCAACTTGCTCAATCGAACCTCGGCGCTCGAAAACGTTGAGCTGCCACTGATGTACGGAAAAAAGATCCCGGCTCGCGAGCGCCGCGATCGATCGATGGAAATGCTCGGCAAGGTCGGCTTGGCCGATCGGTACCATCACCACCCCAGCCAGCTTTCCGGCGGACAACAGCAGCGTGTCGCGATCGCACGGGCGCTGGTGAATCGCCCGTCGATATTGATGGGTGACGAGCCGACGGGTAATTTGGATTCGAAGACAAGCCGCGAGGTGATTGAACTGTTCCGTGAATTGAACGAAGAACAGAAAATCACAGTGATCTTGGTCACGCACGACCAGAACGTCGCACGGAACGCGAAACGCACCATCGTCCTGCGTGACGGAGAAGTGGTCGAAGATACTACGGACTTTGCCTTGGCCAAGACAGCGCTCGAATACGATCCCACGCTCGACGCGTAGTCACGGTGCGGAAGGTATTTGCGTCACCGCCGTGAACGAAGCGGTTGAGTTTCAATTTCGAACAGCCAACGATACGCAAGCGCCGTTTGAATCACAACGAAGGCGATCGCTCAGCAACTAGCGTGAAAACCATGTTAGGCGACCGGTCGGCACCGATGCCACGATCGAGCCTCCGATTAGTGTTCGATTAGCGAAGATTAGTGCTCAGCGCAGCCCGGTTGTTGGGAACACGACTCGAACACTGGCATCGCCCACTGGCCATCCAAACCCACGATATCGCTAGGTCGCCCAACGAGACTTTTAAACGTCGATCGTCAACGGCCGGTTGATGCAGTGAGCTGCTGGCACGTAAGAGAACGTCCGGCATAGATTCACTCTGCCTCGGGACGTTCGGATTTTTTGTTTCGGTTTGATTGACAGTCTTGGCGGACGATTCATCTTGAAAGAAGTCAGGCTACCCTGTCGCCATTAAAGTCGTTATTTCGTGAACGCCTTCTCAACTCGCCCTTTGGTGGATTCAACAACTGAGCCAACGGCGCTAGCCGCGGGTTTATAGTACGTCACGACCACGGCCCCGTTACCCGCGGCTATCGCCGTCGGCTCATAAGACTTTGGTGGATTCAACAACTGAACCGACGGCGCTGGCCGCGGGTTTTTAGTACGTCACGACCACGCCACCGTTACCCGCGGCTAACGCCGTCGGCTCACAAAGCCTTGTTTTCCTGGACTGGAAACCCACTACCGCGAGCGCCGCGCCTGCGGGCAAGCAAAAGGCTAGATCTGCAAATGCTTGGCAAGCATGGACTTTAGAACTGCACGATCTCATGCGAGGAGACTAACGCTAGACCGGACTTCCTCGTAAGCGGCTGGGGCTTGTTGCTGTAGCTGAGACCTTACGGCGAACGCCTCACCTAACGTCGCAAACCCGACCGATTTAAAACCCCGTTGACGTCACTCGCGACCATGGTTTTGCCTAATCGTTACGACCCGGCTTTTTGTATCAATTGGGTTCAACGCTAGTTCCGGTCGTGACGGCAAAGCCGAAACATTAGGCGAATCCGTTGCTTCCGTCCGATTGTTGACAGCATGAACAATCACGAAAAACGTTGCCGCCGAAATCGTCATTTTCTAGTGTTTGCGATTGCCGCTGGTTCGACCGCTAGCTTGCTGCCAGGCACATCCGCCGATGAACCTCGCCGGCCGATTCTTCCCGAGCAACGTTGTCTTGATATTCGAAGCCCCGGGCAATTGTGCCAGGTTCCGGTTCCCGTGACGCCGCGTCCGGCGACTGTTTCGGACAATCAGTTCGATTTCCCGACCAGCTATCTGACGCTTAACGAGGCCATCAATGTCACGCTTGCCAATTCAGAGGTTGTGCGGGTACTCGGTGGAGTTACCGCGTCGACGAGCGGGCGAACGATTTATGATGCGGCGATAACGAACACGACCATTGATTCACAGCGAGCGACATTCGATCCCAACCTGCGGCTGAACAACGTTTGGAATCAAACGGAAAATCCAAACGCTGTTTTTGATCCCCTTGATCCAACCAATGCGATCATCGGTGGCAACCAGAACGAAGGCTATGGACTCGACTTTGGATTGTCCAAGCGAAACTTGTTGGGCGGAACCACCAACTTTGGCGTCAACAGCAACACGAACCGAATCAATCCGGGTATCGTTCCGCTAAATCCCGCTGACCGCACCGCGACGGAACTCAGCTACACACAGCCGCTGTTGCAAGGAGCGGGACGCGCCGTCAATCAGGCGCCGATTGTGCTGGCACGTATCGACACGGAACGATCGTATTTCCAATACAAGAGCGCCGTGCAGCAGTCGGTGCAAGGCGTCATCGAAGCCTATTGGTCGTTGGTGTTCGCAAAGACGGATCTTTGGGCGCGGCGACAGCAGGTCGAACAGGCTGACTTTGCGAACACACGAACCGAAGCACGTATTGCGGCAGGCGATGCCAATGCAGGTGACCTGGCCCAATCACAACTGGCGCTGGAGAATTTTCGCGCTAGCTTATTAGCATCGGAAGCCAACGTGTTGCAACGTCAAGCAGCGCTGCTGAACATGCTTGGTCTGCCACCGTACGAAGCTCAACGCACGATCCCTGTCACGCCGATGGCAGAGGAATTGATCACGGTCGATTGGACGGCGATCAACGAATTGGCCCAGCGCGAGCGGCCAGACATCATCGAGCTGAAATTGATTTTGGAAGCGGATCAGCAACGGCTACTGTTGGCCGACAATCAAGCTCGCCCGCAACTTAACGGTGTCGCGCTGTATCGCTGGAACGGGCTGGAAGGAATCGCGCCATCGGGCAATCGGATTCGCAGCGGATCCGGTGACTTCGAAGATTGGTCATTGGGCGTCAACTTTTCAGTTCCGCTGGGGCTGCGAGCCGAACGGGCGGCACTGCGACAACGCCAACTTCTGATCACGCGAGACCGTGCGAACTTGGACCAGGGGCTGCACCAGATGCAGCATTCGTTGGCGCTGAGTTTGCGAAATTTGGAGCAATTCTTTGCTCAATACGAACGCTTTCAAGCAGTCCGTCAAGCCGCGCGGATCAACTTGGAACGGCAACTGGCTCAGTACAACGAGGGCATCGTGCAATTCATTGTGGTGCTGCAAGCGATCGTCGACTGGGGGAACTCCGTCAGCGCCGAAGCTCAAGCGTTGTCGCAATACAACACCGAGATATCACGCCTCGAGTTGCAAACCGGCACCATTTTGCAGACTCACAATGTTGTGTTTTTCGAGGAACGGTTTCGTTCGATCGGTCCGATGGGACGACTGGGCGACGAACCGTGTTACCCGCGTTCGCTACCACCGTCGGCGTCAGTGGCTCGGTACGAAGGCGGCAGTCAGCCGTCGGAAGAGTACTTTGATTTGGAAGATCCTGTTGCCAAACGGGATGCGGAGTCATCGGAGCTGCCAGAGCCTGTTAATTTGGACGAGGACGTCGAGTTTCAAAAAATCGACGACGCTGATAGTGGCGAGATGTCGGACGAAGCAATTGACGAAATCTTGAACAAGCGAAGTGCGGCAAGGACTTTAGGTGACCGCTTTCGCGGCTTGTTCCGTCGCTAGGCAGCGGCCGAATCGATGTGTTCGCCGATTTGTCTGCTTGTAAGTGCAACTGAGTTTGACCAAGATCATTGGACTGACTGAACTCACCTGAGGCACGACCGATGAAATTTCGATGCTCCGCTATACCGATCCAGTTGTCAGCGACGATCACCTTGGCGTTGCTGATCGTGTCGCCCGTTCGAGGCGAGCAGTGGACCGTGCCGCTTGCCGGGAACACTTTCCCGAATACCGACGCAAGCGGCCGAACAGACAGTGGAATTCGCTTTTCGCGTAGTGGCGAACTTCAGATTAGCGATCCCGCCGAATCGTATCCTGTTTACTTTCATGTTGACCGTCCCGGAAAACTCGCGTTGTCGATCAAGGGCAGCGAGGGAAGTGGTTTGTCGGTTTACGAGATTGATGCCGCCAGAGCCGGTTATGTTCACGTTGATGTTCAGCTTGATGATCGCAGCAAGCCAGCAAACGAGAGCGCGTCGGACTTGATCGTGACATCAAAGGTCGAAGGCATGTCCCTTGACTTCGTTCGAAACAATGACGGCAACATGTTTTATTGGGGCCGGCGTGGGCCTTCGGTACACTTGGGATACAAGTTGCCCGCCGCGGTGAAGCTGACACATGCTTACAGCGAGATCACGGTGCCCGACGGCCAGGATCCGATTGGGTCGTACTTCATGGCGAACGGGTTTGGTGAAGGATACTTTGGCATTCAAGTCAACAGCGAGACCGAGCGCCGGGTGTTGTTTTCGGTTTGGAGTTCGTTCAAGACTGACAATCCCGCAGACATCCCACCCGAGCAGCGGATCGTGACGCTAGCGAAAGGTGATGCGGTCCATGCTCAAGATTTTGGCAACGAGGGATCCGGTGGTCAGAGTTATTTGGTTTTCCCATGGAAATCGGGCACGAAGTATCGATTCTTGACCGAAGTCAAACCGGACGGCAAAGGCAACACGATCTACACGTCTTGGTTTGGCGACGCGGCAAGGGACGAAGTGGCGCAAGTTAAAGCAGGATCAGGCAAGTGGCGGTTGATCGCAAGCTTTCGGCGTCCCGAAACGAACAAACACTTGACAGGGTTTCACTCGTTCCTCGAAAACTTCTCACCCGCAACCGGCAATCAGCAACGATCGGCAAAGTACGGGAACCAATGGGTTTGCGATGTCGACGGAAAATGGCATGAAGTCACCCAGGCAAAGTTCACCGGCGACAACACAGCGCGGGGGCGGCACCGGCTTGACTACGCCGGCGGATCCGACAACAGCCACTTCTTTCTTCGCAACTGTGGATTCTTTGACGAGCATGTGAAGCTTGACAAAGTTTTCCATCGCGACGCGTCGGCAAGCCGAGCACCGGCCGTCCGTTTTCAGGATCTGCCGCGGTAAAGCACGCTGGGAACGGAATGCTCTAAACGCGTTGAATCTTAGGCGTGTTGAATCCTAGGCGTGGGTGGCCGGTTTGGCGAACAGTTTCTTCGCCAACAAAACGACAGCCAAGACAACGGCGCCGATCAAGACGCCGATGATTCCGTTCAGCACCATCGTTGAAACACTGGCCAGAAATCCGCCGATCGGTTCAATCGTTGCAACATGATGTTCGACGGATTCAATGAAATGGTGGATCGGCTCGATTCCGTGCGCAAGCAGCCCGCCACCGACCAAGAACATCGCGACCGTGCCGGCCAGCGACAAGAACTTCATCAGGTACGGTGCCAGCGTCAGGATCGACATTCCAACGGTTCTTCGCAGCGATGACGCTGGCTTCGCCGGGCTGGTTTGAATCAGGTACTTTCCAAGATCGTCCAGCTTGACGATTCCCGCCACTAAGCCATAGACGCCGACCGTCATCAACAGACTGATCGCCACCAACACAGCGACTCGCGTCATGAAAGGTTCCGCCGCAACGGTGCCAAGCGTGATGACGACAATCTCGGCCGACAGAATGAAATCCGTGCGAATCGCGCCGGCGATTTTCGTCTTCTCGGCAGCCACAATGTCGACTGATTCGTCGGCGATCAACGACTCGTGCTCTTGAATGTGAGCTTCGTCGTCTGGATCATGAAAGAATGCGTGCGCCAGTTTCTCGCAGCCTTCGAAACACAAATACGCACCGCCAGCGATCAACAAGGGGCCGATCGTCCAAGGTGCGATTGCGCTTAGCACCAGAGCCGATGGGACCAGAATGATCTTGTTGACGAGCGATCCCTTCGCGACTGCCCACACGACTGGCAATTCGCGATTGGCGTCGACGCCCGAAACCTGCTGGGCGTTCAAGGCCAAG
This sequence comes from Rubripirellula sp., assembly GCA_049680385.1. Lineage (GTDB taxonomy): Bacteria > Planctomycetota > Planctomycetia > Pirellulales > Pirellulaceae > Rubripirellula. The sequence goes on along the minus strand of JBAUHR010000977.1, from coordinate 2,080 downwards.
TCGTCGCCCAGCACGCCTGCTGTTTTTTTCGCAGCAACCTTCGTCAATATCGAAACGTCATCCAGAATTGTCGTGATGTCGTCAAGCAACAACAACAAACCGCTAGCCATAAAGAAACTCGCAACAGGCAACACGAACCAAAAACGGCGCTACATCGTCGGTTAACTTATCATCCATTCGGCTCGCTGTGTCAGCAGGCCAAATCGTACGCCAAATAACGATCTGCATCCGTACGCCCAATCAGATCGCCCAATCAGTTCACGACTTGGACTTTTGACGTTTCTTTCTCGGTTTTGCCGTTTTCTGTTTCGGTTCGGGTTTGGGCAGGACATCGGAATTCAACGCCCATCGTCGCCAGATCGTCGCCATCGCGTCACGCATTTCCGTCTTGGTTTCAGCCAGGTCATGCTGCTCGGTGCGGTCTGTTGCTAGGTCAAACAGTTCCCAGGGCTGGCCTTTCATCCGAACCAGCTTCATGTTGCCAACTCGTATCCCCGCGTTGCCTTCGTGTTCCCAGAACAGCGGTCGGTCTTCGAAATCGCCTTGGCCGGTCAACAGCGGTTTCAGACTCTGCCCCTGCATCGGCGTGATCGTATTGCCGCCAAACTGTTTGGGGTAGTTCGCGTTCCCAAGGTCAACGCAAGTTGCCATGACGTCGATCAAGTGAGTCGGTGTAGTGATCCAAGCGTTTCGGTCGTCGCTCGGTTTGATTGCGGCCGGCCAGTGCGCGACCAACGGTGTAGCGATGCCGCCTTCGTGGTTGTAGTGCTTGTACATGCGAAAAGGTGTGTTGTTCAAATGCGCCCAGCAACGGCCAATGAAAACGTTCGAATGGGGATCGCCGGGCAGATCGCCTTCATACTTGCCGTTAATTCCAGCCTCGGCATTTCCGCCATTGTCAGACATGAACAGAATCAACGTGTTGTCCAGTTCATTTCGTGCTCGCAGCGCAGCGGTCAACTTGCCCAGATTCTTGTCGATCTCTTCGATCATCGCCGCGTAGATCGCCATCATGTCGTCGTAGCGTTTTTGCTCGTTGGCAGACAACGAATCCCAAGCCGGAATCGCTTCGGGACGCGGTTCCAGTTTCCAGTTTTTATCGATCAGCCCCAACTCAATTTGGCGTTTGAATCTTTCTTCTCGCAATACGTCCCAGCCCTTCATGTACTTGCCACGGTACTTTGCGACGGTGGCTTCGGGAGCCATGCAGGGAAAATGCGGCGCGGTGTGAGCGAGGTACCAAAAGAATGGCTTGTCGGCCGCAATTGCTTCGTCCACGAAACGAATGCCTTGATCGGTGAACAAGTCACAGGCGTACCACGGCGGGGCCAATCGTGGGTCGTCTTTCGCAACGTCTTCGCCGTTGAAGAAGATCTTAGAACCGCCCTTCGATCCGGTCTGGTTCGAAAAATGAACGCCACCGGCCGGCAGGTTCAAACTGCGATCGAATCCTCGTCCCCATGGAGTGACGCCCTTTTCGAATCCGACATGCCATTTGCCTGTCATCGCGGTAAAGTACCCGGCGTCCCGCAGAACCTCGGCAATCGTGACACAGTTCGAATTGAGTCGGCCTGCATACCCGGGCTTTCCCTGATCGGTGGTCATCCAGCCCACGCCAGCCTGGTGCGAGTACAGACCGGTCAACAGCGACGCACGCGTCGGACAACATCGCCCCGTGTTATAGAACTGCGAAAACTTTACTCCGCCCGCCGACATGGCGTCGAGATTCGGGGTTGGAATTTCGCTGCCGTACCCCATGTCCGAAAACCCCATGTCATCGACCAAGATGACAATGATGTTAGGTCGCTGGTCGGTGTCGCCACCGGTTGCAGTGCGATTGGTACAACAGACAAAAATCGCGATCAACGCGATTGCGTAAAGCAGAGCTTTCATAGAGCGTTCCTGGCGTCGGATGCAGACGGCGAAGCAGACCGATTTCTGCTTTGACGTTGGTATCGTAATGCATCGTGGACTGCTTGCCCGAGCGGAGGCGCGCAGTACGCTAGAAATGGAACGAATTTAGAGAGATTTCGGTGACCAACACTGGATCGGCAAACCCGAATCGCGATCGTGCTGATGC
>JBAUHR010000976.1:0-15538 GCA_049680385.1 Rubripirellula sp. | reverse complement strand
GTACTGGGGGGCAGCGTTGTACTGGGGCGTGCCGTTGTTGATCGGTGCACCATATTGCACCGGAGCAACCGCCTGATCCTGTGGAAACTGGCGTGCTGAGTAGACACCGCTGACGCCGGGTGACGCGGTTTGAGTGAATCCAGCTTGCTCCATCGTGCCAGCAACTGCTTGCGGCGGAGTAGCGGATGGCGTGAAGCTGTTAATGGGTGCGTGATTTGTCGCAACACCAGATGTCGCCTGCGTTTGCCAATTCGACGGTGGTGACGAAACCGACTGAAGCTGGGCACAGCCAGTCATTCCCACCAACGAGCTGCCCATCGCTAGCCAGGCGAGCGCACGCCGGCCCAGCCGGCAGGCAGCATCGCAATGGTTGTGTTCCTTCATACGGTCAGCTTCGGCGGAGGAGATGTAGTTAAGCGGACGAGCCCAATGCGCCGTAGACGCAAACCCGAACAATTTCGTTGCGGCATTTTTCATCAGTAGCGTTTGCCGCCTTCGTCAGTGGGCACGACTTTGATATCCGGTGGCTCGGCGATTTGCGGATTCGTTTCGAGCAACTGGCTGCGTTCCAGTCGTGATCGGTTGGTTTCTAACGCTCGCCGATCGATCCAGTCGCCTTCGCGAAGGTCGATCAGATTCAACATGGTGTTTTCTTTCATCAGGTGCGGTTCGCCGTCGATATCGACGCGGATTTTTCCGACCTTCCATCGATCGCCTTCGGTGATCTTGTAGACCAAGTCAACGATATTGGCTTCGTCTCGCATCACCGTTTGCGGTTCGATGTCGGCGTAGATAAAGCCAAGTTCGCCGTACGCGTAAACCATCTCGCCAACGTCTTGCCGCAACTTGGTTCCGTCGAACGTATCACCCGCGTTGAGCTTTAGCCGCTCTCGCAGTGACGATTCGAGCGCGTATTGGTTGCCAACAATTTGAACTTCGTTGACTTTGAATCGTGGCCCCTCGTTGACCACGAACACGACGTCAACCCACTTACCGTCTTTGCGGTACTTCCAAGTCCGTCCGACCGTGGCGGTCAAGAAACCAAGGTTGTGATAGTAAGCCGCCAGAATGTCGACGTCTTGATCGAGCTTTGCGATGTCAAACGTGTTGCCGATGTAGGGGACCAAACCACCGGCAAAACCATCACTGCTCTTGATAACGTTTTTGAGTCGCGATTCGGAAACAATCGTGCCGCCGTTGATCGCGATACTTGCGATCCGCTCCTTGGGGCCTTCATTGATTCGAAAAACGACTGCCGATGCGTCGTTGGGAAGACCCACCGAGCTAAGCACCGAGACTTGATTGAATCCTTCTTCGCGATAGTAATCACTCAGCCGCCTGCGCGCCGACTCGATCGAAAACTCGCTCAGCGGATCGTTCGGATTTACGCCGGCGCGGCCCTTCAACTCGCGTTCGTTCATCGCTCGGTTGCCGTGAAAGACAACCTGGGAAATGGTGGGACGCTCGTGGACGATGAACGTGACGCCAACGCCACTGGGCTGTTCATTTAGCTTGAAAGTGACGTGGTCGAACGAGCCAAGGTCGTTTAGCCGGCGGACGTCGCCAAGCACAGTTTCGTAGTCATAGAAGCGATCCTTGCGGGTCTGGACCTGCTGTAAGATGCGGTGCATGGTGACGCGTTTGTTTCCGACGACGCGAACGTCAAGCACGATCGCGTCACCTTTTTCGCGTCGGACGGCGATGCCGTCACCATCGTGGACAAATTCGCGAAACTTAGGCTTGGTGTCGGGGCCCGGCGCATTGGCGCCGCCTCCACCTCCGCCGCCCATCCCTCCGCCACCACCACCGAACTGGCCAACCGCAGGCATCGACAGCGGTGCGGAAAGCAGAATGGCCAGCATGCAGCGGCGATACCCAACCGAATGGGAACCGTAGACGCGGCTAGGTGACAACGAATGGGGCATACGTGGTGGCATACCTGGCAAACCAATCAAACGAACAGGCTACTAATGTTGAGTCCCAGGCTCCCGGAAACGGGAGACTCGGCTAACTTCCATCGGTAACTACCAATGGCGACCCGACTGCCACAAGTCGGATTCACTAGCAACGCGAATGATTTGCAAAGAAATTGCCGCGTGAAACACGCGCGGCGAGGCCAAAACGGGGCTTATCTACCGTTTGCCTGTAAATGTGCGTTGCTCGATCAGTTTTGGACGATCGACTCGGATTGGTCCAGCTTGACGTCAATCGCGTTGATGGGAAGTTCCAACCAATCGGTAATCAGAACTCGTTGAACGAGCGGTTCGTCCAAGTGTTTCAGCACAATTTCCATCAACCGTTCGCGAATCTGTGTTTGGGTGGGATCTTCCAACCACTTGGGGTCGACCTGCCGCAGAAGCTGTTCGGAAGCCTCGCGAATTTCCATCTGCATCTGGGACATCCGTTCTTTGCCGCGATGCAGCTTCGAAGGGTCCAAGACCGCATGCAACCGAAAATGATAAACCGTCGACAAATCTTCGACGCTTTGAAACCTGAAATTGCCAACTTCCATCGCCGTCGTTTCCATGCCGCTTAGACGAGCGACACGGCTGCGAACGTATCCAATCACGGCTGCGTGAATCGCAACCATCAACAGGATCAATCCGGCACCCCAGTAACGTCGTAACAATTTCATCGAAACAGGCTCTCTCGTTGGATGGAAACCAATCGGCCAAGACACGTCTCGACAGTGATTCGATCCGATTGAACCGATGATGCCGATTGCGACGCCCCTAGCCAGCCAGATTCCACAAACCATGCTCATAGAATCTGCCTAAGAAAAGGCTAGGTCGAGATTTGCACACGCACGGCAGCAAAGGCGATAAAACGTTACTAGGAATGCCATTTTCGGCTCGTTCCGAACCTGCTAACCCGTCCCCCCGGCCCGGAATTCACATGAACCGATTTGATCCCAAACTTGCGACGTCGGTGATTATCTTCACCAGCCCCAAGGCGGGCAGCGGCGCGGGACGGGACCAGTTGCCAAAACTAACCGCAGGCTTGCAGCAAATCGGTATCGACGTCCAAACGGTCGGCACGGTCATCGAACTGCAAACCGAATCCCAGCGAGCTCCCCACCCAATCGTGGTCGCCGCGGGTGGCGATGGAACGTTGGCGCTGGCTGCGTCATCGATCGCGGCAAACGTTCCAATCGTACCGATGCCGATGGGCACGGAAAACTTGCTGGCCAAGCACTTCGGATACCGATGTGATGCCGCGATGGTCATCAATACGTTGCAGTTTGGTCAGGCCAAGTCGATCGATGTTGGCATGGCAGCCGGCAAACCATTTCTAATCATGGCAACGTGCGGATTCGATGCCGAGGTGGTGCGCGGGATGCATTTGACGCGGCGAGGCCACATCAATCGGTTCAGCTACTTTCGCCCGATCGCTCGAGCTATCTCGCGTTACCGTTTTCCTGAAATTGAAATCCGAGTTGACGGAGCTCCGCCGATCCAAGCCGGATGGGCGATGGTATTCAACCTGCCTCGCTATGCGGCATCGCTGGCAATCGAGCCGGACGCGATTGCCAGCGATGGGTTGCTGGACTTGATCGCGTTGAAAGGCCGCTCGATTACGAGAGGCTTGGTCTACTTGGCGGGCATCCAGACGGGCCAGCATTTGAAGTTCTCTGACGTCGTTCGGCTGCGAGGCAAGTCGTTTGAAATCACGGCCGCCGACACTACGGGGCCAAACGCTCGTAAATCGAAAACGTCGGCGCATCGAGTCCCCTACCAAGTCGATGGCGACTACGCCGGCCGTTTGCCGCTGAAGATAGAAACGATGCCTGGCCGAGTCCAATTGTTATTGCCGGTGCGGGGAATTGCCTGACGCGGCAGAATCGTCGAAGATTCGGGCATGACTGAAAACAATTCGCCACCGCCCGTTTCATCACCACCCGTCACTGCCGTTTCCGTTGGCCCCTACCAATGCGGTCCGGGGCAACCGCTCTTGTTAATTGCGGGACCGTGCGTATTGCAGACGCCGGATCTTGCGATGCAGATTGCCGATGTCTTGTGCCGGGTCAACCAACGCGACGACGTCAACGTGGTCTTCAAAGCGTCGTTCGACAAAGCGAACCGCACATCGCTGTCCGCCAAACGTGGCCCAGGGATCGACGAGGGCCTAAAAATGCTTGGGGATATTGGTCAGCGATCGGGGCTGCCGACGACGACAGACCTGCACCTTCCCGAACAAGCAGCGGCGGTTGCCCAGGTCTGCGATCTGCTGCAGATACCTGCTTTCTTGGCTCGGCAAACCGATTTGTTGGTCGCAGCCGCCCAAACCGGACGGCCATTGAACGTCAAAAAGGGTCAGTTCATGTCGCCCGAAGACATGCTGTACGTGGTCCAGAAGGTTCGCGGCAGTGGCGATGGCGGAGTGATGCTGTGCGAGCGGGGGACGTTTTTTGGCTACGGGCGATTGGTCAACGACATGCAATCGCTGCCAATCATGCGAGGATTGGGCGTTCCAGTCGTCTTTGACGCCACTCACAGTGTCCAGCGGCCTGGTGGATTGGGCGGTGCGACCGGTGGAAACCGCGAAATGGTTGAACCATTGGCTCGCGCAGCCGTAGCAATCGGTACCGACGCGTTGTTTTTCGAAACACACCCCACACCCGAGACTTCGCCAAGCGACGGCGCCAACATGATTCCGCTGGATCGATTCGAGGCGACGATTGACCGGCTATTGGCAATCCGAAAAACGATCTCGCAAATCGACTCTGCGATCTAAGTACGAGCGAAAACAAGTATCAAACCTAGCTCGCTGAATTCATTCCTATCCGACAAAGACATACTGCTGCGATGGTTGCATTCCCCCGGTTGGTCCTTCCCGTCTTAGCAGCGACGTTGGTCACGTTTTTGGGCGGTTGCTCAGACGATGCTGATACGATCCGACGAATTCGGTCTCAGCGACAAGCCAAGATGCAGTCGCAAACTCAACAAGACCACATCGGCGAAACGTTCAGTCTGCTTAGCCGGTTGGTCGAACTGAATCCCGATGAAGCCGAACGTCAAATCGCCTACCACTTGAATCGGTGGTCCGAAGACCGCGACGAAGTCAAAGCGGACGACATCTCGGAATTGTTGCGAACGATCAGCGATGTGTTGCCGCCCGAAGCGGTCCAACAGCGAATTGATCGCAAGAATTTTTCGCGTGACGATACAGGCCATTTGCGGGACAGCTATCTGTTCAAACGAATTTCCGACTGGGTCAATCGCAATTCGAGCGACGATTTGGTTCTGACGGATTGGTTGGCGGAACAGGACAAGAATTCAAGCGAGACGGCGTTGCAGCTTCGTACGGCGGCGAGACTCTTTGACTGGACCGTTCGCAACGTTTCGTACGAGGCGAAGGTCCCTGTTGTGCCGGCGCCACCCGCGCCGCCCATGTCGATGGGCATGACTTTCCAAGGGCCCGGCTATCGACAAACCGACTATCAAACGGTTTGGCGCGGCACTGGTGATGCACTTCAACGAGCCGGCGTTTTCACTCAGCTTTGCCGCCAATCTGGACTGGCCGCGTTTGTGTTGGCGATTCCTTCAACAGACGATGGATCGCTTGACCCGTGGTGCGTCGGTGTGCTGATCGACAACGACATCTATCTGTTCGAACCTGAACTGGGCATCTTCATCCCTGGCCCCGGACAAGTCGGCATCGCGACCCTCGCGGACGCTCGTAAGGATGCGTCGGTGCTAAGACGACTGAATGTCCCTGGCTTCTTTGACTATCCGCACGCCAAAGACGACGTCCAGCAAACTGTTGCGTTGTTGAATGTCATCCCAGAAGCGATCAGTCCTCGAATGAAGGAACTGCAGTCGGGTTTGGCCGGCGATCGCCGAATGGTGACCTACGTCGACGCGCCAGCACTGGCCGAACAGATCGACAGCATCAGCGGAATATCGGGCGTTCGCCTTTGGAATGTCCCGCTACTCGCCGAAGCCTACCAAACCGATATGGAAACCGCGGCCTCGCGAGATCCGATGTTCCAATTTTGGTACCAGTCACGATGGGCCATTTTGGAAGCCGACATCGACACTTCGCGGCAACTCGCCGCTGCACGTTGGGACCACTTGCTCGGCAAGTTTGACAACGACGATTCAGACGACTCCAAAGGCGCACGCGTGCAGTACTTGGCAATGCGAGCCCCCGAGTTTGAAATCGCAGACCTGCGTATCGACGTCAATTTGCAAATTGCATACGGAATCCGACGCGAACGCGGTACCGAGTCCGCCGTCTATGATCGCCAGGTGCAACAGGTCCAAGCGATGATGCGTCAAGGTAAACGTAGCGCGACTTACTGGATCAGCCTGATTCAGTATGACGACCAACGGTACGATACCGCCGAAACCTGGTTCGCCAAACGTGTGCTCGACGAGAACCAACCGTCGCTGTGGATTCCCGCTGCCCGATACAACTTAGCCCGCACGCACGAACAACTCGGTGACCTCGAACGTGCTGTCGAACTCTACAAAACCGTCGGTTCACCTCAGGAGCATGGCAACCGTATCCGCGCTCGGTTGGTGCAAAAACAAGACGAGTGATAGCCGCCGCTTAGCCGTCCTGCGTCGGCAAGCGTTCGACGCGAACAAGTCGAACGTCTGGGGCAATCAAACGCGTCGCGTCGTCGACCACACCGTCGTCGATCAACCGATCAAGATCCCAATCCGGATCGATGTCGCACGACTTTAACAGCACCAATTCGTCGGCATTGGCACAGACGGCTAGGTAAGCGGCAATCGCATCGGTCGTCGTTCGCCAATCCTTTGGCAGCAATGTGTCGCAGTCTCGATTGTAAAACGAGGCAACTGAAACCAACGTTGTTTGGTCCAACGAAAAACCGCGTTCGACGCAACCGCGAAACTGGCTTGCCGTGACAACCGTCTTCCAATCTGGCAACAATTGCTGAACCAACCGGCGTGTCGACTCAAGTAATTCGACACACACCCAATGAACGTCGTCGGAATCGAGTGAGTGTACCGCATCGAGTTCACGAACGGCTTCAACGATGCTGCCTCCGCCAACCACGATCAAATTCTCGGCCGGTGATTGAGCGTCGATCCAGCGATCAAGCTGGTCCTTCAACTTCGGCCGCAACAGCAGGCTTCCGCCGACCTTTATGACGCGTCGCAAGAGGGTTGCCCTTTGCGAACGAAGGTTGCATTGGATCGATCGGCCCATAAATTTGCCACCGCCCACGACGGCGCGCAACGAGAAACTTGGTCGCCTAACTCGGCAGCTAAATCGATCACTTCACGTTCATCCGGAACGTCAAACAAATCTCGCCCATGCCCACTGATGACAATCGGACCGCTCTGCTGATCAACGGCATCAAATGCCAATTGAATTTCACGCTTGGCCGAGTCCATGATCTGGACAGCCAGTTTCGCCGCCTGCTCAACCGAAACAAAAGCTTGGTCAAGACCGATCATGCGAGCGATTCGGTTTGCCGATCGTGCGACGGTACGTGGGGCACCGTCGGCGGTTTCGCTGTCATCGGGGTGCTCCGGTTCGATCCCCAAGACAATCCGCACATCATCCATTGTCGCGAACCATTCGTTCATGATTCGGCTCGGCGCCCCATTGAACCACAAACGATCCACCAACCCACATACTGGCGTGCGACGACACCCGATGTACACCAACGACTGTTCTACCAACCGCTGAAAGTCCGTCATTGACGAGGTCGCGACTCTCCCTTTGCACAAAGGAATGATGTCGGTGGTCGTCGAACCGATGTCAATCAGAGTCGCATCGCGTGCAATCGTTGACGCGACTTGGCTGGCCAAAGCGTGCCAATTTGATGCTGCAACGACTTCGAACAGTCGCTTCGCGTCATCTGCGTCATGGAAGCGACCGTCCACGCCATAGAACTGGATCTCGGGTGCAAGCGATAGTGTCGACCCCAGACGCAAAGCCGCTTCGCAGACCGCATCGATAATGAACTCGACGCCTGTCTTGCGATCCAAAAAGCAGTCAGCCAATTCGCCGGTCATCGTAACGGCCCACGAACTTGCAGGCAGAAACTGCGAAAGATGGTCGACGAGCGATGACGTCAACTCGCTCGAACGATTCCACATCGCGAAAGGATAGGAAGCAGCGGCCCCATCGGTGCAAACGTACTTTAGGTTCGCGCCGCCGATATCGATCCCAATCGTACGGCGGCTGTCCGGTGCTGCTTTCACTGGTCGTTGACCCAAACATCGCCGTCGGGGGTCCAGCGAACCGCGTCCTGCGATACGCAGCAGGAAACGGGCCCAGATTCCAAGTCGAATAGCAACGCAGCCAAGTTGTTGTTGATCATCCGGCGAAGTCCAACGTAGGAGGTCGTTAGGCGGGGATTGATCTCGATCACAAAATCTTCGCTGGGCCGGTCACCGAGCAGCAAATCGAGTCCAATGAAGCCGCGAACCGTCGGCGGCATCGCAGCAATCGCACGCGTTGCCAGAGCTGCGGCTCGCCGCTGGGCATCGTCGGCAAGTGGCCCTTGCCCGCCTTCGTATTCGCAAGTGTCGTCGGACAACCCCTGCGAAACCGCGGGCAGGAACACGGTTTGGGTATCCGAAGCGACCATTGCGATTGAAATCGCCCGCCCCGGCATCCATGCTTGCAGCAACTGATTCGATTCCAGCGCCGCCTGTGCGTCGGCGAAGCAATCAAACTTTTTGATCTCCTTCGTCCCGCAGCCATCACGTGGCTTCACCACGAAACGCTGAAACTCTTTAAGGGGTTTCAAGAATCGCTTGTCGCTTAGCGCCATGTACATCGGGTGCGCGACACCTGCCGCAAACAAACTTTTTGCGGTTAGCAGTTTGTCGCTGGCGACACGTAAGAAATCGCCGCTGCCGGCAATCACGTCGACGCCTCCCGCTCTCAGCATGGCAACCGCTTTGGCTAAAACGCCGTCGCTTTCAGGGGCAATGATCAAAGCAGCATCACACGTCTTCGCCGCTTCGATCCACTGATTCCAAAGGAGTGCCCCTGGATCCATCGTGACTTTTTCGGCGACATCTAGCGTCAGTGAGTCAAATCTTGGATCGAGTGGAACCACTGTTTCCGCGATTTTCGACATGTCCGCCGAAACAGCTTTCAACATCGCGGCGCCTTCTCGGCGCAAACCGGAGGGAATCCGGTCTAACGTTTGCCCGGCTAAGCCGCCGCCACAAACATATTCGCCAACGAAGATACGCATCAAATTTTCCCAAAAGGGAATGAGAGAATAGCCAAACAAACGTTTGGCTCTCATGATAGCGGATGAACCAGCCATCTGCAGCGACTAGAAGATACCCAGGTGATCCCGAGCGTCGTCGGTCATCATGTCTTGGCTCCACGGCGGCTCCATGACAACCTTGACTTCGCAAGTGTCGACTTCATCCATGCCTTCGGCGGCTCCCTTGACGCCGGCAACCAACTGCGGTCCGGCCGGGCACATGGGGCTGGTCATCGTCATGTCGACTTTGACGTCGTGACGACCGTTCTCGTTTTCTTCACCGACCTGGATGACGTACACCAATCCGAGGTCGACGATGTTGACGTAAAGTTCGGGGTCGATCACTTGTTTTAAGGCCTCACGAACCTTGTCTTCAGCAAGTGCCATGTTTGTTTCTCCGGCGGTTACTTTGCAATGATTTAAGGGCTGGATCACTCGTACTCGCGAACTTGGCGAGCGATCGCGTCACCCAGTGCGTTACGAACGCTTTCAATGGAGATCCGATCGAAGATCTGTTGAAAGAACCCAATCACAATCATACGAGTGGCTTCCTTTTGAGTGAAGCCGCGGCAACGTGCATAGAAGACTTGCTCGGCGTCGACCTGTGCCGTCGTGCTGCCGTGCGTGCAACGGACGTCATCGGCTTCGATTTCCAAGCCTGGAATCGAGTCGGCACGTGAATGATGCGACAGCACCAAGTTGTCGTTGCGTTGATAGCCGTCGGTTTGTTGCGCGATCTTGTCGACCTTGATCATGCCCTTCCAAACCGTACGACTCTTGTCCTGTTGAGCCGACTTGTAGAGGAAGTCACTATGGCACTGCGGCGCGCGGTGATGCTGCTGCGTGTGGTAGGCAAGGTGTTGACGCCCTTCGGTGAACATCACGCCGTTGACCTGGGCATCCGCACCGCGACCGATCATGTCGACGGTTTGATTGACCTTGGTCAACATCGAACCCATCGCAGCAATCGTCCACTGCAAAGTCGAGTCGCGATCAATGACGGCTTTTTGATGAGCAAAATGGTAGGTCTTCAAGCCCCATTCTTGCAGGTTTACGTATCGCAGATGTGATCCCGGCTTTTGAACCAATTCGACGCATCCGATGTGCAAACCGGATGCGTTTTCTGAAACGCTATTCGATTCGTGCAACACCGTCGCTTCGGCGCCTTCGTCTAAAACGATCAGCGTGTGCGTGGTGTCTGTTCCGCCATCGGTCAAGATTGACCCAATGTGAATCGGTCGGTCAACCACGACGCCGCGTGGAACGTATAGGAACTGTCCGCCCGACCAAAATGCAGCATGGATCGCCGCAAACTTGTCATGGTCAGGATCAAACGCCGTGAACAAATGCTTGCGAACCAAATCGGGGTGCTCGGCGGCAATCCGTTCCAGGCTGCCAAACACGACACCCTTGGCGGCTAAAGCCGGGTCAAGGTTTTCGGCCGTGATACAGCTATCAACAGTTTCCAGGGATCCGCCCAGATCTACACCCTCGATCAACTGATGATGTTGCCGAGTTTCCAAGGCAACAGCGTCGCTGGCAACGTTGGGGGCCGAAAACTTTTTGATTTGAAACGCACGAATGTCCGTGCGGATCCATTCTTCGGCACGCCGCTCGGGCCACTGCATCGCTTCGGCATGTTGCCATGCTTCGCGGCGCATGTCTGTCAGCCAATCGGGTTCGGTGCGTGATTCGATGAACGAATCAAAACCCGCAGCGTCAAAAGAAAGATGGGTGGTAGCAGTCATCGGAGTCTATAAAAAATGAATTTGATTGGACGGATAGGCCAGGACGAGCCCTGGCATTCGGATTGAAGTCGTGCGGTTCTTAAGTCGTTACTTCGAAAGCGTTTGCTTCACTCTGTCCCCTTGGGGGAGAACCTGAGCGGCAGCGAGGAGCGGGTTGAATGCTTGAACCTTCCTCTCGCTTAGGCCCGTCGACTCCTTGAAAAGGAGTGTTTCGAGCTTGCAAATGCAAACGTTTACCGCCTTAGCCCACGCTGCCTTCCATTTGCAGTTGGATCAACCGGTTCATTTCGACGGCGTACTCCATCGGTAATTCTTTCACGAGCGGTTCGATGAAACCGTTAACGATCATCGTGCTGGCTTCTTGTTCGGATAGTCCGCGACTGAGCAGATAGAACATTTGCTCTTCACCGATTCGTGACACGCTCGCTTCGTGACCGATCTGCACGTCTTGTTCAGCGATCTCGATGTAGGGATACGTATCGCTGCGGCTTTCAGGATCCAAAATCAGTGCATCGCAAACGACACTGTTCTTGCTGTTGTGTGCGCCTGGTTCAACCTTGACCAAGCCACGATAGCTGCTGCGACCGCCATTCTTGCTAATCGATTTGCTAACGATTTGGCCCGTTGTGTTCGGTGCCGCGTGAACCAATTTCGCGCCTGCGTCCTGGTGCTGGCCCGCGCTCGAAAACGCGATCGACAGGATCTCACCTCGAGCGCCCGGTTCCATCATGTGAACCGCCGGGTACTTCATGGTCAGCTTGCTGCCCAAGTTACCGTCGACCCATTCCATCGTTGCGTCGCCGTATGCGTAAGCACGCTTGGTGACGAGATTGTAGATGTTGTTGGCCCAGTTCTGGATCGTTGTGTAGCGGCAACGAGCGTTGCGTTTGACAACGACTTCGACGACGGCGCTGTGCAGTGATTCCGTCGAATACATCGGGGCCGTACAGCCTTCGACATAATGAACACTGGCACCTTCGTCAACGATGATCAACGTTCGTTCAAATTGCCCCATGCTTTCCGCGTTGATGCGGAAGTACGCTTGCAACGGGAATTCAATGTGAACGCCCTTGGGGATATAGATAAACGAACCGCCCGACCAAACGGCACTGTTGAGAGCCGCAAATTTGTTGTCGCTGTTCGGGATAATTTTCCCGAAGTACTCGCGCAAAATTTCCGGATGCTCACGAACAGCAGTATCGGTGTCGGTGAACAACACACCTTGCTTGGCCAAATCTTCTTCCAGCGATCCGTAGATCACTTCACTTTCGAACTGCGCTTTGACGCCCGACAAGAACTTTCGTTCGGCTTCAGGAATGCCTAGCTTTTCGAATGTGTCTTTGATTTCTTGCGGGACATCGTCCCACGACTTGCCTTGGCCAGTGGTTGGCTTGAGGTAATAGAAGATGTCCTGGAAATCGATGTCGATCGCGCCGCCCCACTTTGGCATGGGGCGTTCGTTGAAGATCTTTAACGAATCCAAACGATACTGACGCATCCAGTCAGGCTCGTTCTTGATGTCTGAGATTTGATTGACAACTTCCTCGTTTAAGCCTTTCTTGGCTTTGAACACGCCCGTCGTTTCGGTGCGAAAGTTGTACTTATTGATTTCGCCGACTTCATCGGCTTCGTTTTCAGTGATGTCTGTGGCCATGTCGTTCTTCCTAGGTCTTTGAATGAGTTTAAAGTGTGAAAGTTGTGACACCTTTGCGAACACCGCCGAGAGCGGCGATCGCGTGTCAGGTCCTTTCTAGACCGCAGCTTCTTCAGCCAACATTTCTTGGTTCACCGCATCAGCATCCGGATAGGCCTCGCGAATTCGCTCGTAACCTTTCTCGTGCAATTCCTCGGCGAGTTCCTTGCCGCCGGTTTCGACCAAACGGCCACCCAACATTACGTGAGTGAATTCGGGTGGGTTGTGTTCTAGCAATTTGTCGTGGTGCGTGATGATCAACAGCCCCATCTTTTGATGACCGATATCCGCGATCGACTCGCTCGCCAAACGAACAGCATCCGCATCCAAACCGCTGTCGGTTTCATCCAAGATCGCAAATTTCGGTTGCAGCATGGCCAGTTGCAGAATCTCTGCACGCTTCATCTCGCCGCCCGAGAAACCATCGTTGACATAACGACGCGCGAACTCGACGTCCATCTTCAAATGAGCCATCTTGTCTTTCAGTTCTTTTCGGAACTCACGCATTGGAATCAATTCCTCGCCTTCCTTTCGGTCCGGACGACGCACGTTGGTCGTTGCGTGACGCAGGAAGTCAGCCATCTTCACACCGGGGATCGCCATTGGACGTTGGAACGCCATGAAGATGCCCTTGCGAGCGCGAATGTCTGGCCCCATTTCCAAAACATCGTCACCGTCAAGCGTGATGCTGCCGCCGGTCACGGTGTAACCCGGATGACCCATGATCGCCAAACCGAGCGTGCTTTTGCCGCTACCATTGGGGCCCATCAAAGCATGCGTTTCGCCGTGGTTAATCGTCAGATTGACACCGCGAAGAATCGGCTTGTCGCCAACGGATACGTGCAGGTCTTCGATTTTCAATACGTGAGTCATCGTGAATAACTATGTTGCAAAGAGTGAAAAAGGTGAACGTTGAAATGCTTGATGGAAGTCAAGCCTTGTCTTCGGCATTTGCCGATGGAGTAGTGGTTGGTGTTGACGTCGTCGCAGCATTGCTTGTTGCTGAAAACTGACAGCACGAATCGCCGTCCAGTCGGCAACTGCTCAAGTGAACCTGAGTCCCGAGCGCCTCGGAAATCATTTCTTCTTCGAGACGGCACATCGCCCGGTCCGAAGAAGCATCTGTCATTGCCGGATAAGGGCATGAACCAATGTCCAAAACCGGCAACTCCCCGCTGTGCGTCATGCAGGCCGACATGTGCCGAGCAGTCATCATCTCGGACAGTTTTTCGATTCGACTTTCCAGCGATCCGCCAGCATCTTCGGACGAAAGCTGACTTGCGAACTGGCGTCCCAATCGGGCAGCGACCCCGCTAAGTAATTTTCCGCGAATCTCAGCATCATCAATTGCCTGGATCTCGCGCCACATCGCATCCGCCAAATCCACCGAATTGGCACCGGCACTGCGATGTCCGGCCACCGTCAAGTGGTATTGGTACGTTGGACGTCCCCGTCCCGCGACGATCTTCTCTCGGTCGATCAAGCCAATCTCTAGAAGACGTTCGATCCGTTGGCGAATCGCTGTCGCGGTGACGCCCAATTGATCAGTCAACTCACCGATCCCAAAGGAGTCACCGCTGCGCATCACCATCAGCAATTTGCGATCAACCGATCGCAGTTCTTCGTGGAGGATGGCGGGTGAATTCATGCTTGTCGAAACGGGAACGAGGTAGTTTGGCTAGCTCCACTTTTACGCCTTTTTCTATTTTTGACAACCATCGTAGCGAAAAAGAATTAGACTTCGTCAAATTCCGGCCCCCTGGTGGGCTGATTGCGGCAAGCTGAAGCCCCCAGAGAAATAAATTCAACTGAACTAATCGAGTGTGCGCATGAACACGCCCCCTCTCACGCAATTCGGATCTGGCTGATACGATTCCGCTCTCAAGCAGGCCAAAACTGCTGCCCCTGGCAATTCTTAACCACCCTTCAAGTTGTATCCTGAGTTTGCAATGAAAGCCGTCGCGGTTACTCCTGGCACTCCCAACAGTGTCCATCTGACTGAGATTGAAAAGCCCTCGCTGGACCAAATCCCAGATGGATTGGGAGTTCTGGTGCGGGTTCTGAAAGTCGGCGTCGACGCGACCGATCGTGAAATCAACGAGGCGTTGTACGGCAACGCGCCCGAAGGCGACAACCATTTGGTGATCGGACACGAAAGTTTTGGAATCGTTGAGGAAGTGGGGCCAAACGTAAAACGCGTAAAGGTTGGCGACTATGTCGCCGCCACGGTCCGTCGTCCTGGTAACTCGATCTATGACCAGATCGGAACCAATGACATGACCAGCGAAGAAACCTATTACGAACGCGGCATCAACCTGCGTCACGGTTTCATGACCGAGTACTTTGTCGACGAAGAAGAGTACATTGTCCGCGTGCCGGCCGGACTGAAGCACTTGCACGTGCTGATGGAACCAATGAGCTGTGCCGCCAAGGCTATCTATCAAGCCTTTGAAGCCCAACGCCGAATGAAAGTTTGGCGTCCAAAGTTGGCCTACGTTCAAGGCGCCGGACAGATCGGCTTGCTGGCGACTTTGGTGCTGAAACTGCAGGGCATCGAGGTCTACACGATCGCTCGCGGGGAAGGCCCACACCTGAAATCAGAAATCGTCGAAGGCCTGGAAGCCACTTACGTCAGCACGAAGCAAACGCCACTGGAAAAGCTTGTCGAGCAGACCGGTCGTCCCGATTTGATTGTTGATGCGACCGGCAGCAGCCGCTTGGCGTTCGAAGCCATGGAACACGTCGGCCACAACGGCGTCGTGGTTTGGACCGGCATTACCGGCGGCGTCAAAGTTTCTGAGGTTCCCTCGGACAGCATCAACCTGAACTGGGTTTTGGGAAACAAACTGCTGCTAGGCAGCGTCAACGCAAACCGAACTCACTTTG
>JBAUHR010000975.1:0-9511 GCA_049680385.1 Rubripirellula sp. | reverse complement strand
AAATCAAACGACTGATAAAACGTGCCATTTTCACCCGCCGGTTCTAACCCCAGGCTTTCCAAATAAGCGGCCACATACGCCGTCGCCCGGCGTTCGCCCTCGGTACCGGTCAATCGGCCACCGAGTTCAGGTCGAGTCAAATAGTCGACATGACGCATCACGTCGGCCGGCGAAAAGTCTGGCGACGACGATTGGGCCGAAGCAAGCGCGGCCGAGCGGTCTTCGTTTTCGTTGCTGGACAACCCAAGCAGTTTGCGGGCTTCGGCATCGTCCCAGTCGGCCAAGAAGATCTGCGACTGTTTCGATTTGGTTCGCGTCGATGTCCATGACAAACGTTTGCCGTCGGGCAAGAACACTGGCAAGCCATCAAAACCATCGGTGTCCGTCACGCGAACAGGCTCGCCCTCGCCGTCGGCGCGAACCAGGTAGAGTTCAAAATTGGCAAAACCATGCCGGTTGGTCGTGAAGATCAGATAGTCGCCGCTGGGGTGAAAAAACGGTGCCCAGCTCATCGCATTGAGATTGGTCAGACGCTTCACGTCGGTCCCGTCCGTTTTCATCGTGTAGACCTCGGCCGTTACACCATCCTCGCTGAATCGACGCCAACACAGCCGTGTCCCATCCGGCGAAAAGAATGGCCCGCCGTCGTATCCAGTAACGTCCGTCAAGCGGCGAACGTTCGAACCGTCAGCGTCCATGATGTAAAGGTCAATCATCGAAGCCGGGTCGACTTCAAGCAGTTTCTTCTCGCGCCTAGTCAATTTTCGCTCGTACGCCGAACGGTTCGACGCAAAGACAATCTGTTTTCCATCGGGGCTGTAACTGGCTTCGGCGTCGTAACCGACGGCGTCGGTCAGCTTCGCGTACTCACCCGACTTCAAATCCTTGGCATACAGTTCGTACGCCGCGTCATAGTCCCACGAATAGCGACGTTCTTTACCGCTGGCGCGAAGTTCGAGTTCGTCAACCTGTTTTTGCTTGGCATCGGGATCTGCCTGTGTGCTGGCAAACAAAATTCGATCGCCTGCGGGATGAATCCACGCACAGGTCGTCTTACCGAAACCAGGCGAAACGATTTCGATATCGCCGGTTTCCAAATCGGTCACATAGATTTGATAGAACGGGTTGGCCGGATCACGCTCGCTTTGAAAAACCATTCGGTTTCCATCGGCGCTGAAGTAACCTTCGCCCGCGCGACGCCCCTCGAACGTGATTTGGCGAGTCCCGTCTAGCAACAGAGCTTCGTTGCCGCTGATGGCGGTCACATCCGGAGCCTCGGCTTGTAAAAGCGTACAACCGAAAATGACAAAGACGAACGAAATGACAACGCGGCGGGCAATTGAACAGAGCATGTTTCATCCATGGCGAAAAAGAATGTGCGGCGTGCCGAATTCTAACGCAACCAGCTCGATCGGCCAGCGCCGGCTCCTTAGAGCCCATGGGCACCGCGAAGCCGGATCAAGTCCTCGCTCCAGCGGCCGAACAGTTCTCGCCGTTCTTCTTCGCCATCAAACACACGGACGGTGTTGATGTTGTGCCGGATGTCATCGCGAACCAGCCCAAAAACGGTGCGATACTCGGGTTCGGGATCCGGCCTGTCATCGGGTGTTTCGATTCGAACGCGAACCGTCGCTTCGAACCGAAACACCTGCAACCATCCGGGCCGCTGGATCGCGACACAGCGAACGTTTTTCAGTTTCGCCGACTGGCCGAAGAAACCGTTTTCGTTTAGGTGACGACGAATCGTCAACTCCATGTCACGATCGCCGCACCAATCGTTCCAGCGCTCGCGGAAGTGCTTTAGAAATGACAACACCGAACCACCTTGCCCGACAGAATCCCGAATTCGCTCGAAGGCAACGTTGCCTTACTCGATCGGTAAATCAAAGTCGCCTGTCAAGTCCCGCCAAACCGCGTGGATGTGGTTGGCTGGATTTCCGGAAGCATCGGGCTGTGTATTGACGAACTCGATCAAGAATGTGTTACCGCGGACTCGGTAGTAATGCCCGATCCCAGGTTCGGTGGCACCGGCCCACGCAAAGTAGACGTTGTCCCAACCGGACTGCTGGATCAGTTCGCGACGCTGATCCGCGATGTCATCGGCAACCGCATCGACATAAACGCCGACCAGATCCTTCAGCAACTGTTTTCCGGCCGCGTCAAGCTGAGCCATTGGAATGCCTTCGGGCTTGCCGACCTTCGGCTGTGCCTCGCCAGCGAATCGAATTTCGGCGGGAGCCTCGTCCGCAATCATCGCCGTCTTCAGTTTCTTGCCGGACAGCGAACGGACCAATTCAAACGCCAAGTCCTCTTCTTCTTTCAAGATCCGCGTGCCTTTGCCGAGCGGTCCCGAAACTTCGTCCATGATCGTGGCTGGATTGGTTGCAAAGAACTGTGGCGTGCTGTCGACCATCTTTCCGTCACGACAAACGAAATTCAGCGACAAGTGGTGTCCTTCGAAACTCATGCCCCACGCACCTTCGTTTTTGGGTTCGCCGAACAGAGTCAGGTAGTACATTTCTGAGTCGCGATCCCAATTGCGTTTGTCACCTTCCAGTTCGAACAGGACCTTTTCGTTCATCATGATCTTGTTCGTCTTGTCGTACCCCATCTCGCTAAGCGCTGCTCGGACCAACCGGAACGCAGCGGTTTGCTGGGCGGTGTTCATTTCGCGAATCATCAATCCCTTGCGCGACTTTTTGGGGATGAAGTGCCAATCGACGCGTGCGGGCGAGTCATACGGCATGATCGCTTTAGCTTTTTGATCGGCATCAAGCGACGACACAAAGGACTCAGCGAATGTTTGCATTTGCTGCCCTGGCGGATCACTGACTTTCAAACCTGCGATGGTGACAGCGGCAACGCAAATCGAAACGGCAAGGGCAGAACGAACGAGTAGTCGCATGGTGGGAAGATCCGAGGGGAGGGAATGGGGGGAAGGAAACCCGTTCGGCACGGGCTAGTTCAGCAAGCCATCAGTTTAGCAGAGACGCCCGTCGATTATCCGTAACTGAATCGTCACGTTTTTGCCTCTGAATCACCGCTACAGCGTCGGACCAACCGTCCAGGGGATGAATTCATGGTCACCGACGTCCAACAATTCGCTGGCCGTTTTCTTGCCGCTGGCGACCTCGAGTGACCACTCGAAAAATCGATCGCCGACGGCCTGCAAGTCCTCGCCATCGAGCACCGTTCCGGCGTTCAGGTCCATGTCTTCGGCCATCGACTCGTACATCGGCGTGTTTGTCGCGATCTTGATGACTGGCGTCGGCTTGCATCCGAAACAACTGCCGCGGCCGGTCGTGAACATGACCAAGTTCGCGCCGCCAGCAACTTTCCCGGTGACGCTGGCGGGATCAAAACCGGGCGTGTCCATCACGACTAATCCGGGCGAGGTGATCGGTTCGGCGTACTCGTAGACCGCTTCCATCGCCGTTGAACCACTTTTCGAAACTGCCCCAAGTGATTTTTCGGTAATCGTCGTCAGACCACCGGCCTTGTTGCCAACCGATGGATTGTTGTCGATCTGGCCACCGTACATCGCGACGTGATCTTTCCACCACTGGATCCGGTCGAGCAACTTTTGGGCGACTTCCGCGGACCGACTGCGGCGGACCAACAGGTGTTCGGCGCCGTAGAGTTCCGTCGTTTCCGAAATCACGCTCGTTCCACCGCAGGCCACGATGCGGTCCGAAACCACGCCCACCGCAGGATTCGCGGTCAGCCCGGAATACCCGTCGCTGCCACCGCACTCAACCGCCAACGTCAACTTCGATGCATCGGCCGGCGATCGCGTGAACTGGTTGGCGCGGTCCAGCACCTCGACCAATAACTTGTCTGCTTTTTCGATCGTCGCACGCGTGCCGCCTTCGGTTTGCATCGTCAACATCGGCACGCCACTGTCTCGCGTCAGCTTGTCTCCGCCGGGCGAATACAGCGATACCACGCCGTGATGTTCAGCCAAATATCCCGATGTCGTCTGTTCGCATCCCAGTCCAATCACCAGCACGCCGCCGACGTTGGGATGCCGGGCGTAACCGGCCAGCACACGCCCCAACATTTGATGTTTGATGCCGTGGTACTGCATCGCACAGCCCGTCGTGTGAGTGGCTGCGAAGACGCCGTCGACGCCGGGCCACTGCTTCATTCGCTCGGGTGTGAACCGAGCCACGACTTTGTGACACACTGTCGCACTGCAGTTTACGGTCGACAACAACATCACATAGTTGCGGGTGCCGACGCGACCGTCGGAGCGATGAAATCCGTCAAAGGTCCGCGTGATTTTCGCTGGTCCCGCGGGCGGCGAGATGGTCGATAAATCATCGGATACGACGTGATGGTCGGCCAGATTATGACTGTGGACGTGATCGCCGATCGCAATGTCTTTGGTCGCCACGCCGATGGGCTGGCCGTATTTGAACACGGATTGTCCGCAGGCGACCGGCTGAGTTGCCACTTTGTGGCCAGCCGGGACCGGCATCGCAATCGTGACGTCGCCATCGCAAAAACCTGCCGACAGAGTTTCGGTCGCAACGGCCACATTGTCGCGGCTGTCCAACCGAATGAGTGCCGCTCGCTGCAATGAATTTCTATGATTGGCATTTGTCATCATGTGCCTATGGTTCCTACCCCGAACTTGGATGCTTATATTTCGATGGTCTGAGTTTTACGAGTTTGAGGCCGCAGTCTAACCGCCCAAGCGTTACGCAAAGCCGAACCTAAACAATGAGCGGGAAATAAGTGTCCGGCCCCTTTTGTGCCAAGCACCCGAAGGGCCGGTTCCTGGCAAAAGGGCTCGGACACTTTTTTCTCGCACGCTCCTAAACCGCCAAACCAAAACAGCTAAGCCAGAACCGATGAAAATTCACGAATACCAGGGCAAAGAACTGTTCCGCAAATCCGGCGTCCCGGTTTTGGACGGCATCGTTGCCAAAACGGCCGACGAAGCCGTTGCCGCCTACGAAAAGCTTGGCGGCAAGATTGCTGTCGTCAAATCGCAGATCCACGCTGGCGGACGCGGAAAAGGCACGACCAAAGAAGACGCTAACCAACGCGGCGTCGTCGTTTGCAAAAGCGCTGACGAAGTTCGCGCTGCCGCGACCGGTTTGCTTGGCAAGACGCTGGTCACGATCCAAACTGGCCCCGATGGCAAGGTCGTCAACCAAGTCTTCGTCGAAGCCGGCTGCGATATCGCTCGCGAACTTTACCTCGGCATCGTCGTTGACCGGGCCAGCATGAAACCGGTGCTGATGGCCAGCACCGAAGGTGGCGTTGAAATCGAAGAAGTCGCCGAACACACGCCCGAGCTGATCTTCAAAGAACACTTTGACCCAGCCGTCGGACTCGAAGGCTATCAAGTTCGCAAGCTTTGCAAGAAGCTGAAAATCGAAGGCGCCGCCGCCAAGGCAGCCTCGAAGTTCTTGCCCGCGATCTGTCGTTTCTTTGTCGATTACGATTGCTCGATGGCCGAAATCAATCCATTGGTCATCACCGGTGACGGGCAAATGATCGCCTTGGACGCGAAAATCGACTTCGATTCGAACGCTCTATTCCGTCACAAGGATTTGCTCGAATACCGCGACCTGTCCGAAGAAGAGCCAAGCGAAGTGCGGGCCAGCAAATCGGGTCTTAGCTACGTCAAACTTGAAGGCAACATCGGCTGCTTGGTCAACGGTGCCGGACTTGCGATGTCGACCATGGACATCATCAAGTATCACGGCGGACAACCCGCAAACTTCTTGGATGTGGGTGGCGGAGCGAACGCCGAACAAGTCACCGAAGCGTTCCAGATCCTGTTGTCCGACCCGAACTGCAAAGGCGTGTTGGTCAACATTTTTGGCGGGATCGCTCGCTGCACCACGATCGCCTCGGCCATCATCGAAGCCAGCAAGGTTGTCGGTTTCAAGGTGCCATTGGTCGTTCGTCTAGAAGGCACCGAAGTCGAAGAAGGCCGCAAAATGCTGGCCGAATCGGACGTCGACATCATCAATGCGGTCGATATCACCGACGCTGCCAAGAAAATCGTTGCTGCCGCTGGATAAGAAGTAGGGATGAGGGAGATGGCTTAAAAGCCACTTTGCAAGAAGTATCCCAAACGCCCGTTCGTCCCTTCCTATTACCTAAAACCTAACCCCCTAAAACCAAGTACCTACTCCCATGAGTATCCTGGTCGATAAAAACACGAAAGTCATTTGCCAAGGCATCACTGGCAACGCGGGCACTTTCCACTCGCTCGGTTGCCGTGATTACGGAACGCAAATGGTCGGCGGAGTCACGCCGGGCAAGGGCGGACAGAACGTCGAGGGCATTCCTGTCTTTGATACCGTCGAAGAAGCCGTTCACTCAACGGGCGCCAACGCGACGATGATCTTCGTTCCGCCACCGTTCACTGCCGATGCGATTCTTGAAGCCGTCGACGCGGGCATCAAGATCATCGCAGCGATCACCGAAGGCGTGCCGGTCTTGGACATGGTTCGCGTCTACGAAAAAGTCAAAGCAAGCGGATCGATCTTGATCGGCCCGAACTGCCCCGGATTGATCACGCCCGGCGAATGCAAAATCGGCATCATGCCCGGCTACATCCATCAACCCGGCAAGGTTGGTGTGATGAGCCGCAGCGGTACGCTGACGTACGAATCGGTTTGGCAGACCAGCAACCTGGGTCTCGGCCAAAGCACCTGCGTCGGACTCGGCGGTGACCCGATCGTCGGAACCAGCTTCATCGATCTGCTAAAGCTATATCAAGAAGACGATCAAACCGAAGCAATCTTGATGATCGGTGAAATCGGTGGATCGGCCGAAGAAGAAGCTGCCGCGTTCGCCAAAGAACACGTCACCAAACCAATGGCCGCGTTCATCGCCGGACGCACCGCACCGCCCGGAAAACGAATGGGCCACGCGGGTGCAATCATCAGTGGCGGCAAGGGAACGGCAACCGAAAAGGTCGCCGCACTGGAAGACGCGGGAATCGTCGTCGCACCAACCCCGGCCGACATGGGCGCGGCCGTCGTTGAAGCGATGAAGAAACGCTAGGAAGCTTCATTGAAGAAAGCACCGAACTGCTATGCAGTTCGGTGCCCGCGAGCAGAATCGCGGGGCCACTTGACGGTGCCCGCAGATCAGACGACGACTCGGGTCAGTTTGGGCTGGAAGAAGTTGTTGGTGTAGCCGATCAGCAGGTATCCGCCGCGTCCGTCGGGCGTTAGCTGCCCTTCGCTGCTGAATTCGGAAACCAATTCTGCTCCGTCATCACTCAACGATGAATCGAACGAGCCATTGGTGTTCAATCGAACAAACAGAGTGCCGTCGTTACGGTAACTCGCCGCACCGTTTCGGAATTCTTGTGATTGCTTGATCACAATCCGGTCCTGGGCATCCACCACGACATCAAATGCGCCGCGGCCGACCGTGCTGTAGGAGAACCCGCGATCGTCGACGATGAACCGTTGGTAGGCTTCGACCGTTCCGCCATTTCCAAAGCTTGCATCAAGATTTCCGCTTGCCGTCAAGCGAACCACCTTACTGCTGTATTGGCCTGAGAACGTAACCGGGTCAACGACATAAGCTGGCCCCGTCACGATTGCCCGGCCACGGCTATCGACCGTGAACTTGGCAACGCGAGCATCCGGCAGACTAACCAGTCGAGTTCCGCTGGATCCGTACGCCAGATCACGCTGGCCATTTGCCAGCACCTTGCTGATACGAATTGACCCGGCTCCGGCGTCGGTTCCGACCAATACCGAACCGTCCGAATTGGCAAACACACCATCAACCGTGCCGCCACTGATCGCCGCTTTGCCCGCGACACCGTAGGTCGAATCAACGGTTCCGTTGGCGTTCAAGCGAGCGACTGAGCCGCTGCCAGCGACCAGCACCTTACCATTGGAAAGCACTTCAATTGCCACCGATTCGTTTGTCATCCCCAGCGTATTCAGCGATGCCGATCCGCGGAACGTTGTCACGACTTGGCCGCTTTGGTTCAACTTGACCAATGCATTATCGTTCGCACCGCTACCGTCGGCGGCAACCAACCAGCCACCATCCGCGGTCGCGTGTAAATCGAAAATCGCATCGGCATCCGGCAACGATACGATACTGGCCAGCGCCACCGTGCCGCCACTTCCAAACGTCGAAACACGATTGCCTGAGCTATCGAACAGTGTCAAGCCATTGCGCTGCTGCACCAAGAATTGCCCGCTGGCTTCGTTGACGGCAACTTCACCCGCAGGCACGGTCGTCGTAATGTTGTCCAGGCTGGCGATACCACCGTTGCCAAAGTTGCGGTCAACGATGTCACCATCGCCCTGGGTTGTCGCTTTGAATTGGAAGTAACCGTTGGCTTGCAGCGTTTCGGTTTGCAAGAATCCGTCGGTGATCCCAGTGCCTGCGACGTAAACGCCACTGGCCAACGTGTCAGCAGCCTCGGTTTGAAACGACTGTCCATTGATTGCGATTCGGTCGACCGTCAAGTTGCTGTCGATGCCATTGGCCGGATCATACTGGTCGTTAAGAAACAGAATGCGAACTTGGTCAGCGGTGATCGGATCGTCCGAGCGAATCGAGAAGGACTGCATCGTTGTGTCGACGGTGTAAAAGGCTTCGCCAATTCGTCGCCCGTCAATTTCGATACGGAATTGCTCAGTCCCCTCGTCGCCCCGAGCAAAAACTTCAAGCGTCGTGTCCGTCGACGAATTTGCGCCGTATTGAAAATAACCGTTTCCGTTTAGAACGATACCGCGACCATAACCCGGCTGGATTCCGTCGGCTGCGGTCCACGCCCCAGTCGAATAAACATCGGGACTGTTCGTTTCAAAGTTGTTGCCGTTGATTTGGATATTGTTGACGAACAGGTTTCGATCGATGCCGTTGTCGGGGTCATAAAGATCGTTGATGAATTCAATGCTGACCCTGCTGGCGTCGATCGCTTCGGTCGTTTCGTAGGTAATCGGCGTCCAAGTCTGGTCAACGCCGTACGTGCCCACCGCCACGTTATCAACTTTCAAACGAAAAACCTCGTCGCCGGTTTGGCCCCAAGCGTTGACGACAATGTTCAGCGTATGCGCGTACGTCGCCAGGACTTCGCCACTCAGCGCCAGAGCCGATTCGATTCGTCCGGTGCTTCGTTCCAGCACCCAATCCGATCGCATTGAGTCAACTGGATCATTGCCGGTTCGGTTCGTTGACGCGGCAACATCAGCGCCAGTCAACGAAGCGAACTTGTCAGTAAATCGCTTGCCGATCTCACCTGCCGCTACATCGCAGCCATAAATCAAAACGTCTGCGTCCCTGGTCAACGAACCGGACCACTGGGCCAACTGGCTGGCACGGCTTTGCAGATGCTCTTGATTGATCAACTGACGCCCGAGTTGCAATTCACCCGCAGCACCGTGACTGATCACTTGAACGCTGCTGACCGAACCAGGGGCAAACCGAGCAAGTTCGTCGGTGATGACCGTGATACCATCGTCATCGGCGGCGACCAACACGACCGTCGCGTTGGCATCGATCGACG
>JBAUHR010000974.1:0-1968 GCA_049680385.1 Rubripirellula sp. | reverse complement strand
ACTTCGCTCAGTTTTTCACCGATTCATTCGTTGTAGATGTGTTGCTCAACACAGCGCCAGTGCTAACAGCACCTGCAACCCAAACGGTGAACGAAGGAGCCACTCAACTGCTGAATCTTGGTTCATTCGTTGACCCCGATTTCGCAGATTGGACGGTCGATGTGAACTGGGGCGATGGGAGTTCTGACGCATCGTTCACGGTCAGTGCTGATGGCAGCATTTCTTCGTCGCTCTCCTATCCTGACGACGGCGTTTATCCCGTGACGGTCACCGTGACTGATAAGGCTGGCGCTGGCAAATCGGACACGAAATCTTTTGATGTCACGGTTCAGGGCGTCGATCCAGTCATTTTCGTCGCTGATCTGGATGTTGGAATCGATCAGTACGGGACGCTGGAAATTCCCGTCAGTGTTTCGGATCCAGGATTCGACAACCCGAGCCATCCAATCGCTGCAACGACCGAGACATTCACGTACTCCATCGACTGGAAAGACGGAGAATCCGACACCGGTGTTGTCCCGATTGAAACGCCCGGTGCAGCAGGCCAACCCACTGTCGCTGCGATAGACTTAGCGCACGTCTACCAAGCTCAAGGCAGTTACTTTGCAACCTTGACCGTGACGGATGATGATGGTGATTTCGATCAAGTCGACATCGAGATCTCAGTCGGTCCGCCGCGACGCGATTTTGGAGACGCGCCAATCAGTTATGCAACGCGCGAAATCGAAGATGGCGCTCGCCACGTCGCGAGAGGTGTTCTGTTGGGCACTATTCGTGACGATGAAAGCAATGGCAGACCTAGCCCGAACGCCGATGGCGACGATGTTCTCAATACGGATGACGAGGACGGAATCGTCTTCACTAGCCCGCTGTTGGCCGGCAGTACAGCATCGGCGGATGTCACAGCGAGCGAAGCTGGACTATTGGACGCTTGGATTGACTTTGATGGTGACGGTGCTTGGCAGGATGACGAACAAATCGCAACAAGCTTGGCAGTAAGCGCCGGAGTGAATCCGATCAGTTTCGTCGTCGATCCAGATGCCTTTTACGTCAATCAATCGTTTGCACGATTCCGGATTTCATCCGCTGGCGGACTTTTGCCAACAGGTCTGGCCGATGATGGCGAAGTCGAAGACTACGCCGTGACCTTCGAGAGCCAAGAGATACTAAACCTTGGACCATTGGGTGCTGGGGTAGCGGGATTAGATTACGCCGCGGGCAACGGCTATCTGATGTTCAGCCAACAAAGTGTTCATGACCGCTTTGACGATGTCTATGTGTCTAGCGCCGATCATGTCATCTCAGTTCAGTATCGATCGGGTCAATGGCACTACAGCGGCAACGGCGCGTTCGCACCCTTCGTACCAGAAGCATCAGATCGTTTGTTGGCGAAAGTCGACTTCACCAATGACGTTATCGAAGACCTTCAAGGATTTGGCGGGCAGATCCAAGGAATTGACCAAGGATACATCAGCAGCGACATCGGTTTCATCGCCAATCAGTTCGCCGGCAATCCAAACGGCGGTGAGTTCACAGTGACAGGGTCGTCGATCACCGTTAGTGAAAGCCCGTCGCGTTGGTTCGACCTTGGACGCTTGGGTCTAGGAATTCCTGGCCCCGATGCATCGGTCCAATCAGGCTACATCCTTTACAGCAGCGAAGACGTTCACACTCGATTTGCGTCAGCGCCGATCCTCGCATCCGCAAGTGATCACCTAATCATTGCGGCCTACTTTGGCGGGCGATGGCAGATCAATGACAACGTAGGCTGGCACGACTTCACACCGCAAGACAACGATCGATTATTGGCCAAGATTGATATGGGTGCCAATACGATAAGCAGCCTCGAAGGCTTTGGTGGCGAAATCAAAGGGATCGACCAAGGATTCACCTCCGGCGATCTCACCTTCGCTGCCGATCAATTCAACGGCACGTCCAATGCTGGTGAATTTGAAATCGGCGGAACCT
>JBAUHR010000973.1:0-2159 GCA_049680385.1 Rubripirellula sp. | reverse complement strand
GCGCAGCGAGACGAGCTTGATTCAAACGATCGGCCGGGCCGCTCGGAATTCGAACTCGCGAGTCATCTTGTACGCGGACAAGGTGACGAATTCAATGAAAATGGCGTTGGACGAAACGGAACGCCGCCGTGCGGTTCAGCAAGCCTACAACCAAGAGCACGGGATCACTCCGACGACGGTTCGTAAGAACATCCGCAAGGGCATCGAAGCTGATGCCGCCAAGCGGCGTGAAAACGTCGCAGCGGCCAAGGCCGAATCTGACGGTGTCTACATCACGTTGGAATATGTCGAAGCGTTAGAACAGGAAATGTTGCTGGCGGCGGAAGAGTTGGAATTTGAACGGGCCGCCAGTCTGCGAGACCGGGTTTTGCAATTAAAGGACAACATTGGTAAACCGCTTAGCGAAATCGAAAACGAGAAACCAGCAGGCCAAGGGAAAGGCGGTCGGCAAAGAAAAGGCCGCAAGGGAGTTCGCACCGGAAGCAAAACTCCGCGGCCCAAGGAATAGCTCGCTAGCCACGCACCCATTTCATCCACGCGTCAACAAACGCGGTTGGTGTAGCGCCAAAGGATTGTTGAAACGCTTGGTTGAACGACGCGCCTTCGCTAAGGAATTTCATGCAGCGGTCAAAGTTGCGCCGGTGCGTCCGATCCAACAGGCTAGTGGCGATTGCTGCGCCGATACGGTCCGACTGTTCGGGCGTCAGCTTCCCCGTCAGGAATTTCTTGGCATCGCCCATCGCTGAGATAGCTTGCGAAATCTCCGATTCAATCTTTTGTCTTTCGGCCCGGTCTAGGCCCTTGGTGCGACTTGCTGTTGCTGTCGCGACGCCCTCGGCCAGCCATCGTGGAACATCGCCACCGCGAGTCGCGACCGCCAATCCGGTTAACGGCGAAAGCAATCGTGCGGCGATCACATCTTCGTCGTCACGGTCCGTCGCGACCATCGAAACGTAGGCATCGATGCCGTTGAATTTCCAGTGACTGGACCAATCGCTCGGCACGCTGCGGGCTTCGACCATCTTCGAAAACTCGCTGTAGTCGTAACGGCGAGGCAACACAAAAATCGTGGCTCGGCCATGATAAAAGCCTTCTCCTTTGTCACCGGATACGACCGACTTGACCATCTTCATCTGATCTTCGGCTGCTTTGGCGACCACATCCAGAGTGGCTTCCGAAGCGGTGCCGACCAGATAGAAATGTTCGGTCGTCTTTTTAAGAATTGGCGCGCCCGAGGCATTGGCGAGCTTGAGGCTATCGGCCGCTAGTTCGCGGCGCCGATCGCTGAGTTGTTCGTTGGATGCTGATGCCGCCCAGGCAAGTTGGCTCATCACGGACAACGGTTGGTTTTCGCTAGCACCGTCGAGTGTAGCGCCTTCGTCGATCCATTTCGAAATCAACTGGATCTTTTCTTCCGGCAACGCTGGCCGGCCGCCAGCCGGCATGCGGTCGCCTTCCATACCGCGAATTTTCTTAACGATCAAACTCGCTGCACTCTTACCCGGCTCGACGACGGCACCGCTGTCGCCGCCGCGAAACAGCCCGGCAAAATTCGTCATGTTCAAGCCACCTCGGATCTGCATGGCATCAATGTGGCAACCTTTACAATTCTCGACCAAGATGGGCGCGATGTCGGCGGCGAAGCTAACGGTTTCGTTGCCGGTCGCTCGGCGTACTTCGGGGCGAGCCGCGTTGGCGGTCATTGCTGGTGCGGGGCCTGTACCAGCGGTGATAGACGCTTCCGGATCGGTGCCGTCAAACTTGGCGCCGGTCATGATCCAAGCTTTTAGCGTCGCCAATTCCGCGGGCGAGACTTTACCGCCACCGCGTGGCATGTCGCCGGTTTCGATCGTTTCAATCAAGCGGCTGCCAATTGTGTCGCCAGCGAAGATAACGACTCCCTCGGGTGGCCCTTTCATCAGCGCCGCAAACGTCGCCAAACTGAACCCGCCCTTGGATCCGTTGATGTGACACCCGCCACAGCGATTGGACAGAATCGGAGCCACCGTCTTCGTAAAGCTGATGGCGTTGGGGTCGGACGTTGGAGCTGCCGCTGGGTCAGATTTGGCAACGGCCTTGGGATCGAGATCAAAAATTCTCGGGGTCGCAGACTCTGGCGCGGCCATCTCGGCCGATTCCATTGGTTGTTCTTGTGTCAG
>JBAUHR010000972.1:0-1737 GCA_049680385.1 Rubripirellula sp. | reverse complement strand
GTCAGGGCAGATGCCGATTTTGTGGAATATCGCGACTGACTGGGCCGATCTTTAACGTCACACACTCCAACGCCCCCACCCCAATCCGAGGCAGTCATGAGCGGCGACGTCGACAGCAAGCTCGATTCATTGATCTCTCGCATCCAAACGCTAAGCGCAGGCGGCACGCCAGCAGCCAGCTTGGTCTCGCTCGCGACCAGCGAGCCAGAATCGAGCGCGGCGAGTGTTAGCTCGCCTGCCCAACCGCCCGTGCGTCCGGCGTCCCCATCCGCAGCGACTGCCCCACTAGCATCGCCAGCGACCGAGGCCCGAGAAACACAGCGTCCAGCCGCCGGTCGATCAAGCGCGGAACCGGCGCAAGCTAGACCACAGCGACCGCCGGGCCCAACCGGATTCAAGCCATCGCGTGATGAACCGTGGCGCCCCAGCGAACCGCTTGACATGGTCTCGGCCGGCGTCAACGAAACGTTGCTGGAAGCGATCGTCTATCGATTCATTCGCAACATCGGCGAGGCGGCCGGGCGCAGAATCGCTGACCAAGTGAAGCTGCCCTTCGGCATGATCGAACCGATGCTGACGCGTTTGAAAGCCGAACAAAACGTTGCCTATAAAAACTCAACGTCAACAAACGACTATGTCTACATGCTGACCGAAAGCGGTCGCGCGATCGCACGCGGTCACATGCAAGACTGCACCTACTATGGCGCTTGCCCGGTTCCGCTGAAGGAATACATCGCCAGCGTCAAACGGCAAACGATCGAAGGCCAGTACCCCAAGAAGCAAGACCTGCTAAACGCGTTCAAGGACTTGCTGATCAATCCATCGATGCTGAACAAACTCGGTCCCGCCGTCGCCAGTGGCCGCGGCATGTTCTTGTTCGGGTTCCCCGGCAACGGCAAAACATCCATCGCCGAACGAGTCACCGGTGCGTTCGGAAAGTACGTCTGGATCCCTCGCGCGATCGACATCGATGGCGACGTCCTGCGTGTGTTCGACCCGATGTGTCACGAGCTAGCGATGCCCGAAGCCAGCAGCGGATTGCTGGACATTGGCGGTTTCGACAAACGATGGGTACGCATCCGTCGCCCCACCATCATCGCCGGTGGTGAATTGACGATGGACATGTTGGAAGTCCAAAGCAATTCGGAAAGCAACATCAGCGAATCGCCGTTGCAACTGAAAAGTAATTGCGGCACGCTGGTCATCGATGACTTTGGACGTCAACGGATGCGCGTCGACGAACTGCTCAACCGCTGGATTGTGCCGCTTGAAAAACGTTACGACTTTTTGAACATGGCGTCCGGAAAGAAGATCCAGGTGCCATTCGATCAACTGGTCGTGTTCAGCACCAACCTTGAACCCAAGGACTTGGTCGACGACGCGTTCCTGCGCCGGATTCCCTACAAGATCGAAGCGGAGAACCCGCCGGAAGCCGACTTTCGCAAGCTGTTCGAAATCATGTGCAAGGTCGTAAAAATTCCTTACGAACCGGACCCGATCAACTACTTGATCGAGAAACACTACAAGGCAGTGGATCGGCCGATGCGAATGTGCCAACCCCGTGACTTGCTGCTGCAAGTCAAAAACTACTGCCTGTACAACGACGTCCCCATCGAACTGAAACACGAGTACATGGACTTCGCCTGCGAAAACTACTTCTCGGTCATGTAGATGAGTAGGTGTTAGGCATTAGGGTTTAGGGTTTAGGTGTTAGGTGTTAGGTGTTAGGTGTTAGGA
>JBAUHR010000971.1:0-23599 GCA_049680385.1 Rubripirellula sp. | reverse complement strand
CTGCACGAATGGGACACTTGTTATTTATTCGTGAAGATTCGTGTTATTCGTGGCGAACTCAGTTAATCACCTCCAGCACGCCGCGAAGTCGTTCCAACGCTCGCACATATCGGATGCTGGCAGCTTTCGGCGCGATACCAAGTTCCAATGCGACTTCCTGGTTGGTCAGTTCTTCAAAGTGACGCAGCGCAACCACTTCGCGATCCATGTCACTCATCCCACTCAGCGCCGATCGCACCTCTTCTATCAACTCAACCTTTACCGCCGCTTGACTGGGCGATGTCATGTGCGCGATGAATCGCTGGGAAAGGCAAAGCGACGTGTTGCCAAAAAGACTCCCGCCGTTTGGGCTCGATTCACGCAGCGTCGAACGTGATTCCGTAGCCAAATGTCGGCGATGAACACGGCTAAGCGTCTGTCCGGTGACAAGCCGCAGCCAGAGAAACAGTGACGGAAAATCGCCGTCGACATAGTGACTTAGCCTTTTTTCCGCATCCAAATAGACATCCTGCAACACATCATCAGCATCAACACGAGCGCGAACTTGATCGCTGAGCCGGAAATGGATGATCTGCCACAGTCGGGGGCGATGGCGTGCAAACGCATCGCCAAACAGCGACAAATCACCCTGTTTAAGTTGCTGTTCGATATCTCCGACGTTGGTATTCACAAAAAACTTCGTTTTGCTTGTAGATGTCTGCAATCGCTGGGGTTTCTGATCGTGAGCTGATTGCACAAACCATTGTATCCAAGGCCGATCTTGATGAAACCGACTCTCGATATCTCCACGCTCTTGTTGTTCGCCGCATCCGTTCTGGTGCCATGTGCGGTGCTGTTACCAAATGCTGTTCTCGGCGCGGAAGATTCGCCAACAAGCAAGAACATTGTGATCTTGTTAGCCGATGATCTTGGCTGGGGCGACGTTGGCTTTCACGGAGGCAGTGCCGAAACTCCAAACATTGACTCGCTGGTCAATGACGGCGTACGGCTGAATCGCTTCTACGCCTACCCAGCTTGCAGCCCGGCTCGCGCCGCCATGCTGACCGGTCGCTTTCCTGGGCGCTACGGCATTACTGGTCCGGTTCGTCCCCGCGACGAAGGCTTGCCGATGAGCGAACAGTTGATTCCGACAGCCTTTCAAAACGCCGGCTATCGAACCAGCCTGATTGGCAAATGGCATCTTGGCAGTGCCGGTGACAGTGCGGACCTCAGCCAGCGTGGTTTCGATCAGTTCTATGGGTTCATGGATGCGTCGGTGGACTATTTCAAACACACCAGCCTTCGCGGTCAGGTCGATTGGCAACGCGATGGGAAGGCCGTCAATGAAGAAGGCTACTCAACCGATCTGCTGGCCGATGAAGCAGTCCGCCAGATCAAAGCTAACGACTCAGGTAAACCGTTTTGTATGGTCGTGTCGTTCAATGCGCCGCACTCGCCGTTTCAGGCCCCCGAAGTTCTGATTGCAAAGTACCGCGGTCGATTGGATGAGCGTGCTGCGACGTATGCCGCGATGATTGACTCGATGGACCAGGGGATCGGTCGCATTCTTGCCGAGATCGATCGACAGAAGCTGCAAAACGACACCATCGTCGTGTTCACGTCCGACAACGGCGCCGTGCGAATCGGAACCAACGCTCCGTTTCGAGGACTTAAACGGGACGTCTACGAGGGTGGGATCCACGTTCCTTGCGTCATCCGTGCACCGGGGTTATTGAAAGCGGGAACCGAGAACGGACAGCTCTGTGCCATTCACGATCTGTTCCCGACGCTCGCCGAGGCCGCCGGAGTCACGGTTTCTCGGGCAAAGCCGCTTGACGGCATAAGCCTGTGGTCACAATTGGTCAGCGGCAAAGCAACTCCCCGAACCATCGTGATTGCCGAAGACGATCATGCGATCATTCGTGACGACTGGAAATTGATCGAGTCGGCCGACGGCAACACAGAACTCTACAACCTGCGGACTGATCCATCCGAGGAATATAATCTGGTAGAAACCGAGACCAAGACCGCTTCGCAGTTGTTGTCCAGACTGGCTCAGTACAAAGTCGTCGTCAAAACCGATGGCCCCGCAACGGATGTCTTCGAGACTCTCGTTGCCCAGCACGATACGACAAATGTCTTGACGGATTCTGCGACCGAAGACTTGCAAGAGGGCGAATCGCTTGCAGCGGCCACACTCAGAGGCGACGTGAAGTACGGCGTGCTGGGCGATCGGCGTACTGAATCCAATGGACACGGTTTGCGTTTACTTTCTGGTGAAGATTTAGACGGCAACGGAACGCTCGCTGCAGAGGCTTCGCTGGTTAGCACCGAAGTCACTCCCGACCAGCGTTGGTATCGTTTCCATATCTCCGGCCTCGCGCAAGACAAATTCGCTATCGATCAAGACGATCTGTATTTGAAAGTCGAGTTCTTTCAACACAGCGGCACCGATTCACTGGACCTGATCAAAGAGCGAATCTATCCGCAGGTCTTGCAGGAACGAAAAGACTTCTTCGACAAAGACACCAACGAAAGCCTTGGCCACGGGACGTGGCGTACCTACGCGATGGATTTTCGTACGCCGTTCGCGGAAGTGGATACCGTAAAGTTGAGTGTCGGTTTTGCAAACGGGAAAGGCCAGGAAGGGAGTTCCGAGTTCTGGGTCAATTCAATGGACTTGCAGCCGATTGACACACCCAAGAAGTATGTTGCAACCAAGCCCACAAGTCGTCACTTCCCGCAACCGGACATCACGACGCTAGTCGCACTCGGTGGTCATTGGTATTACGATCCGCAAGGCGGCAGCAAGGAAGTTCCCAAGCAATTCGACTACACGAATTCGGATCAGTTGCTTTACAAATCCGGTCGATTCGAAGCACCATTTGCGGGCAACATGTCGTCATGGTTGCGAGCCGGCTACAAGGATTTCGATGGCGAACTGGTTGAGAAAGACGTCGAGAAACCGTACGCCGTCGTGATCACCGTCACCGACGATCACATCGTCATGCGTAGTCGTAATTTGCCAAATCACCCGACCGCAACGTTCCCAGACAAGTGGCGGATGCTGGACGGAAACCCTTCGTACATTCAGGAAAAGGCGAACACTTGGCATCTGCCAAAGTATCCGAAATTGGCGAAGGATCCGATCGCAATGGACGCCAAGAACGCCAACGGCGCATTGCCGATGGGACCGATCGGCGTGGCAACCAACGGTGTGATTTTCTTCAACCCGTTCGATCACATCTTTGAAACCGATGCCGTGTGGCGATTGGACCGTTGCTGTGGTCACCCAAGTCCACAAAGTGCGTACCACTATCACAAGTATCCGGTGTGCGTGAAAACGCCTTGGAGTGACGAAGGCAAAATGCACTCGTCGTTGATCGGGTTCGCGTTCGATGGTTTTCCGGTTTATGGACCGTATGAAGCAGACGGACTGTTGGCGAAAGACGACAAAAAGAATCCGCTGAACGATTTCAATCTGCACACCGACGACGATCGTGGCCCGCACTATCACGTCACGCCCGGAAAATTTCCGCACATCATTGGCGGCTATTGGGGTGAAGTGGATCCGATGAACGGCCGCGGACGTCGGTAAGGATCGGGGAATTGAAGATAGAAAATTGAAGAGAGGAAATTGAAAAAGTTAAATTGACAATTGACAAGTGAAAATTGAGAGCGAATGAAACGAAATGAAATTTGCATTTTCAAATTGTCAGTTCTCAATTTTCAATCCTGCATGTCTGCAATCGCGGCCACTCCTATGAACAAACGAAGTTTTCCAATCTTGTTCCTTCACTACGTTGCACCGATTGCGGTGCTGCTGTGTGGTGGTTGGTTCGTCTATGCGATGGGGACCCGCGACAAACCAGAGCGAAAGAAGCCGCCGGTTCGCAAGTCGGTACCCGTCGAAGTGGTGAGTGCCCGGCCGCATGATGGGATACTGAACATCATCGCCAGCGGCGTTGTGATTCCGCATCGCGAAGTCGAACTTTCCGCGCGTGTTGGCGGTGAGGTGGTTTTTAAATCCGATTCGCTCAGCCCCGGACGCTTCGTCAACAAGGGCGAGAGTCTGCTGCGAATTGACGATAGCGACTACCAGCTAGAAGTTGCGCGTCTGGAACAGGAGGTCGCTCGATCCGAAGTCGAACTGGAACGTTTGACGATCGACATCCAGAATGCCGAGCGGCTTGTCAAAATCAGTCGCGAAGTGGTGGACGTCAGGCGACGCGAAGTGGCGCGGATGGAGCAACTGCAACGAAGCAACGCGACTTCGGTAGCGGAGCGCGATGCGGTCGAGTTGGCGTTGCTGACCGCGATGCAGCAAACCACCATTCAGGAAAACCAAATTCGCGGTTTTGGCACGCAAGCGAAGACGTTGAAGATGTCTCGCCAACTTGCGTCGCTGCAACTACAGCGAGCCAAATTGAATCTGGATCGAACCGAGATCGTCGCTCCCTTTTCGGGCGTTGTCATTGCAACTCGCGTCGAGCAAAACGCGAATCTCATTCCGGGCGCGATGGTCGCGACGATCGAGGACACGTCAAGCGTCGAAGTGAGATGCAGCCTTCGCAGCGAAGACATGCCATTTCTACAGGTTGCCGATCCGTCTCATGCGAATGCTTACGAACTTCCGCCGGTTCCGGTGACGATCGAGTACCGGCGTGGCGGACGTACCTTCGCTTGGGATGGCGTCCTAAGTCGTCAAGACGGTCTGGGACTGGACCAGTCGACGCGGACGTTGCCTGTTCGTATCCACGTCGCCAATCCGACAGCTAATCAGATTCCTGAATCCATGGCGGATCAATTGGCAGCAGAGTATGCCGGTGGCGGCGACAGTGAACCACTGGCGCTTGTTCGTGGGATGTTTGTCAAAGTCAAACTGCACTGCCAACCGTCGCGTTCGCTCGCGGTCATCCCCGAGTCCGTGCTCCGTCCAGGTAAGCAGGTGTGGTTGATTCGTGACGGCAAGTTGGCAATGGAAACGGTTCGGATCGCCCGTATTGAAGAATCGCAGGTCTACATCGACATGACTCACTCGCCGTTACAAATCGGTGATCAGATTGTTAGTTCGCCTGTGCCGGGTGCACGCAGCGGTTTGCCGGTCTCTGCAAGAGAACGTGGAGTGAGCGTGCCTCGAACAGCACAGAAGGTTTCTCAGCGATGAACGTAACTATCAGTAAGAATGAACGCTGGAGCTTCGAAAGTGGAAGGGCCACGAATAGCACGAATTTCCACGAATATAGGAATGGATCCATTCGTGTAGATTCGTGTTATTCGTGGCAAAGAATGTCGACAACGGCAGCCCTGCCATGAAGTCGGTCGTCCGCTGGGTAGTCGACAATGCGCCCGCCACCAATACGCTTGTCGTTGCGATCCTGGTTCTAGGAATCTGGTGTGCCGCGTCAATGCAGCGAGAGTTTTGGCCGTATTCCAACTTGGATATTGTCCAAGTCAGCGTCGAATACCGCGGCGCCAGCCCCGAAGAAGTCGAAGAGGGCATTTGTCAGCGGATCGAAGAATCCGTTCGCAGCGTCAGTGGTGTGTATCGAATCACGTCGGTCGCTCGCGAAGGCGCCGGCACGGTTATGGTCGAACTGGATTCAGGCGTCGATGAAGCCGACGTGCAAGAGATCCTCGGCGAAATCCGTTCTCGCGTTGACAACATTCCCAGCTTCCCCGCGCTCGCCGAAAAACCGGTTGTCCAGCGACAGCAACCACGCACCACCGCGCTGAGTATCGGCGTCATCGGTCCCGACGAAAATTCAGTGCAGGCCAGTTTGGCACTGCGTGATCTGGCGGAAAAAATTCGCGACGAAGTGCTGCTTGAAAACGATGTCTCGCAAGCGGAAGTCGTCGGAGTTCCTGACTATCAGATTGACGTCGAAATCAGCGAAGACGTACTCAGGCAATACAACTTGACGCTTTCGCAGGTTGCCCAAGTCGTCCGCACCGAGAACGTCGAAGTGCCGGGCGGAACGCTAAAGACTGCTTCGCAAGACATACTGCTTCGCGGAAGCAATCGTCAATCGACCGGGGCAACCATCGCCGCGATCCCGCTGATCAAGGACGCCGGGGGTGTCGTTTTAACTGTCGGAGATCTTGGCGAAGTTCGTGACGAGTTCACCGACGATTCAGCGATCAGTCGTATCAACGGCCGCCCCGGTCTGGCGGTGCAAATTGACACGGCAAAAACAGAAGACATCATCAAAGTCGGCGACGTCGTCAAAAAGTTCGTGCAAGAGTACGACGTGCCGGTTGGTTACGAGCTGATCTATTTTCGCGATCGCACCGAAGATGTGAAAGCTCGGTTGCTGCTGCTGGTAAAGAACGGCTGGCAAGGATTGTTGTTGGTGTTTGTGTTGCTGACGCTGTTTCTGGATTTGCGTTTGGCGATTTGGGTTTCGATGGGCATCCCACTGTCCATCGCAGGCGCATTGATGGTGATGTACTTCACCGACCAAACGCTAAACATGACGTCGATGTTCGCGTTTCTGATCGCGTTGGGCATCATGGTCGACGATGCGATTGTGATTGGCGAGAACATCTACGTTCATCGAACCATGGGAAAGTCTCTTCGCGACGCAGCGATCGATGGCACCATCGAGGTCATGCCATCGGTCGTTACCAGCGTCCTGACCACGATCCTCGCGTTTCTGCCGATGCTGTTCATGACCGGACGGCTTGCTCGGTTCACGGAAGTATTGCCGTTGGCGATGATTGCGATCTTGCTGTTTTCACTGGGCGAAGCGCTGACGGTCCTGCCATCGCACTTAGCTCACAAAGACGGTGTGGGGATTCGAACGGCAATGTGGTTGTTTGGTCCGTTTCGTTTTTTAGCCGTCGGTATACAGCACATCAACCGATTCGTATCGGTCGTTCTGGAGGCGTTCATCGAAAGACTGTATTTGCCAACACTCCGGTTCTCGCTTCGTTTTCCTGCCCTGGTCGTTTGCTGTGCGGTCACTCTGTTGTTGGTGACCGTTGGCACGATTCGCAGCGGTATCGTTCCCTACATCGTTCTGCCCCAGATTGATTCCAACTTCTGCACCGTCATGATCGCGTTCCCAGACGGGACTCCGGAACGGATTGCGGACGAAGCCACCAAGCGACTCGAAAACGCTGTTCGACAAATCAATCAAGAATCCATCGACGAAGGGCTAACTCAAAACCCCGAGGGCGTCGTCAGCGCTTTGCACCGTACCGTCGGCTACGGAGCCAGCACGGACGGCGACGTTTCATCGGGCAGCCACGTCGGCAGTCTAACCGTGCAACTGATCGAGGTCGGTGATCGAGACCTGACGAGCCAAGACTTCGTTCAGCGTTGGCGAAAGAAGGCGGGCAATTTCCTGGGGGCAGACGTTGTTTCGTTCGGATCTGGCCCGCGAGGTCTGGCTGGCTTGCCGATTGAGTTTTCGTTGTTGGCTCGCAGCGAGGACATCCCGAAACTTGAAGCAGCAGTCGAGACCTGTGTTGCCCAACTTGAAAAGTATCCCGGCGTTCACGATGTCACCGCGGGCGGACGCCCGGGCAAATGGGAATACCGTCTGCAAATCAAGGACGACGCAAAAGCGATGGGCGTCTCGCTGGCCGAGCTTTCCAGCACGGTCCGAGCGTCCTATTACGGCGAAGAAGCCATGCGGCTGCAACGGGGACGTCACGAAGTGCAACTGCGAGTGCGGTATCCACGCGAACAACGTGAATCGGTGGCCGACTTCGATGAAATTCGCGTCCGCGACCCCGAAGGCAACGAGCGACCGCTGACGGAACTCGCGGACATTGAGATTGCTCGCAGTTATTCGGCGATCCATCGTCTGGATCAAATGCGGTCCGTCACGATCGCCGCCGACGTGGACGAAGAAGTCGGCAACGCGTTCGCGATCACCGCCGACTTGAAGAAAACGCTGATGCCAAAGCTGGCCGAAGAATTCCCAAGTCTGCGAGTTCTGTGGGAAGGTCAAGAGGAACAAACCAACGAATCCATGAACAGCATGCTGTACGGTTTCATCGCCGTGATGATCGCGATGTATCTGTTGTTCACGATCGAGTTCAAGTCTTACCTGCAACCCTTCCTAGTACTCTCGATCATTCCCTTCGGCGCGTGCGGTGCGATCTTTGGCCACGTCATCATGGGCTTGCCTTTCACTCTGTTCAGCATCTACGGCCTCGTCGCGCTGTCCGGTATTGTCGTCAACGATTCGATCGTGCTAATCGACTTCATCAACCGCCGCTTGGGCGATGGACTGTCACTGAACGACGCCATCATTGACGCCGGTCGTCGGCGATGTCGCCCAGTGCTGCTAACGTCGCTGACGACGATCGGCGGCATGATGCCGATCTTGCTCGAAACATCGCGGCAAGCCCAAGTGCTAATCCCGATGGCGACCAGTCTCAGCTTTGGACTGATTTTCGGAACCGTACTCGTGCTGATCCTCGCACCCACTGGTTTCTTCTTGATCGCAAAAACTCAGAGTGTGTTTGAGAATTTTGACCATTCCGATTCAGTCGTGTAAACTGACGAACCGGCCTAGGTCGAGTGCAAAGCTTGATCGATCGCGACTGTGCACTGTTCCTCCATACACAGCCATACGTGATGTTATTGACATCGTAGAAAGATTCGAGTGGTTGTGACTCGTGTGGCTGATTGACTCGTGCCTTTCGATCGTAGTTCGGATCAAAGATTGAAAGAGAATGATGCTGAGGATCCAGGCTATTCGTTTCGCCGTTCGTATTGTGTCGTGCGTTTTGTTTGCAGCCACTGGTTCTGCCCAAGTCGATTCAAGCGGACAGAAGGATCGCAATTAGGACGAAGTCACCAGTGCGATCGATCGCTATTTGTCGTCGATCCGTATCGAAGTTGGTGAAGGGCGGCCGGTAAGCCAGTTGACCGGGCCTGTCGGAACAATCGGAAATGCGGAGGTCCTATGTTGTCTTGGTGGCGACATCGTTTACTGCAAGGTAGAAGTGAAAGCGAAAGGTCACGGTACCGCCCATCGTATCGGTGAAGAAGTTCTGATTCATTTTCGGCATAGCGACACAGGCAAGCCCGGGCAATGCTTGTGACGTTGACCAATTCCAGCGTAGATACTGGCCGGAGAGCATTTTGCGTCGAAGGTTGGAAGTGAATCACGGTCGAAGCCCCTCGGTCAGAGACGGCGTACTCGATGCGGTGAATAACTTGTTGGTTCGTATGACGTCGAACAGCAGCAAACCGTCTTCTTGGGGGAAACGCAGATCAAGCACCTGCGTCGGTATCAACGCGTTCGATTTAGCTTTACGGAATACTGATCGAGATGCGGCATTGCGAATTTCATTGCGTGCTCGATTTCTTACCGCCAAAGATTGTTCGCTTGCACGACCGATTCAAATCTGATTCCTTTGTTCAGAATCATGGCATCTGCGAAAGCGAGGACTTGAGCAAGACCTGCAACTGGATCGTGTAACATTTGAAGGATTGTGGCAGAGCGAATCGGTATCGACTAATCTGTTCGCATGCAATTCCATTCCTAACTCCGCATTCCATCCCAAGCATGCACGAAGTCACCGCGTTGCTGGAACAGATCAGTCGGGGCAACCCACACGCCTCGGCGCAAGTTTTGCCGCTGGTCTATGCCGAGTTGAAGAGCTTGGCAAAATCGCGGATGTCGCGCGAGCGGTCCGACCATACCTTGCAAACGACCGCCCTGGTGCATGAAGCCTACATGCGACTGGTTAGCGGCGATCGAGTTCAGCAATGGGATTCGAAAGGGCATTTTTTTGCGGCGGCGGCCGAGGCAATGCGTAGGATATTGGTTGAGCATGCACGTCACCGAAAAACGAAGCGGCGGGGAGGGGACTTCCTGCGAGTGGAACTCGATAACATCACTTCGACGTCAGCCGATCCCGAGACCGTGTTGGCTGTCAGCGAAGCACTTTCATCGCTCGCTGAAATTGATCCACAGATTGCTGAACTCGTCAAACTGCATTGCTTTGCTGGCGTTTCGATTCCTGAGGCGGCCGTGATGCTCGGGCTGCCGCGATCGACCGCGTACGCGCATTGGACTTTCGCCCGCGGGATGATGAGTAGGTTGCTGAAGGACTAAGCACTCGAGTCTGTTAGTTTTTCTCGGAAAATATAAGATTCTCTGGACGAACGCGTGAAGTTGATCGCATTGTCGATCGGCAGGATTGTTCTTCTGTCACAAGATTGCTCCAGCTCGGATTTTCACCTTCAATGCCTGTGCCGTTGTCGTTTAACGTTGAATCAATCGCCGAAGTCAAGTTGCAGTTCTTGCGGTGCATTGAAATACCGAGGGGCGAGCGTCGCGATA
Organism: Rubripirellula sp.; assembly: GCA_049680385.1. Classification (GTDB taxonomy): domain Bacteria; phylum Planctomycetota; class Planctomycetia; order Pirellulales; family Pirellulaceae; genus Rubripirellula. The sequence continues at coordinate 13,310 of JBAUHR010000971.1, read as the reverse complement.
GGTGGCTCGGCCAACTGAGTTGCCGGTCCCCAGAGATCGCAGAAGAGGTGCGCGGGCTCCTTGAATCAGAATCCAAGCCTGGATTGATTGATCAAGTCTTTGATCTCGAACCGACGGACGCAGACGACGAGCCAACGGTCGCCATTGGCAGCGGTTTGGGAAATGAGGAACGTCAAATAGCCGGAATTCCCGAGACAATATCGATTCAAGGATTCCATCTAATCGACCAGGTGGGCGAAGGCGGCATGGGGGCTGTTTTTAGAGCTGAGCAATTCGAACCGCTTTGCCGAACCGTGGCAATTAAGGTTGTCCGACCTGGTCTCAATAGCGAGCAGATCCTTGGACGTTTCGATCGCGAGCGTCAAACTTTGGCCATCATGGACCACCCCGCCATCGCGACGGTCTTTGATGCCGGAACGACGGACCAGGGACAGCCCTATTTCGCAATGGAATTTGTGGAAGGTCACGCAATCACATGTTTCTGCAACGATTCGAACTATGGAATCCCCGAGCGTTTGCGTTTGTTCGTCGAAGTGTGCGATGGCGTTCAGCATGCGCATCAAAAGGGAATTATTCATCGCGACTTGAAGCCGAACAACGTACTAGTCGCCGCAACTGACGGTCGTCCCGCCGTCAAGATCATTGATTTCGGCATTGCCAAAGTAGCGAAGAAACAGACCGCCGACGAGACACAGCACACGCTTGATAGTGCCGTTATCGGCACACCGATTTATATGAGCCCCGAACAAGCGGATGCGTCGTACCGTGACATCGATACCCGCAGCGACGTCTACTCGCTGGGGATCATTTTGTATGAGCTGTTGGTTGGCGTGACGCCTCTGGATCGAGACTTGGTGCGCAACATGTCTGCAGCTGAGTTGCAGAAACAGATCTGCGAAGTCCACCCATTGCGTCCTAGCATGCGTCGCGATTCGTTGTTTTCAGGAAGACAGTCTCGAGACCTGGACTGGATCGTGATGCGGGCGATCGAAAAGGATCGCAATCGACGGTATCCGTCGGCCGGCGCGTTGGCTGAGGATGTTCAACGTTATTTGGTTGGCGATGCGGTTGTCGCTTGTCCGCCGTCGATGCGATATCGGTTTCGAATCTATTCATCCAAGAACCGCGGATTGCTGGCTTCGCTTGGGGCCGTTCTGTTTGCCATGCTGATCGGCACCGGCGTGAGCATCTGGTTTGCAATCAGTGCCAATGAAGCGCGAGGTGACGCAGACGCCCTTCGTTTAGTCGCGGAAGCACAACGCCAAGAGGCCGAGGCCGCTCGCCAAGTTGCTTTAGAAGCCAAAGCAGCGACGAAACGAAGTCTCCAGCAGAGTCGCGAGGATTTCTCGCTCGCAATGAAATCGCTTGACCGCATTGTTCGTGAAGTCGCGTCACCACAATTCGCAGAACTCGAAGGCGCTAACTCGATTCAAGAAACTATTTTTTCCGAAGCATTTGCGTTCTACGAAAATTTCACGCAGAACCATGACAAGGATCCTTACGCACGGATGCAGCAAGCCAAATCACACAGTGACGTGGCATTCCTCTATGAACGTACTGGGCACCCCAAAAAGCAACGGGTAGCAATCGATCAGGCGATTTCAATTCTCGCTGGTCTCACCAAAGAGTTCCCTGGCAACCCAGAATACGCAGACCGATTGACACTGCCGCTATTTCAAAGATCTCATGCGACGTGGCGAACGGCCGAAGAACGACTTTCCGATGCCGAGTGGGCGTTGCGTCTAGCCAAGCACGCGAATTGGATCCGCCCCACCGATAACTCGGACTGGCTGGCATTGTTGCACGTCAAAGTCGCCGAAAACCTTGACCAGACTTCGCCGCGGTGCGTTGAATTGATCCGCCAGTCCATTGAGATTGCATCTAACGCCGATCGGCCGGTCCCGCCCGACGCCTATCGCCATCTAGCCATGGCGAATTCGGATAAAGGCAATGTTGATGAGGCGGACAGGTACTACCGAAAGGCAGCGGCTGGATTTGACCAACTAGCCGGAATGGTTGATCCACAGGAGGCGTATATTCAGTCCTGGTTGGCCGTCACAATGAAAGAAGCGAATGCGAAATTGTTAGAATCAAGCGGGCGGTTCGGCAACGCAGAATCGCTGTATAAGGAAGCTTGTGATCGGATCCGAAAGGTCTACACCATTTACCGCCACGACCTGATGGTCCGCCGGGTCCTTCAGCACACTCACACTTCACTGGCCGAGTTTCTCGATCGCCGCGACCGCCGCGCAGACGCTGACCTGCTGCTTGCGGACCTAGTCGCCCAGTTTCCAGACTCGGCCGATGCGCATCTCGCTAAGGCTAAGGGGCACTCGCGTCGAAGTGAACCCGAGAAAGCGATCCAGGAATACGCGAAAGCCGTTGATTTGGCGAGCAACGATCCGATGATGAATCTGCATTACGCGCGGTCAATTCTGAATGAAGCACCGAAGCATTTGCGCGACCTCGACCGGGCAATCTCGCATGCGAAGCTCGTCGTTTCAATGAAACCCTATGACCTTGAATCGCTGAACGTGTTGACCTCGCTCGCATTGGAAAGTCCTGGCGGCTTCGAGCTTGCCAAGCAGACCAACTTACGTGCCTTGCGAATTCAACCGGCAAGTCCACGAAACAGTTGGGCCGATAAACTTCAAGAGGAAATCGAAAATCGCGAAGAGTTTGGCAACGGTCGCGATGCGAACTCGTCTGCCCCCGACAGAAGTCAATCAAATTGACAAGGAATCACGCATGGCGTTAGAGACTCTTTCTTCTCTGATTTCGTGAATTTCCTCAAGTTTCTCTAGACGATTCCGGATGGACGCTCGCACTGGTTGTTGAACCGTTGCAACGAGAACAAATCTCATTGCGAGCGACCGTCCCCTCATTTCCAGGAATCGATTCCAAGATGCTGAAATACTTCTTCACCCTCGCCCTTTGTATTTGTTCTGCAGAACTGCTTGCCGAAACGGTTGTTACGATGCCGGTCGCCGGGTCAGGCCACTATGATCTGGTCGCCAACGGAGACTTTAGTGCTGGCATTAGCGGATGGTCGCGGATTCAGACCGAGCCCTATGGGTTAATGGCTTGGGACACAACGGACGGATTCAACGGAATCGGTGCGATCACATCCAATCCCACAACGCCTCGTTCAGGACCCGGTTTTGCGTACCAGCGAACCATCACAGGACTTGTTGCGGGCGACACCTATATCCTCAGCGGCGCATTCAACGCAGAGACACTGGGCGCCGGGGCGTTGTATCTCGATATGACCGACTCGATCGGCGGAGACACCGGGATACGCCCTACGGTGCTTGGGAGTGTACCTAGCGGATGGTTCTTCACCTTCAACGAGTTTGTCCCAAGTGGGACCTCAGCAAATGTAAGAATCATTCGTGATTCGTACAGCACTGATCTTCGCACTGGCGGACTTGTTGACGAAATTGGAGTGACGCCCGCTTCGACATTCGTTCCCCCGGTATCTGCTGTTCCAGAACCGGGTACATTCGCAACAATCGTGTTCCTGTCCGGCTTCGCATCTCTGTCTCGCCGCCGCAAGCGACGTCGCAACCCAATTTTGGAAGACTAGTCAGATCCAATTTTGGAAAGAAGCCTGTTCCACGCTGTGCCTGTTTGGTTGACGGCGGTTTCGAAACGCAGGAAGCTCTGGTCGCTATCACGATACCGATGGGGTTTAAGCCCTTCCAAATCCATTTTGGTTGAAAACGATTGATCTGGCTTGAACGATCCAGCACCGGCAAATTCGATTTTGTTAACCAAGATCGAATTCGTGCCCGGGATGCCGACCACGCCTGAAAGAACTAGGATCACCGCCGGACTTAAGGCGTGAGTTTCGAAGGCGTTTCGAATGGGTGACACATGGCGTGTATTTCGTTGAACGGGTGACTTGCTTCACGTCAATTTCTGAAATGCTCGGCAAATGTCGCACCAAACTTCGTACCCTTGCAACTGTGCTGATTCTCCGTCAACCATAGTGACACGTGAAAGAGATTGGGGTGTCAGACTGTTGCGATGAGGGCCCACGGTTTCGATCGCACGTTGACAACTGTACGGCAACCAAGCAACGCACGCAAAAACGACTGAGCGATAGAGCAAATGAGAGACTAAGCAAGTTCAAAGTCCCTGCTCCACCATGTACGGCAGAAAAGTGTGCGTCACGATTTTTTTTTGTGACTAAAACAATCCCGGAAAAGTCGCGTAAGATACCCGCTTTAACGAAGCTGCCTTTTGGTGACGTCGTGCTGGTTCGCGAACTTTGACGAGGAATTCAATCCGTGAAGATTAGTCGTATCAATGTCTATCAGGTTGACTTGCCCCTACACGAGGGCAAGTACAGTTGGTCCGAAGGCAAGAGCGTGGGCGTTTTTGACTCAAGCGTTGTCGAGATCCAAACGGATGCTGGTGTCACTGGATACGGCGAAGTTTGTCCGCTGGGTCCGGTCTATTTGCCCGCCTACGCTCGCGGCGTACGAGCGGGAATCGAAGAACTCGCGCCCTCGTTGATCGGCGACGATCCACGAAAGCTGCTTGTCATCAACGACAAAATGGATCGCCAACTGAAAGGGCATCCTTACGTGAAGTCTGCGATCGACATCGCTTGTTGGGACATCCTGGGCAAGACGACCGGAATGCCCGTTTGCGAGTTGATGGGCGGTCGCTACAGTTCTGACCTGACGTTGTATCGAGCCATTTCGCAGCGACCAGCCGAAGAGATGGCTGAAAACGTTGCCAAGTATCGCGCCGAAGGCTACAGACGTTTTCAATTGAAGGTCGGGGGGAATCCGGACGAAGACATCGCGCGGATTCGAGCTGCAGCAGACGTTCTAGAACCAGGCGACAAGTTGGTTGCCGACGCCAACACGGGATGGCTGATGCACGAAGCGATGCGCGTGATCAATGCCGTCAAGGATTTGGACGTCTACATCGAACAGCCGTGCAAGTCGTACGAGGAATGTTTGAGCATTCGACGCAACACAACGCTGCCGTTCGTTCTGGACGAGGTGATCGACTCGGTTGCGGAAATCTTAAAGGGCGCCGCCGACGGAGCGATGGACGTTGTGAACATCAAGATCAGCAAGTTTGGCGGTCTAACGCGAGCCAAGCAGGCACGCGACTTATGTGTCTCGCTAGGCATCGCAATGACGTTGGAAGACAGTTGGGGCGGTGACATTGTGACCGCTGCGATCGCTCACCTGGCCCAAGGGGTTCCAGTCGAATATCAGTTCACGTCGACTGACTTCAACAGCTACGTCACAACCTCAATTGCCGATGGAGCGCCGCAGCGAGTCGATGGTCGAATGGCTGCGTCGACCGAGCCGGGTTTGGGAATCCGACCGCGTCTTGAAGTTCTGGGCGATCCAGTTGTCTCGATCACGAAGTAAGGTTTGAAATGACTGCCCTGCCACGAAATCTCAAATCACCGCTCGATCTCGTGGCAGGCTTTGAATCTACCGATCTACCGATCTGCACGGCCGAAATCGACCCGCAGAACGTTACCGTCGCCAGCAGGAATGTTGTAAGTTCGACTCCAAGTTCGCGTCGACGGATCATAGTCGGTTTGCCAGAAATCATCGCCGTGCGTGCTCTGGTCCAGGGCTTGGTGATCGACGTTCAACACGTAACCGTCATGCGACGCTAGTCCGGTAAAAGTTACCGGCACGTAGGCTAGGCCGCCCGTTAACTTGAAAGCGGCACCATTGCCCTCGACGGCAACTCGGATGTCCGGGTATCGGTGCTGGATCGTTCCCGAGACCATTTCAACTTCGCGGTTGTTGCCGATGGCTTCACGCTGGATCATCAGCGCGGTGTTCGCGTCCTTGGCCAGAGCCTCGCGAAGAGCGTCATTCGGACCGTAGTAGTCGGCGACATTTTGCGGCATCACGATGTGCTCGAAAGTCGCCTCGACGAAGTCACCAGGTTCAAAACGCGTCACACCCGGCGGTGGCAGCACGTCCAGCGTGGACGAGTCGCCGCGAGCGACGCCCCGTTCGGCAAGCCACGCCGCCGGCGCCGCTCGGCCGCCCAGTCTTGCAGACCATTCTCGGATAACGAGTCCGCGATTCGCCCAAGCGTACTGTTGCTGTTCGTCGGGCCGGATCGCTTCGTGCAGGGATACCCACGGCGTGCGACCGACCGCCTGGCAAGGTTTCGTTCGGTAAGCGTCGCCACCCCACTGGCTGTTCCATTCTTTCAACAAGCCCGTTTCATTTCCAACCGCGAACTTATTCTCGCGAGTGAAACTGTACGTGTCGGCACCGATCTGGAAGATCACAAAACGCGTGAAATCAGTCGCTTTACTAACGTCCATTCGGACTCGGTAAGTCCCACGCACGATATCGTCGGTGCGAGCAAGGCTGACGGTGCTTTGGTGGACGATCCCCGGGCCAACCTTTCCTGCGAAAGTGACTTCCGTCAAACACGGTCCTTGTCGGTGATCGATCGTTTGCATTGCCGAATGGGCGACGCGTTTACCGTCTGAGTCAAAGCACCGAAAAAAATCACCGCCACCGACGTTGCCGGTCCAAACCCACTGTGGTGCATTCTTTCCTGTACTGACCAGAACCGGACGAACGTCCGTGATCGTACAGTTCGCTTGCACCTGTTCAGGTTCGAAACAAATGCTCTCGCCCCATGCCCCAATCGCACTCTGTGTCCAGTGCTGATTGCTGCCCCATCCGATTAGGCTTAGCTGCGCTTGCGACGCAGCAGGAACGCCGCCCCAGTGACCGTAGCAAAGTGTCAGTTCCAATTCGATGCTCGCACCGGCAGGTAGCCGCAACATCGAAAAGCCGTGAAACCAAGGCCCCAAGTAGTGACCACCCAAGGGGTCGGTGTGCCAGTTCTTGCTCAATTGAACCGGAATTCCGGTGGGCATGCCATTGCTGTCTCGAAGTACTGCTGAAATGCCAGTGATGGCGGAACCCATCCCCTGCCTGATGTTGCCGGTGGCTTTCGAGAATAGTAGGCGAGCAACTTGTTCGGTGTCGGATGGATTCGAGAGCAACAGTCGAATCCTTTCGATTGAATCGTTCTTTGTGAACTGATTCCCGGTCGCAGTCGTTGGTACGATTCCGTCGATGTCAATTTGGTGCCATCCGCGCGCGCTGTCGTATACGACCTCGCGGATTTGTTTGTTCGGTATTTCTGTCGCCCGAACCCGTACTGGGCTACTCGTGGATGCAGTCGAGAACGTAACTGGATCGAACGCTAGAGAAACTTCTTGCCACTCGTCTCCTTCTCCATCATCAGTTGCCGAGATTGTTTTTGTCTGAAGCAATTCGCCTTGATGGCTTCGCAAACCGATTTCCATCGATGCATTTCGCCAGCGTTCTCTGGCGATTGCCCTGGAAGGCTGTCTCGATCGGTTAGGAGGCTGGACGGCTTGTTCCTTACGTAGCCGTGATGAACGCACACCCGGACGGACCGCCAGAATCATTGCCAATTGGTCAGGCCAAGCCACCGTTTCGAATCTCGCTTCGGCGTTCAACCAGTCACCGTTGTCGGACTCGAATCGTAACTCGGTTATATCGGCGCGTTGGACAAGGCGACCTGCATCGACCACGCGTGGTCCGGAATAGCGACTCCATGGCGTGCCACGGGTACAGCGGAACACCGTTCCATCGACCGTCACGCTTAGGCTAAGTTCTGCTGGTTCGAGCGATTGCCAGACGACATTATCTTGCAGAGCAACGTTCGCATACGTCGCCTCCGATACGATTGGCCCCAGGTGCGGAATCCCCAGCGTTTCGGTATCGAGCACAAACGCGTACGTGCCACTTCGAATGCACCGTCGCCAAGACGCTTCGGGAATAATTCCTGGAAAGCCATCCGCCCACCACATTGAAGTGAAGTCACCAACCGTCGGCATCACATCAGCAGTTTGTGTCGGTTCGGCGACAGCGATATTCGGATGCAACGGGAAGCACAACCCAAGTAATATCGACGCAGGAAATAACCGGGTTGTTATGCGACGCCAACGGTCGGACATGGACTTCACTTGACAGGAAATGTGTTTGCAGGGGCTCGCTCGAGCGAAAGTCATCGAGCGTTCTATTGAGTGGTCTGTGCAGCAAGCATGTGATTGTTCGGGGCAGGGCGATCGGGCTTCGTCGCTGACTACGCCAATACTCGATTGGCGCCAAACAAAACCAACCTTACCGGATCGTCGGATTGTGCCGGTCTGTCCTGCTACTCGGATTGACGACATGCTGAGACGGAATAATCGGAAAACTCGCGATTTGTCGTTAAATTCTACCGCATGCTTCGACGGTTGCGAGTTAGGTTTCAAAAGTTAATCAATCGCTAGGGCAAGCGACTTGATACGAGCGATTTCGCTCAAACTGGGGCAAACCATGAATGCAAAACCAACTCGCATCCTCTTGATTGAGGATGAAGCCGGCGACGCTATGCTCGTGCGGCATTCACTCAAACGATCGGTGGGCAACTACGAAGTTACCCATTCGACGACGCTAAGCGATGGGCTTAGCGAATTCGCACGCGAACCTTCCAAGTCATCATCACTGACCTTGGGCTTCCCGATTCGCTGGGACTATCTGCGATCACTCAGTTAAGCCGAGAGTGTCAGTCGGCGGCGATCATTGCGCTTTCTGGCAGCGATGACGAAGATTTATACATTAAGGCGATTTCGCTAGGTGCGGACAACTATCTGTGCAAATCAGATTTACCAATCATTCATCGCTGTGTGCAACAAAGCGTCCAACGTCAACTGCATCGAAACGAAATCAAACGGCTGGTTGATGCGGTTCAGAGTCAAAAATCGGTTCTTATTCACCAAAGCAAAGAGCTCGCAGAGAAGAACGCGCACCTGAAAAAGTTGTGCGACTCGTCCCAGTCATTCGTCAACAACGTGTCACACGAATTTCGTACTCCGCTTTGCGTGGTGAAGCAGTACGCAAATCTAATGGCGGATGAAGTGGTCGGTCCGATTACGCCTGACCAATGCCGAATGCTTCGCGTCATCGAAGACCGCGTGGATGATTTGAACAACATGGTTGACGACATGCTTGACGTCAGTCGTCACGAATCAGGTCTATTGGCAGCGAAACGTGATCGTTGCAGTTCCAACGAAATCGTAGAACGGATCTTGTCAGGACTTCAACAACGGGCCGCGTTGCGCGGGATCGAACTGCAATACATTGCTGACCCGACCCAAACGAACGTGTATGGTGACGCCGAAAAAATATCGCGAACACTGATCAATCTGATCGTCAACGCAATCAAGTTCTCCGGTACAGGCGATCGTGTCACGATCGAAGTGACCGCCTGTGATACGGCGCGTGAGTGTCGGTTTTCGGTCACGGACTGCGGCCCGGGAATCGAGCCCGAACAACAAAAGAAGATCTTCGAGCGATTTAGCCAGGTCAAGACAGGCTTGCACCAGTCGATTGACGGTGTCGGTCTAGGTCTGAATATCGCAAAGGAGCTGGTTGATCTCAACCTAGGAAGTCTGTCGCTTGACAGCGAAGTAGGCGTTGGAAGCACCTTTTCGTTTACGGTTCCCTATGACGACGCCAGGGAAGTCGCCAAGCGATACTTCGCGAGGTTACTTGCGATCGAAGCGTTCGGGCCGGTTACGATTTTCACCATTTCAGCGGCGGACGAAAACGCGACCGACGAAACCGAGCGAGAGATCAAGCTGCTGTTGAACTATTTAGTGCGTGCCCCCGACTTGCTTCTGCATCCTAGCCCGACCGAATGGAATTTGGTCCTGCGAGCAGGTCCGAAGGAATCGATGGAATTTCTTGCTCGCGTGATCACCGAAATTGAATCGATCAATCGCAATCGACCCCAGGGACCAATGCCTTGCATTCAGTTTCATCCCGAAGGATCCTTCGAATTGTTTGCTGCAATTTCGATGCTGAATCAGCGTCTCGATACCAAACATCACACTGAGCATCAGGGTCCGAAACTGACGAGTCTGAGAGCACCAAATGCGAAGTTGCGAGGCGAATGCTGTGCAAACTAAAAAACATGTACTTGTCGTTGATGATGACGAAGCAATCCTGCACGGAACCCAGTTGCGTGTTGCCCATAACGGCTATGACGTTTCGATCGCAGTCAACGGCGTTGAAGCGATCGATAAGGCTGTTAGCCTGCGGCCGGATGTCATCCTGATGGATGTGCGAATGCCCGTCATGGATGGCTTAGAAGCGTTGGCCAAACTGAAGGCCGATCCTCGCACAACGAAAATTCCTGTGGTGATCGTGTCGGCCAGTCCAGGCGACAAACACACGTCGCTTGAATCGGGCACGCACTTCTTTTTGACCAAGCCCTATATCAACCAAGCGATGCTGTCTGCGATCTCGTCCAGCCTAGCATCTCAAACAACCGTCAGTGCCTAAGCAAGAGCAGAAGACCCATGAAAATACTACTAATTGACGATGACATCGATTTTGGTGATCTGTTGCAGTTGACGCTTCGCGGTTGGGGACATACCGCCAAGCTCGATCGCAATTGGCTGTCTTTGATGCGCAGTCTTAAGGATGAAACGTTTGACGTCATCATTGCTGACATCGAAACGCCAACCGGAAATGGTCTTACTGCGTTTCGGTTTCTTAATGAAGATGAAAGTGTTCAAAAGACCAACCTGATTTTCGTAAGCGGCTTAAACGATGCGGATACGCTGCGATCGTGCCAGGAGTTGGGTGCCGAACACGTCCACAAGTCGAGCACAGTTTTCGACGATCTTCGAAGTGTGCTAGACAAGATTGCTGAAACGCAAAACGAGACATCGAACGTTTCCTGTGCAACGGCCCACTAGTCGCCGCTGTTCCTTTCTTCTCTCCTTGCTTGCTTGCTTGCTTTCTTCATTCGTTCCTCCCTTCCTCTCTACCCACCTCCCCAGTCCTACCTTCTACACTCCCACCTAGAATCGAAAACCATGAATCCAATTGACAACTCAGACAAGTTTGCTCCTCAGTTCGATTCCCCAGACTTCTCAGCCGTTCCTGAATCCGCGCTCGCCACGTTGATCGCGTTAGATGCTCGCGAAGAGCAAAGCCTGCGGGCACACGGCGCCCACGAGCGTCCGGAGTATCCCGTGGATCGTCCGTGGGTGTTGTGCATCGACGACGACGCAGAGTTTTTGCACGGGTTGAAGCTCAAGCTCCAACAACGCGGCTATGATGTCGCCCGTGCTCACGAGGGCGACGAAGGCTACAAGTTCGCTTTCAAGTTCAGCCCCGTTATGATCCTGTTGGACTTGCACATGCCGCACACATCCGGCGAAGAGGTCCTGGCACAACTGCGACAACATCCCGACACACGCGAGATTCCCGTCGTTATCATGACTGGGCTAAACGAACACGGGCTCGAGTTGCGCATGCATTCGCTGGGGGCCCATCAAGTGTTCCGCAAACCAGTCCCGCTCAACGCACTCGCTGATGCCGTCGATCACTATCTCAATCAGTCTTGATTCCTGTTCGGGACACGGTTTTTGCGATCGAGCGACAATGTTTTGAGTTCGACCGAAAACCATGAAGCATTTACTGACACGATATTTCAACAGCGGGTGGTGGCCCGCATTGACGTACATCGTTCTGGTTGTCGCATTCGTCTTCGCTGTCCTGTGGCGATTCGATGGGTTGGCGAACGGACTGTTCTACGCTGGGGCGATCGCATTCTTTGGGATGATCGCGACATCGGTGTGGCACTTGTTCTGCAAACGCTGGAAACTCGGATTCATTAGCCTGATTTTGTTTTTCGGCTGTGGTGTTGCGCCCCTCGCCGCGCTGGCTGTCCTGATGTTTTCGTTCATGTTTGGTCCTAGCGAAGACGGGTTTGCGGACAATTTGACCATTCCCGAGGGCATCGAAATTGCCGCGGTGGAACCGGGAAATTCCTGGACTGCTGAACCGCTTGATGTGACCGATGAAACCGACGAGTTTCAAGACCGCATTCGCATGGCTCTGCGTCGTCCGGGTGATTCTTCGACGGCGTTTAAAGTTGATCCGCTATCGCTGCGGAAGGCGTCAACCGATCACGCCAGCACTTTCGTTGACTACATCGAAGCATCGCCGGATTGGCACGTGTTTCTGGAACAGGGGAACCGGTTTGCGTCCCGTCGCTGGAGCTATGGTGGGGATCCGCGGGACACGTTGCACGGCTACATTTCGGATTTCCATGGCGACACTGGCTTTCAAACCCGCTGTCTGCTGTGTCTCGATCGCAAACAATGGAGTCGGTACGAAGTGCAGCATGTCCAGGAAGGAACGGGGCTTGTCGAACCACAGATGAGCCGAGGCAATGGGCTGCATGAAAGCCGAGTCATGATCGAGTGCGGCGGTGTGTGGGTGGAAGTGTTCGAGCAATCGGGCGAGCCCGAGCGACGCGCCACGAAAGCCACCCTTGCGGCGCTGGAGCATGAGTTTTCGGTGTTTTTGATGAACCCAGAAGCCGCATTGGCAGCAGCCCACGCAAGGTCTCGCGATCTGGCGAGCCGACTCGCCGGTAAAGACGGGCATCCCTTCCGATTGCTCACCGGCATGCAACCGGGTATCTACGAAGTCGCTTACTCGTTGAACCCCGGCGAGCCAGGTTCGGTGTACTTGAAGGCGTTCGAGGTCACTCAGGAGACACCATTGTCGGAGGAGCGACTTGAGCGGGCATCGAAAACGCGAATGACGTGGTCGGACGATCCGTCAGAGAAATTCGGTGCAAAGTCAGGTCTGACAATCTACGAAGGCGACTGGGGAAAACCCTACGCTGCCCGATTCGAAGTCTGGTTCATTCCCGATTCAACCAATCCCGAACGCAAACTCGCCGAGCGATTCTTCAAGATCGAAGGCTGGCAACGATAAAAATCGTCGCTGTTGATTTGGTCTCCGGCCAGCAGGTCTGGGTGCTTCGCGAGCATTTCTTGCAGCAGTTTCTCGGTGTCGTAGGGAGCTTCTTCCATCGCCATCAAGTCCGAGTCTTCACTTAGCAAGTAGATCTTTCCTGCCATTCTTGTTACCTCTTTGTCGGCACGATCGTTTGCATCCAAGTCTATCGGCCAGACGCTTGCTGCGAAGCAGTACGAACAATCGTTCGACGCGAAATCCGCGACGTCGCCCGGTCAGCGGAACGGCCGGACCGGTGATGTGCTAAAATCGGCGGCGAAATCGGCACCACCGAGATAGCGCCGATTGTGACACTGCACCGCTGCGGTAAGCCTTTCTCGATTGATCATTGGACGTCCCATGCTCGAAACCTTGAAACAGAAATTCGCTCGTAAAAAAGCACGCAAGTCAGGGCAACGGATCGTCGGACGTGAATCGCGGCGCCGATGCCTC
>JBAUHR010000970.1:0-1569 GCA_049680385.1 Rubripirellula sp. | reverse complement strand
CTTGCCACCCTTGCCCAACACGGATGCGAAGTGGGTCGTCAACGCATCTTCTTCGACCTGCAACCGTTCCAAGTTGCCGAGGTCATTGTTCGATCGAGCTTCTTCGATTTCCAACATCAGTTCTCGGTAACGCTGCCGGCACTCATCGACGGATTGCTGGTCCGCCAATTCACCCGACGACCCGATCAACTTCTGTTCGTCGATCCCGATGCGACTGGCCAACAAAGTGATGGCGGGCACAGGTTGATGAGGCGTCGCCAACAACCGAGCGATGTACAACGGCCCGACATTGTTTTCCAAAAACGTCTCTTCGCCGTTGAAACGAACCACCCATACCTGGCCCTTGCGATAGAACGCGTTGCCGGGACGCTCGGTGGTCAAAGGAATCGCTTGCCGCAGTCGATTCGGTCGCAACTCGACGCTATCCGACGTGAACGCAAACGCCTCCGCCAAAGTCAGCGTGCCGGCGAACGCATCGGCCGGCAAACGATGGCCGATCGCGATCATCCGTGACGCTTCCCGGCGATCGGCCAACTGGGACGCACCCCGCCGCGTCGCGAACACCACCGAAAAAGGTTCGCCGCCGATCGACACGTCACCGATCCGCCAAGCCGCATTGGGCAACAGCGGTTCGGCGATTTGTCCGGCTTCGACCGCCCTGGCAAGGACGTTGGCGATCCCCACCGGATCGACCGCCCACGTCTGCAACTCCGCCGCGTCGATCGGACCGCCCTCTCCGTACGGACACACCTCGTAGAACTCCGCATCGTCGCCGTCGCCGTTTTGTACGACGTCATGCGACGCGCAAAAATCGCACGACCCATCCACTTGGTTGCTCGGCGTTGCCGGCGAGATCACGCCCAACGACTCCAGCTTCGTTGCCGCGTCTTCACCTGCGATGGACCGCAGCTCACTTCGCATCAACCTTGCCGTATCGGCCCAATCGCATTCAAGCAGCTGAAGCAGCGTCGGTATCGACTGCATGCGTGACTCCCCAATAAGCGAGGTACTTTTCCGCTAACACCCGTTGCACGTTGGTCAACTGTTTCAGCGTGCTGCGATTCGGCTTCGTGATCGCAAGCGAAAAGTCATCGCCAGCAGCCATTTGAAATCGCAACTCGACACGACGCAGCTCCATCAACGCACGTGGCAGATTGTCTTCGCGGATGAAGCAATCAATGAATCGTTGCAGCGACCTCGCGCCGTATTCATTGTTCGGCTCGAACGTCGCTCCCGCCTTGGCACCACGAATCTTGATGCGAGCCGAAGTCACGATCACCTCTTTGATCGCGTCCTGTGGCATGGTCGGAAACAGAAACGACGGATCCAGGATTCGGCCCAACATGAATGGTTCGGCCGCTGGGTCTTCAGGTGGCAAATGCACACCGAGGAACTCGCGAGCCAAGATCGGCTGCAATGCCGCATGCACTTCCTTGCCGCCTTTGGCGTAGATGTCGAAGTAGTGGTTCGTTTCGTCATGCACGAACACGTTCTCGAACGCATGCGTCTCACACTGACGTTCAAACCGATGTTTGCCGTCAACCAGTTTCAAGAACGTCTGCCGGTAAT
>JBAUHR010000969.1:0-12730 GCA_049680385.1 Rubripirellula sp. | reverse complement strand
CGTGATGCTAACGATTAGCCTTGGCCCGTTGATCTGGCGACAACTGGGTGGCACGGCAGGCGAATTCCCAGTCATGTGGTTGCTGGTTGCGTGGATTGTCTTGAGGGGAATCCACGACAAGTGGGTTGGGAGGCTCGTTCCCGCGGTCTGTTGGGGATTTTTTGCGTTACCCGACGACGATCGGTTAACGCATACGGACGATGGCCATCACATGGGCGGATAAACGATGCGAAAATCTTCTTTGATCAATCATGTTTCCGCTTCGATTGCATGCCTGATTCTGGCTACGGTCGGATGCGGCCCAACCACAGAATCCTTTGACGCGGCGACTCGTATTCCAATCGATTCGGTTGTTGAGGTTCCACCCAGCGCTACGCAGATCACGGTCACCTACGGATCGGGACAACATAGTGCGACGTTTACGGCTGATGAAAGTGACGTCGACCGGTGGGTCACCAACCTTCGCAACCTAACGCCTGAACTCAACACCAGCCCGCCTTCACCGGATTGGCTTGCAGACGCAAATGAGCAACTTAGGCCAACAGCAATTGCTCATGAACGAGACACTTTTGCGCTCCGCATGGGCACGCCAAACGGTTTCTCTGAACGCATGGTCAAATTCGTGGTCGTCCGCTCTAGCCGTGGAGGCGTGACGACTGTGTGGCACGATCCTGACCAATCACTCAACTACCTGTGGGCCGTTTATCGATAGCGGTGACCGGCAATATCCACCGCTGGGCTACAGTCCGGGATCGTTGATGGTGTCGGCGTGGTTTCGTTTTCCGGGATAGGGTTGTCGGAGTTTGGCTGCGTTTGCTTTTCCGAGGCCCAGGGATTCACCGGTGTCGCGATTGAACATGTCGGGTGTGACTTTTTCGGGATTGTCGTCGCCCGTTTTCTCTTGCCATGTTTCGAGCGTCGTGAGGAGACGCGATTGGATTGCGGCGTAGGCTGGGTTGCCGGCCAGGTTGTGAACCTGGTGCGGATCACCGGCCGTGTCATATAGTTCGATTTCGGGTCTTGGTGCGGCCAACACGTCGGCCTGGATCGGCGACAACGGTTGGGTTGATGCGGCGGCCGATCGTAGTGCCTGGTGCGTTGGACTGCGGACTGAATCGGCTGGTCCTTGCATCGCGAGTTGGGGACGAAAATTTCGGATCAATAACCAGCGACCGTCGCGCACGCTGCGAGCAAGTGCTTCGTAGTCATGCCAGTTATGTTCCGAAAACGCGTGCGTGCGAATCGAGGACGACAGATCCTCGAACAGCGGCAGCATCGATACGCCTTGAAAGCTGTTTGGCTTTTCCACACCGGCTAGTTCCAAGATTGTGGGGGCGATGTCGATCACGCTGACAAGCGAATCGCAGGTATCACCGGGGTGATCGATCGTCGGTCCGGTGGCAACTAAGTACGTCTGCATTCCATCGTCGTGCAGTCGTGTTTTGGCACGAGGAAACGGACGTCCGTTATCGGCCAGTACAAAGATGTACGTGTTATCGAAGACGCCTTCGTCTTTCAAACGATCGACGACTCGCCCGACGAAGTGATCAAACCGAGTGACCTCGTTCAAATACGACGCAAAGTCTTGGCGAGTCTGCGGTGTGTCGATAAAGGCGGGCGGCAAATGGAGCGTGCTTGGGTCGTGCATGGGGCCGTACGACGCGTCGTCCCATTGCCGGTCGGCATCCCAATCGCGGTGCGCGTCCAGAGCGGCAAACCAAAAACAGAAAGGCTGGTCCTTGGGGCGCTGATCGATTGCCTTGATCCAGTTCGCATGTCCACCCGAGTTGCCGGGTTCGTTTGGCGGAAAGACTTTGTCAAACGGTTCGGTCGGCTTGGCCGCACCGGCTGGCATGTCTTCCCAGGTCATGTGATGCTTGCCCGCCAAACACGTGAAGTATCCGCTGTCGCGCAAGGTTCCGGTGAACGAGGGCAAGTGTCCCGAGATCGCTTGGTGCAACTCGGCCGCTTGTCCGTTGTTATGCGGATAGCGTCCGGTGATGATGCTGCTGCGACTGGGGCTGCAACTACTGGCGGTCAAAAAGGCATTAGTGAAACGAACACCTTGTTTGGCAAGAGCGTCGATTTGGGGAGTGCGAGCATCAAGGCTGCCATAACATCCCAGATCGTTGTAGCTGACATCATCGGCGATCAAGATCACAAAGTTTGGTTGCGCGGCCGAAGCAGAAGCCAGGTGAAGCATCAGTGATGCTGCCAGCACGTAGACGCAGTGGATCGGTTGAAAGCATGTCATGAAAGACTCATAGAAGATTGAAGATGAACTCGGTGGGCAATTGCGATTTGCGTCTCGGATGCTGGAATTGTTGAATATAGCCAACCCGACCGCCGATTCCCACTTCGTGTTAAGCTGTGCGAACCAAAACGCCAGATCTCTGGGACAGATCTCTGGGACAGATCTATGCGGCAGATCTCCGCGCCAGATCTCTGCGGCAGATTTCTGGGAGTAGGGCAACCATTCCGCGAGTGATCTGCGCCGCCCCCACAAACCGCTTCGTTTTCTTCGACAACGCAGGATAATCCTTGAATCTTCTGATCAAGAATGGTCGCATCATCACGGCCGACCAAGACTACGTGGCTGATATTCTGGTCGATGGTGAAACGATCGTTCGCATCGAACCATCGATTGCACCGGAGACAATTGCATCGGAGAAAAACATTGAGGTGATCGACGCTGCGGGGAAGTACGTGTTCCCAGGATTCATTGATCCGCACGTGCACATTTATCTGCCGTTCATGGGCACTTGTGCAAAAGACACGTACGATTCGGCCAGCCGGGCCGCGTTGGTCGGTGGTACGACCACGCTGATCGAAATGTGCTGTCCGGCTCGCGACGATGAACCCGTCGATGCTTACCAGTTGTGGAAAAGTAAAGCCGTCGGGATTTCGGCTTGTGATTTTTCGTTTCACATGGGCGTGACGCGGTTCGACGCTGGGGTCGAGGACCAGCTTCGCCAGATCGTCGGAGACGGCATTCAGTCGTTGAAGGTTTTCTTGGCGTATAAGGGCGCCTTCAGCGTCACGGATTCCGAACTGTTTCAAGTTTGCCGATTGGCGAAAGAGTTGGGCGTTGTTGTAACGGCTCACTGCGAAAACGCCGAGTTGGTTGCTTCGTTGCAATCCGAATTGGTGGCCGCCGGAAACCTTGGCCCGGAATTCCACGAACCATCACGTCCCGTCGAAGTCGAGGCCGAAGGTGTGCATCATTTTTGTACGTTTTTGGAAATGACAGGTGCGAGTGGATACATCGTCCACACGTCTTGCCAACCAGCCGTCGAAGTGGCAACGAAGTTCCAGGACCGTGGTGTCGACGTTGCGATCGAGACCGTGATTCCACATTTGGTTCTGGATAAAACTTATGCCGAGCGACCGGATTTCGAAGGGGCCAAGTACGTCATGAGCCCGCCGCTTCGTGATGTTTCTCATCAAGCGTTTCTGTGGAACGCGATCGAGTCGGATGTGATTGCCACGGTCGCGACCGACCATGCGCCATTTGACTTTGTCGGTCAGAAAGAGATGGGCAAGCCGCCGGAATCGGACTTCACCAAAATCCCCAACGGCATCCCGTCGGTCGAACACCGGGCAACGCTGCTGTACACACACGGAGTCTCAACGGGCCGAATCACGTTGCAGCAATTCGTGCGACTGGTATCCACCAACGCAGCCAAACAGTTCGGCATGGATCCTGCCAAAGGAACTTTGCAAGTTGGCAGCGACGCCGATCTTGTCGTCTGGGACCCCGAGTACCGTGGTACGATCAGCGCGGAAACTCATTTGATGAACACGGACTACGATGGATTCGAAGGCTTTGAAATCACCGGCCGACCGGCGGTTGTTTTGTGTCGCGGACAAGTCAGTGCTCGGGACGGAGCGTTCACCGGAACGTTGGGGCACGGCCGACTCGTGCCTCGCAAATCCAAGTGCGACGCGGCTAAGCTGTAGCGAATCGGTCGTCAGATCAAGAACACGTTGATGGAAAGGCGAAAGCCATATGCAGCGCACGGTTGGATTGTGTTTCTTTGGCATCTTTGCGATCGCTGGATTGTTCCTAGGTGGGCTAACGTTGCGTGGTCTGACGCAGTGGTTTGGTGGGCTGCGCTGGCAAACGGTTCCGGCGACGGCTGAGATGTTGGAAGTGGACGTACACCGGGATTCCGAAGGGCATTCTTACCGTTTGAAGTGTCGGTATCGATACAAGTTTGGTGCCCAAGAGTTTGTTAGCGAACGGGTCAGCTTTTTCGAAATGGGATCCAACAGCGACAAGTACCCGCGTCAACTGCATCGCGAACTTTCGCAAGCCAACCAAGCCGGTTCGATGACGTGCCTGGTCAATCCCAGCGATCCGTCGCAAGCCGTTTTGGATGGTCGCATTCAATCGGGAACCCTTGGGTTCACGCTGTTGTTTTTGATAACTCATGGCAGTGTCGGGATTGCAGGGCTCGGTTATTTGTCGGCCGCCGCACCACCCAAAATCGTTCGAGGCCGATATCGATTGGTGTCCAAGCATGCGGGAACTCGGCGGGCCTGGCTTTGGATTTCGATTCTGCATCTGGTTTCGTTTACGACCGCCGTGACGATTGCGATCTTGGGTATCGGCGCGGGCCAGTGGGGGGCGGTTGTGTCGATGGTCTTGGCGGCGATTTCCGGAGTCTTCATCTACTTCGGCTGGCGATATGCTTTCGTGACGCAGCGGCGAGTGGGAACGTTGTGGTTGCCAAGCGATGCCGTCGAAACCTTGGGATTGAAGGTTCCGGGTGGAATGGATCCAGGAACATCGTCCGATGCCGTTGACCTAGAAGTCCGCTGGGCCATTCCGCCTAGCGACCAGATGCAAACCGGAGCCGAGAACACGGAATTGCCTAGCGAATCGGTGAGCTCGCAACTCGGGTCCTGCCGAATCGAAGGCGACGCGATCGAATTTGCGGTTCCTGAGTTGCCGAAACCTGCACGGCAAGCGACGCAAGCACAGACGACTGATCAAGTGACGTCGCCCGAGATCCTGCTTGAGGTGATCGGCACGGTCGGTGGCCGTGGCTATCGAGATTCGTTTGCCATCGATGGCGAGGCGCTCGATCGGATTCACGCGACTTGATCTTCGTGGCTGATACGATCAACTATCGGCTTACGATTGATTGCACCAATTCATTGCACCAATTCATTGCACCATCGAACTTGCAACCGGAGCCAACGACTTGTCGGGTAAAGAAGAACACATCCTGGTCATTCCTGCTTCCGTCATCGACTCCATCGGCACGATCGACGGGTTCGAGCCCGAGTTGGATCGGTTCCTGAAGCCGATTTTGGCCAGTGACCAGTTGGCGTTTCATCCTCGCAGTGCCATGGAAACGGACCCTTCGTTCAAGCAACTGATCCCCTACGTGTTGCTGCAATGGACCAATGCCGACGGAGTCGTCCACTTGTTCACGTACACGCGTGGTGGCGGATCGGGCGAGAAACGACTGCATGCTCGGCGCAGTGTCGGCATCGGTGGCCACATCAGCGAAGAAGACGCGGCCGGCGGTGCGGATCCTTATTCGACGGGGATGCACCGAGAATTGGCGGAAGAAATCCAGTTAGAATCCGGCTACGAGGAAACTCAGGAAGGCCTGATCTATGATCCTTCGAACGACGTCGGCAAAGTTCACGTTGGGGTCGTTCATCGGTTTGTCCTGAAAACGCCCGATGTGAAAAGCAACGAAGCTGATTTAGCCGACGGCGGATTTGTGCCCGTCGAAACGTTGAAGGCCGAGCGTGATGGGCTGGAAACGTGGAGCCAGTTAGCCATCGACGCTCTTTACCGTTAGTCCACTGCTGATGATCTATCTGGACAACCATTCGACAACGGCCTGCGATCCACAGGTCGTCGAGGCCATGCTGCCGTGGCTGACCCAAGACTATGGCAATCCGCACAGCGGCCATCGTGCAGGCATGGCTGCTGCGGATGCGATCGATCGTTCGGCAAAATCGGTCGCCAAGCTGGTCGGTGCCGCGCCGGAAACGATTGTCTTCACCAGCGGTGCGACTGAAGCGAATAATTTGGCTATCCGTGGCGTGTGCTTGCATCCGCGTCAAAAACGGCGGCACATCGTGACGGTGGCGACTGAGCATCCAGCAGTCTTGGATGTCTGTGAAGATTTGAAACGCGACGGATTCCGCGTCACCGTGGTCCCCGTGATCCCGGCGGGTTCGCCCAAGGCGGGCGTGGTGGATCTGGACCGACTGGCTGATGCGATCGACGATGACACTGCGATCGTTTCCGTGATGGCAGCCAACAACGAAGTTGGCGCAATCGCGGGGCTTCACGAAATCGCCGAACTGGCGCACCGGCATGGTGCCCTGTTTCACTGTGATGCAACGCAGATGATCGGGCGGTTGCCGATCGACATTGCCGCGGCCGACATTGACTTGGTCAGCGCGTCGGCACACAAGTTTTATGGTCCCAAGGGGATCGGAATGTTAATCGTCGGCGGCGGCGATCGGCGAGTTCGGCTGCGACCGGAAATCGTGGGTGGCGGGCAACAGCGAGGGCTGCGCAGCGGCACGATGGCTCCGGCGATGGTGGTCGGATTGACGCGAGCTCTCGAACTTTGCAGTCAATCCATGGAAGCCGACCGAGCCTGTGTGCGGGCGATGCGAGATCATTTTTGGAATCGACTTCGCGGCGGAATTGAGGGGGCGGAACTGAATGGACCGAGCCTCGATGGCGGCGATCGGTTGGTGGGAAACCTGAATTTGCGGCTCGCCTCGGTTGAGGGCGAAACCTGGATGGCGGCGGTGCCGGACATTGCGTTCAGTACCGGATCGGCCTGCAGCAACGTTGATCCGATGCCCAGTCATGTGTTGATAGCAATGGGACTGAGTGAATCCGAGGCTCGCCGCAGTGCGCGGTTTGGAATCGGTCGTTTCAATACAATGGACCAGATCGATCGTGCAGCGGACGCGTTGATCGATGCGATCGACCGATTGAAAAAACTGATTTAGTGTCTTCGGCGGATGCCACATTGTTGGCCGGCCAGGACATTAGTGCAGTGTTGCCGGTTCAGGAGTGGCGCTAGGATCGCCTAGGCGGCCCAGTTTCTGCAGTTTTGCGCCGCCGCGTTCCACTGTGCCAATTGCCCACAGAATCTCTCTTTACCCGGTCGCAGGTCGACGGTTAGGATTGTCGTGAAACCTGCGGGAGAGGCTGCGCGGATGGCACATTAAACTCCCCCAGTTCCAAAACGTCACTGAAGGATACAGCGATGGGCGGAGTCCCGGTGCTAATGATGATCGCCGCCATGGGCATGGGGATCACGTACGGATGGCAACCCGATCATAACCGGGATGGTGTTGAATACATTGTCCAGGTTCCGACGTCGGAGGTTGACCAGTTAAATCGGATCGGCGAGATCAGCAGCGTGGTCGATCCGGCCGTGCGCGGTCGCGTAACCAAGATCGTCATCCGAGTCGGTGACGGCCCGCTGCCTCGCAAGATGCCGCCGACTGTCATGGCCAGTGCAGACGCGGCGCCCATTGCGATCCCAGAAATGGCGACTCCAGAAATGGCGACTCCAGAAATGGTCGTGGTTGCGTCGCCTAGCAAAGACACGGCAACAAAAATCACGTCAATGAAACCTGATCCGCAAGGCGGTGCTCAGGGCGGTGGCTTCTCGTTCCCATCGACGCCGACACTAAAAGATGCCGCGAATACCGCGCGAACGAACATCGACCGAGCGGGGCGAGAAATCGCCGATCGCACTAGCCAAGCGCTTGGCAACGCCTTTGGCACAGGCGGAACCGGCACAGGACCGTCCACCGCCGACGCTCGCAATTCGGCCCTCGTGCCACCGCCATCGACTCGGCCGCAATCCGCCGCAACTGCGGCCAGAACCAGCGCTGGTGGAAACTCAGGATTTGCTGCGCCACCGCTATTGGGGCAAAACGACCGATCCGGAAACTCTGCTGCAGGAAACTCTGCATCGCCGTGGGGAACGAACGCCGCCGAGTCGGCAGAACGCGACAATAATTGGGGGGATCCCGACCGCGTTGCCGCGGCAAGAGACGCCGCCAATGCGGCTGCACGGTCAACAAACGGCTTACGATCAACGGACACCTTTGGTCGTCAGCCCGCTGGCTTGGCCGGATACTCGCAGTCCAATTCGTCAGCAATGAACAGTCGAACCCCCGAAGTGTCTCAGTACGACCAGATCATGGCGGACCGACGTGCCCAACAGGCTCGCCAACAACAAGAAGAACTTCTGCTGCAAGAACAGCAGCAGCAACGACTGGAAGAGCAACGATTGGCACAGCAGCGACTCGAACAGCAGCGACTCGATCAACAACGGCGTGAGCAGCAATTGCTTGCCCAACGCCAAGACTCATCATCCCGCTTGCAGCCACCGGTGAGCAGTCGTGATACGCGCAACGATTATTCATCTCGGGCGAGCGACACCGGCAATGGTTTGACGTATCGCGAAGCCACTCAAACGACGCCCGACAGCCGATTGACGGCGGCACAGTTGGCCGTGGGAGCATGGGCCGTCGATGATCAAAACCGAATTTTGGATACTCGTGGCCAGCTAATGCGCAACGAGTATCTACGGGAAAACATGGCATCGGACGCTTCGATCTACCGATCGCAACCGGCTTCGCCGTACGGTGGATCGGCCAGCAGTGCGTCACCGTTTCCGGTGTCCGGAATCCAGCCACCTAACTTTGCCAGTGCTTCGGACCGAACCCCAAGCGGTCAGTACGGCGGGCAAAACCAATCGAATTGGGCCAACGGGCCGATCGGCGGCACACCGTTTAGCGATCGTGATTCGATCGCGGCAGCACGACCGACCATCGACTCATCGAGCCAGTTCCAGCGAGAGAGTTTGGTCAATTCAAGGCCGCCGGCAAGCGAGTCGCGAGAATCGCAGGCGTCCGAAACTCGCCGAACTCCAGGGTCGGCTGTGAACTTTGATTCGCAGTCGGAACAGACAAATCAGTCGTCTAGATTCAGCGACCCGCCGCAAGTCGCCGCTCAGCCACTGTTCAACGGACTGCTGCTGATCTCTTTCGTTGCCAACGTCTACCTGATTTTCTGGCTCAAGAATCTGCGTCTACAGTTTCGCGACATGGTAGCGAGCAAGAGGCAGGCGACGTCCAGCAGTGTCGCTGCCTAGCACCACACCACATGCACGCACGTACATATCTATCGGTTCGGTCGTCACGAATCGCTCGATCGCCAGCCTATTCGGACCAAATGTACTCGTAATTATTGCGAGTTTCCGCGAAAACGCCTCCATTTGGGGGCGTATTGCGATCCAGTTGGATACAATTCGAGTAGGGAAAGGTTTCCTGAGGTTGAACTAATTGACTTGCAAAATTCGGAAGTTCAGCCATTTTGGTGGTTTGGTAGTCAGTAGTGCTGCTTATTTCTTAGTAATTACGGCCTAGATTGGGGGTGTTTGATGCACTTCTTTTTGGTGAATTGCTTAGAATGCCGCTTCGCATGGACCTAATTTTCCCAATTGCATTGCCTTGCGAACCAACCAGTGAGAGTTGCCACTAGAAATGGCACTGGGTGGTTCGTGGGTTTTGGGTCATTCTGTCGCTTCGTCAAACAGCGACATAGTGCTGATGCGAAATGATTCGCGGGGCTTTTGTCCTAGGCATCCAGCAGAATGCTGAGGCTTTTCTTTACGACTGGAAAATGAAATGAGCAAGAAGATTTTGATTGTCGATGATCATGCGATCATCCGGATGGGCCTTAAGTTGATGCTGGAAGGGACTGATCTGGAAATCGCTGCTGAGGCGACAACCGCGGCCGAGGCATTGGCTGCGGTTGAAAAGTCGGTTCCCGACGCTGTTTTGATGGACATTCGAATGGAAGGCGGCGACGGGCTGAACGCTCTGGGGCGTCTGAAACTTGATCATCCTGATTTGCCCATTGTTCTGTTTTCGGCCTACGACAACCCGACCTACATCGCGCGAGCGGTCGCTTTGGGGGCATCGGGCTATATCCTCAAATCGGCGACTCGTGAACGCTTGGTTGAGTCACTCAACACCGCCGTTGCCGGCGAATCGGCTTGGACTCGCGAAGAACTTCGCCGGGTCACCGGTGCTCTTGCGACGCCACGCCTTAGCCAGGACATCGAAGTTCCGCTGACTCAGCGTGAAAGCGAAGTTCTACGTCAAATGGCTCTGGGCCTGACGAATAAAGAGATCGCCAAGATGCTTGGCATCAGCTACGAAACGGTCAAGGAGCATGTGCAACACATTCTTCGCAAGATCGGCGTCAGCGATCGTACACAAGCCGCCGTCTGGGCCGTTCGCAAGAACCTGGTCTAGGCCCCGGAACCCCTCGGCGACAAATCAATGAAGCCCCGTCAATTTTGACGGGGCTTTTTTTGTTTGTGACAACGCCGCGGGCACTCGTCAGGATGCCGTTTTCCGATTGGCTCGACTCTACGTCTACGTGACGCCTCGGAAATGAGCCCGGAATTCGCGAGGTGTCGTCGATCGTCGCTTTCGAAATTGGCGATTAAAATTCGACAGGTTGGCGAATCCTGACTGGCTACAGATCGACAGAATCGACTCGTCCGTGTCGGTCAACAATCGGCAAGCCAGTCCGATTCGCAGTTCGGCAATGTACTCAGATGGCGTTCGCCCGGTCGACTGACGGAAGAACCGTGTGAATGCCGACGGGTTCATGCCAATCAAGTCCGCTAACTCCGTTTGTGACAACTCACAATCGGGCAAGCGAACAGCGATGTGATCGCAGACCGTCTGAATCTTCGTTTCGGCCGCATGATTGGCCATTGACGGGCCACGTGGCTGGAACGGCTGAGTCGACAGCGGAACCGCTTTTTCGCAACAGGACAATTCATGTAAAACAAGGAAAAGTCCTATCAGCCGAGCAGCGCCTTCGCTGTCGAGCAACAGTTTCAGATGCGTTCCGATTCGCGTGGCCACGTCCTTCGGATACCACAGCCCTTGCTCAGATCGTTTCAAAAGGGCAGCAACTTTCGTCATTTCGCCGCACTCGAAAAATTCATTTCCCAGGAATTCCGGGTGGAACTGCAGCACGATCGCGTGGTGCAGGTCGTTCGCTTGACCGAGGTATTCGTCCGAGGCCCATGTGTGCGGAAGTTGTGACCCAAGCAGCACCAAGTCGTCATCGGCGTAACTACCAATGTGATCGCCCACGATCCGTGCGCCCGTGCCGGAGGGCACGTAGGTCAGCTCAATCTCGGGGTGGCGGTGCCATTTTGCCGGCGATCGCAGTTCAGCACGATCGAAGCAGCGAAACGATTCGCCAGCACGAGGAACCAGCTTTTCGTAGGTCGGCTTCATGGTCCTCGAAAACTCAAGTGGAAAGGAAACTCAAAACCGGCCTTGCCCCCCCATACTAACGGCCAAATTCCCCGATCAATCGAAAACAATCAATTCCGCGCACAAAAGATATCAATTTCGGCCTCATTCGACGTGGACGAAAGTGTAGTTTCAGAGAATACTAAGACGGTGCAAGATCCACATTCTTCCAAAACTGTGTTGGCGAAAAAAATATGAATAGACTCGTAAATTTTGTGGGAGCGTCCATCTGTGCCTTCGTAGCCGCTTCCGTAGTGACCGTGCCTGCGCACGGCGACTTGATACTCGGGAACACGATCGACGGAAGCGTCTCCGGTAACTGGAGTCCTTATTCCACGAATCAGATGGTGGCAACGGGTGTATCGAGCCTTGGCGTTTCGACGAATGGCCTGGCCCAATACGGAGGGTTCGATCAGCTGGTTGTTGCAGGTGCGAACAACGAGTCGTTCATCAATTTTGCTAAATTCTTTTCATTCACAATCACACCGGATGCGAACGCAACGGTTGACTTTGATGACTTCACCTATAACAGCACCATTGGCCCGAACGGCTCTGACCCAGGTCCAACGATTTTCGCCCTGCGGTCGAGTATAGGTTCATTCAGCAGTGACATTGGCACAGCGAATGGTTCAGGTGCGACGACCATAGATCTGACCGACGCTGCTTTCCAAGGCGTGACTAGTCCGATTGAGTTTCGCTTGTTCGTACAGGGCGCCCAATCAGGCGACAGCACATTCCGCCTCGAAAATTTTGCATTCAATGGGACCGTCAACGTTGCTGCCGTGCCCGAGCCTTCATCGATTGCATTGGTAGCTTTGGGTGGTGCAGGTGCGTTCCTCCGAATCCGTCGTCGCAAAAACGTGAAGACTTCGCCGGCGGCTTAAAACGCGTTCACAGCTTTTTGTTTGATTATTTGAATCCAGTAAAAAACGAAACTCAAGGCATCATCGCAACCGCGATGATGCCTTTTTTGTTGGCTGTTCTTTCGCTGACGGGCAAGACACGTCGGCGGTTGCCAGTTCGTTGGCATGTGCGTCGCGTGACGGTGGGCGGCAACCAAGCTTGAAACCAAGCGATTATCGCATTCCCGTTGATCCTGGGCTTCATGCCAGGCCTGCAAACGGTGACCTGATCAAACAGGGATGGCATGAGGTGAAGGCAAGCTCTGTGCGGGTTTGGAAACCAACAGCTCGGCAAAGACTTCGCCGCCACCCTTCGTGGCCCTGCGACTCCGCTCGCAGGGTGTACCGTGCGACTGTGAACTGCTTTGCAGTTCACATCCCGCGGGGCGGAGTCGCGGGTCCACTTGAGGTCACCCTTCGTGGCCCTGCGACTCCGCTCGCAGGGTGTACCGTGCGCCGGTGAACTGCTTTGC
>JBAUHR010000968.1:0-1621 GCA_049680385.1 Rubripirellula sp. | reverse complement strand
GGCCTGGTGAAATGGTGCCTTCCGTCCGGGAAATGGCTAAGCAAACAGCCGTCAACCCGAACACGGTGTCGCGTGCTTATCGCGAATTGCAGTCAGAAGGAATTCTGGAAGTCGTCCGCGGGACGGGACTTCAGGTTCCCAAAACGGCGGTAAAGCAGTGCCGCAAAGACCGCCAGGGACTTATTCAGGAACGGCTGCGAGCCGTGCTTGAGGAAGCTCGGCAAAGCCAGCTTGTCGATGACGAAATCCGTCAGCTGTTTGAATCAGAACTGGCTCGACTTAACAAAAAGGGGGATGCGTGATGAGTGCCGTCTTTGAGCTAAAGAATGTCACAAAGCAGTTCGGCCGTCAGGTCGCGGTGAACAATGTTTCGCTGGTGGGTGAAAGCGGGACAGTTGTAGCGTTGCTGGGCGAAAACGGAGCTGGCAAGACCACTGCACTGCGAATCCTGCTAGGGCTGCTGGAACCGGACAGCGGAGCGGCGCGCGTCTTTGGCCTGGACAGCTGGAACCATGGTCAGGAAATTCGCCGACGTGTCGGATATGTTCCTGATCGCCCCGCGCTTTATGAATGGATGACGGTTGACGAAATCGGCTGGTACTGCGGAGGCTTCTATGATCAGTCGTTCGTGAAAAATTATCGCCGCATGATCTGCGAATTCGGACTGCCACTGAAAAAACGCATCAGCACGATGTCTCGCGGCATGAAGGCGAAAGTCGGGCTGGCGTTGTCGATTTCTCACGAACCCGAATTGCTGATTCTGGATGAACCCACGTCGTGTCTGGATCCGATCGTCAGGCGAGAATTTCTCGAAAGCATGGTCGACGTGGCAGCAACAGATCGCACGGTGCTGCTGTCGAGTCACCAGATTCCCGAAGTTGAACGCATTGCGGATGTTGTCTGCATTGTGAAGCACGGTCAGCTGGAAATTGTTGAACGACTGGAAGACCTCAAGACAAGTCTCACGGAATTAACGGTGACAATGCAAAACGGAGCCACCGACATTCCGACTCCGCCAGGCGTGCTGATTCATCGAATCCAAAAAGATCGTCAGTGGCGTTTGCTGGTTCGTCATGCCCGGGAATCGGAAATCGAAGAATTTCGGCAGGACGTCAACGTCGCGGCGGTCGAATTGAAGCAGCCGACGCTGGAAGACATTTACGTCGGCTACATGCAGGGTGGTTCAGTAACGGCGAAGGTTGAACTCTGATGTGGAGCGAGTTTCGAAAAGTCGAGGTCCTCTGTAGCGAAAGTCGCCGAGGCTTTCGGCGGCGTAATTCCGACGTTCTTGACGAGCTTCGCGACAGGAAAAAGTAAACGGCTCAGGACTTCACGCAACGTTGCAAAACTGGTGGCACGAAGAACAACGGCGCAGGTGCAGAAATATGAACTCATCAATTGCTCTAAGACTTCTGTGGAAAGAGTATCGCATGCAGCGGGGACTCTGGCTGGCAATGGCGTTTGGCTGTTTGCTGATTCAGGCAGTCATTTCCCTGGTAACGCAAAACAGTCAGGACGCATTGCTGGGCATGATACCGACGGTGGTGATGCTGACGTTCTTCTACACCATCGGATCCGGCGCAATTTCATTCGCCATTGAACGCGAAGAAGGCACGCAGAT
>JBAUHR010000967.1:0-13141 GCA_049680385.1 Rubripirellula sp. | reverse complement strand
CTTGTTCCATTCCAACTCCGACGTCGGTCACCGAGATGACCGCCTGATCCTCCTGCTGATCAATCGAAACTATCACGTCGGAGTCGACTGGAGAATACTTTGCGGCGTTATTGATCAGATTCACTTGAACTTGCAGCAAACGCATCGCGTCGCCCGAAACGACCAACGGATAATCGGGTACTTGGATCACCAGTTGCCGAGCGTGTCGCGTGATGTCCGATTGGACTGTTTCGCGAACATTGTGAATCAGCTGACACAAGTCCACCGGTTCGCGCTTAAGTTGTATCTTGCCCTGGGTGATACGTGACATATCCAATAGGTCGACTAGTAACATTCGGGTCATCGAGATTTGACGCTCGACAATTTCAGCCGCTTGATGGCGAGTCTCGGCGTCGGCCCGGTCGTCGCGAACAAGCCGACTCGCATTGAGCGCCGCGTTAAGCGGATTGCGAAGTTCATGCGATAACGTTGCCAAAAACGCTTCTCGTTGTCGAACTTGCTCGCGAATCTCTTCTTCCATCGAAATCCGTTCACTCACGTCGCGTGCGATCTTGGAAATGCCGATCAAGTTGCTGTGTGCATCAAAAACAGGGGAAACGGTCAACGACACGTGCAGCAGCGAACCGTCTTTGCAGAGCCGGATCGTATCGCGAGTGTGCAATCGCTCTCCCGCAGCGATCGCCGAGTGATACTCAGAGACTTCACCCTGCCGATCTTCGGGAATCAGGATCGAGACAGGCTGACCGATGGCTTGTTCGGGAGAGTGACCGTATAGTCGCTGGGCACCCGCATTCCAACTTGTGATTACGCCCTCAAGGTCTTGACCGATGATCGCATCGTCGGTTGATTCGACAATCGCTGACATCCAACGCAGTCGATCGCGGAGCACTTCCATCGACGAAACGTCAATCAGCATCAGTACCACGCCCTCGACCTTTTCGCCCGCCCGGTACGGAAGCATTCGCATTAGATAACTTGTTCCATCCTCGGCAACGGTTTCGCATTCCTGCGGCTTGTCTTCCTCAAGCACTCGCGACAATCCGTCGACCAAGTCACCGACAGCGAACTTGGGCAGAAAGCTGCGAATTGGACGGCCGATGTCATGTTCCATCAGGTCGAACACCTTCTTCACTCGCGACGTGAACCGGCGGACTCGCAACTCCCGATCCAAGAACACCGTCGCCACGTCCGTATTCTCGAACAAGTGATTCATGTCCTGGTTCAGTTCCGCCAACTCGCCGATTTTGCGCTGATGTTCGGCGTTGACCGTGTACAGCTCTTCGTTGACGCTGTGCAGTTCTTCGTTCGTACTCTGCAACTCCTCGTTTGACGCGATCAATTCCTCGTTGGTTGCCTGCAGTTCCTCGTTGCTCGTTTCCAATTCTTCGATCGTGGCTTGCAAGTTTTCACGCGAGTATTGCAAGTCCTCTTCAAGTTGCCGAATATGATCGCGAGAGGCATCCAGTTCTCCGGGCATGGTTTCCACCGAGGCGTCGTTGGTTTCAGGACGAACGTCGAGAGCTTCAAACGAGATGACATGATGTTTCCCTTGGATCGAAGGATGGCTGATCGGAGTCACGGTCAAGTTATAAGCACGCGCAGGCTGGTCGTCTGTGGTGTCGTCTGCTTTTAAAGTAACGTTGGAAAATCGCACCGGAACGCTGTCGACCTGTGTTCTCCCGATGGCACCGGACAACGTCGTGCGGAGGCCTTTATCCATCAGATCGAGCACGTTGAGTGATGGTTGCCGCGCCCGCAATCGCAAGAATTTCTCGGCTCCACCAAACGTATCGAGCAAACATTGATTCTCGTCGATCAATAGACTCGGTGGCATGAACCGATTGAGCATCTGATCGTGCAGTGTGATCTGCTCGCTGGGCAGTCGTCGCGATGAGGACGCTGTTCGCACAGATGAAACGTGCAGCAGATCATTCGTCGTTTGGTTGATCGGTGCACGAAATTCGCTGGGCAATCGCACGCTGCGTCGTTTGCGATAGATCCTGGCGCGTTCGTGTACGACATCAAACTCGCTGGACAACTCGCCCGGCGATTCGCTGCCGCCCAGCAGCAAGATTCCGCCTTTGTTGAGTGCGTAGTGGAACATCGATAGCGCCCGCTTCTGGGCCATGTTCTGAAAATAAATCAATAGGTTGCGGCAAGACACGAAGTCCAAATCGGTGAACGGCGCATCGCTGAGCACATTGTGTGGCGCAAAGACAATCGAACGGCGAATCTCAGGTGAGACTTGGTATCCGTTCTCGCGTGGAACGAAGTACTTCTGCAAACGATCTTCGCTAACGCCTTTCATTAATTCCGCTGGATAAATGCCACGACCGGCATGTTCCAGCGACGACTTATGCACGTCGGTTGCAAACAGTTTCAGGTTCGGCTCGCGACCGGCTTTCTCGAATGCTTCGTGGATCGCAGTCGCCATCGAGTAAGGCTCTTCGCCAGTGGCACAGCCGGCGACCCAAGCTCGCAGCGGCTGGTTTCCTTCACGATGAAGAACGAGCTCGGGAAAGACAGTTTGACTCAGCAGCGAATACGTTTCCGGATCGCGGAAGAACTGAGTAACGCCGATCAACAAGTCACTGTAAAGCGCGTCGAGTTCTTTCGGTTCGTCGTGTAGCTTTCGCGCGTAGTCGTCTACGCTAGCCGCGCCGACCATCTTGACGCGGCGATGAATGCGGCGCAGGACGGTGGTGTCTTTGTAAACCGAAAAGTCGATATCGTGGACACGCCGAAAAAGCTGATAGATGGACGCCATGCCTTGTAACGAATCTTGCCGCAGTTCTTCCTGAACGATCCGTTCCTTGCGAGTCAGTCCGGGCTGGGTCGCAATTCGCACGAGCAACTGGCCGATCTCTTCAGGAACCAGGATTTCATCGACGACCCCGGAAGCTTGAGCACTGGCGGGCATCCCATCGAACTTGGCCG
Organism: Rubripirellula sp.; assembly: GCA_049680385.1. Lineage (GTDB taxonomy): Bacteria > Planctomycetota > Planctomycetia > Pirellulales > Pirellulaceae > Rubripirellula. The sequence continues at coordinate 10,204 of JBAUHR010000967.1, read as the reverse complement.
TTTTGGGGCTTTCGCTGATCACGAATCCGCCCTGGCGTGCGATTTCCAACACGCCACGCGAACCGTCCGACCCGCTGCCTGAAAGAATGATCGCGATCGCCTGGCTACCACATTCGCGCGCCAGTGATCCTAGAAACATGTCGATTGGCAGGGCCAAACCCTTGCTGCGATCCTTGTCGGTCAACCGCAACCGACCGTCGACAATGATCATTTCCTTTTTTGGAGGCAGCAAGTAAATTGAGTCGGCTTCGACCGGCATGCCGTCTTCGGCGCGATGGATCGTCATCGTGGTGTCGCGACCGAGCAGTTCAAGCATCATGCTCTTAAAATCAGGCGAAAGATGCTGCAAAACAACGAACGCCATTCCGGTGTCGGTCGGCAGATTGCGAAACAGTTTTTCCAGCGACTCTAAACCGCCTGCGGACGCACCGATGCCAACGACATGGTTCGGCGGAACGGTCGCCAGCCCGCTATCAGTCGATTCATCAAGTGCCGCTTCGGTGTAAACAGGGTCGTCGTCCATCGCCAAGTCCTTTGGTTCGTTTGCGAGGAGTTCATTCCCCTAACTGTACGTATTGGGGTAGTGATGGATCATTCGAATGAAGGCAAAAATTGCATAGGTTTTTTCTATGCGTTCAGGGACGTCGTTCTATTCGTCGAATCTGAGCGGATTGCACAAGCAGGGGTGACAGATTGAATCACTGTGTCGCCATCTGCCGTCGTCGGCAAAAACTTTCATCTCGACTCTTTGCTTTTTCGTTGCCCGAGTATCGGTTTAATCAATGGATCAAGAACGGCTGATAGGCGTAGAGTTGTTTGTCAGCGAGAGTCATACGACCAATCCAGGTCGATAGCTGACGAGCCTACTTGTTGCACCCTTTTTTGGAGTCTTGCGATGTTGATGTCACCCGGCCAAGCCGAGTCACCATTGACGAAACGCGTTCACGACTGGCAGCCCGTCGAGTTTATCCCACTTGATGAACCAACGGCCTACAAGCAGCTCGATGCCTACTTTGAGCGTACGTACAGGGAGGCACTCTGCGAGGCTGCAGGCATTGACGACGAAGCGTTGATCGATGCGCTCATCGACGCAGGTTTCTCGCCTGAAACGATACCCGCTTTGCAGCTTGTTCCGATCGCGTTCGCCGCCTGGGCCAGCGGATCGGTCACGGACGAAGAGTGTCAGGCGGCAGTGTGGTCGATCTATGAAAGTCGGCTGCTTGAGCAACCAGTCGCTGCATCTCGCGTACAGAATTGGATCGACGTTCGACCCGGTCAGGAATTGTGGGATTTGTGGGTGGAATACACCGAGTGTCGCCTGCTGAAGATGCCGCCGATCATTCGTCAGTTGGTTGGCAAACAGTTGCTCGAACAAGCAACCGCCGTCGCGCTGGCCTCTGGAGGCTACTTCGGCATAGGCAAAGTCTGCGCAGCCGAGCAAACGATCCTGGACGCCATCGCAGAGATCTATCGCATTGAGTAACGCGATACTTTGGCCAATCAACTCAGTCCATTTAGGAGATCACCCATGGTTGCGATGAAGTCAATCACATGCAGAATCCATCGACTCGAAGACCTTCATTGCCTGAAAGCTGAGATGGAGTTGCGGAAACAACTGCTGCAATCGCTGGCCGTAGAGCGAACGCGAATTGAATTGGCGCATGCGGCCAGCACCGCTGATTCCGAGCTAATCGAGATGTTGTTTCATGCTGGATTCACGGCGGAAACACTGCCAGCGCTTACCTTGGCTCCCATCGCGCTGGTCGCTTGGGGCAGTGGGTATGTCACCGACGAAGAACGCGCGATCGCGATGCGAGCGGTCTTCGATTCGGACTTGTCCGGTAACGGCCCCGCGATCGCCAAGTTTCAGTCGTGGCTAGATGAACGTCCCGATCCGAACTTGTTCTATCTGTGGGCAAATGTGACCACGGATCAAATCAAACGGGTACGCTCCGGAACTCAAGAGGCTATCGGCGATCGTATGATTCGAATGGCCGAGCAAGTCGCGCGAGCTTCGGGCGGCTTCTTAGGTTTCGGTTCGATTTGCAGTGGCGAGCAAGACGTCATCGACAGCGTCCGCCATGTCTTTCAACGCTAGTCGGCGTAGGAATCGTCCGAAGCTGTTTAGTCCAGATCCAGGTTATCGTTGATCATCGAGATAGGCTGGAAGCTTTTGCTACTTGTTTCAACGCGCGATCAATACGCTGCAGGTTGAATGACGCAGCAGGTATCGCGACGTGCTGCCCAGCAGAATTCGGTCGATCAGGGTTCCTTGGTGGTCGCCTGAGACGACAAGCTCGCAGTTTTTCTTCGCTGCGTCATCGACCAACGCTTGGCCGATGTGGGGTGCGTCGGCAATGTTGGTGTGAACCACGTACCCGGCGGATTGCAGGTCGGCCTGCATCGCTTCGATGTGCCGTGCCGCAGTTGATCGCATTTCTTTCCAGTAGGCGGATGCCTTGCGGAGTAAATCAAGATCGTAGTACTCGCCGGTTTCGATCACATGCATCAAGTGGACCTCCGTTTCGGTAGGCAGTTCGACTTCACGAACCCACTGAGCCAAACGACCATCCGATTCCGCCTGACCGATCGCGATCAGAACATGGCGTGGCAGTTTCGGTTTAGGAAGTTCTTCCGTAGGTGCCACTGCCGGCGGACGAACCACTAAAACCGAGCAATCGGACCGGGTTGCGACGTGTTCCGATACACTGCCCAACAAGACGCGGGCGATCGCGGACTGACCGATCGCGCCCAGCACAATCAGGTCAGCGTTTTCCTCCTTGGCAAGTCGCGTAATTTCGATTCCTGGTGACCCGTGCGGGGTATGAATGGATACGCTTCGGAAGCGTCGAGCCAGGACTTCTGACCGTTGCTCCAGCAATTGCTTGACCGCATTCTGCTCCGCCGGAACCAAGTCTGGGTTGGGCAGTTTGGCGATGACGGTGACCAGATCAAGATCGACTTGCTGGCACACCGGTAACTGGCCCAGCATCTCCAGTGCGTAGCCGGAGTAAACGGAATTGTCTTTCGCAAAAAGAATCTTCATGACGTGACCGTCTTCTTTGATGCGGCAACGTAGCCGCCTGTTTTGATGGGCGAAACGAAGCTTGGCGGCTTGACCGCGGCGACACTGCACTGGATCGAATCAAGTATCTGCTCGGCGGTGTTGCCGATCAGCAAACCCGCCGCACCACTTCGCCCGATGGTTCCGATCACGACCAAGTCAACATTCTCGGACTCGGCAAAGCTTGGAATCACATCGATCGCCTCACCTTTAAGCATATAGACGTGATGATCGTGCGTGCTGCATCCGTGCGAATGCAGAAACTGATTGAGAAGTTTCTCAACATGCTCTTGGCGGCTTTTTTTCATCAGCTCGTACTCGCCATGGGGCATCCGTCCATCAAGCAGTTGTTCATCTTCGATCGTCCATGCATGAACTATCGACAATCGAGCGTTTTCGCGATTGGTGATCGTACGAGCGAGATCGAGAATTTCTTCGTTGAGTTTTGCATCGTCAGCGTTGTCGGTCGTGGTATCGACGCCGGCGAGCACATGGGTCGGTCGCGAGTGTGCGGATGCGACCAGTTGAACCGTGCATGGGCATTCTCGCAGCAGTCGAGTCCCGGTCGTTCCGAACGTTCCTTTTCGGCGACTGTCAGAACCCTTCGCGACTCGCATCACCAAGTCGATTCGGTTCCGCAACACTTCGCGGACGATCTCGGTCGACGTCTTGCCCCGCAGAACTTTGGTTTCAACTTCCAGTCCGCTGTCGCGAAGGGGGCCAGCCAATTCGTCGAGTCGTTGCTGTTTTTCATCCGCCGTCAATTTCTGAATGTGCTCATGGTCGGGCACCAGCAAGCGGGTCATCCAACTCATCGGCGCGACGACGTCAACCAGTGTTAGCTTGGCCCTGTCGGTGCGAGCGGTTTCGGCGGCCGATTCAAGGATCGGCTGATCTTCATGGCGGGTGTCGAGCGACACCAGAATGTTTTGAAAGCGCTTCATTGAGGGTGTCCTTCCGGAATGGGGCCTTCGGGAATGAAAGAGATTGACGAAGGAGCAACTTTCGGACCATCGGCATGGGAAACCGATTCGGGGGCGTAGGCCAAAACGTAACGCAATGCCATTCTAAAACTCTTCGATGACGACATGATCGTTTCTGCCCGACAAGGCGCGAAAAATTTCGATATCTACCTCGGTTGGGATTCCGCGTGTCGATCCGTCCATGAGCAGGAAATGAGCGCCGCCGAAATGTGGCCCCCAGAAACCGCCGGGACTACCGGTCGGTGAGTTCGGGCCGCCGGACCGGACGTGGACCGTGACCATCGTGATCGCGGGGCGAACCGTATCGCCAACCACTTGCCCGCGTCTGCCAGCGATGTCTTGGGAAAATACAGTCTGGCCGCCAGGGATAACGCCAGCCCATCCGTTGGGCGAAAACATGCTCGCACGTTCGCCGAAACCAATCGTGTTGGACGTGCCGTCCGTGATGTCTCGATGCCGGATCGCTTTGTTGCGATGAAACATTCCATTAAACGGTGTTTCTTCATAACGTGCTAAGTAACTTCCTGTTGGACCGTTGCCCGTTGGATCCGCGCCGCCAAGCAATCCGACGTAACTCGTCGCGGCGAGGTCGTTGATGCCAATCGTGGCTGGCCAGACAGACACGGGATCGGTCCATGTGTCGCCGGGGCAACGGTAGCTTTCTACGTTCGTCGATCGTGCGGGTTGGTTAGCGGGGTCTGTGATTGGCAAGCTGAAATTGATTTGCTCGTATAACCCTGACTCTTCCATCTGTGGCAACATCATCGCCAACGCACTCCAGCCAGGTCCAATTTCGGGCACGGGATCGTTACCTCCGCCGGGCCAGGGGCCGGTGACTTGCGAAACGAACCCGGGCGGAAATGTTCGGAATATCGATTCGTAGTTATGCAACGCCAAGCCGATTTGTTTCAAATTGTTTTTGCACTGCATCGCCCGTGCTGCTCCGCGAGCCGCTTGCACCGCAGGCAGCAACAAGCCAACCAGGATACCGATAATTGCGATCACGACAAGCAATTCGACGAGCGTGAAACCCCGCGTGAAACCCTGCTTGAAGCGACGACGGCGGTGGACGCGAAAGGTTGAAACCAACATAAGAGATTCTCCATCGAAGGGAAGTTTTCGGATTGAAATACTTTTTCGCTGGCTGGCTTTTCGATGAGAGAATTCGCTGGCTGGCTGACCTCAACCTTATGCAACTGAGAATCATTTTCAAGAAGGCAGCGGGCGTCATAGAATTTATTAATAGTCGTAACGCGCCGGATCTATACATCGATCACGAACGCGCCGCACCCGTTTTGAATTTCTTAGGAAGGCTGTGCGAAGCATAGGTTTTTTGAATGCTTTAAAAGCACGCAAGCTATTCGATCGACCAGCATCAAGTCGGTAAGGTTCTCACCAGACTTTGACAACGCGACTTGGAGCGTTTTACAAGACCAGCGCCTTATCACGGAAACCTAGCACGATGTTCACTTCACAATTGCCCAACCTCTCACTCTCACATTCGGCGGAGTCGGTTTTGAGTGAGGCAAAGTCGGTTCGTTTTATCAGTAGCGCTGCGGAGTTGGTGGCAGCATCGGTACCTGATAACCAAGTCGACGACCAGGGTTTCTTTACGGTTGGCTACGACGTGGATGGCGATTTCGTTCCCGAGGCTCGTGTTTGCCGCGTAACGAATGGTGTGAGCGCCAATTATTTGGAACCCTACATGCGCCGCCGTGATGCGGATTGCATGGTGATCGCGGACGATGGGGCGACGGACAAGACGACTTATCAACAGCGTTTTGGCACCGACTTTGAGGACTTGCGACAGGAAACATTCGCGTGGTTGAAGACACAGGACTTGGCCTGCTTTTTCTTCAACGCAGGCGTTCCCGGCAAGGGCTTACCAGCCGTCGCGATCTGCCCGGCCAATGCGGGATTCTTTGCGCTCGGGCTGGCCATGCTGCAAGGGATCATTCCGATCGAAGAGATCGAAGCAAAGGGCGAGAACTATCATCATTCGGCGATCATCTATATCGCCCCGCCGTTTCGTCACACACACTTCGGCGGCAAACAAGTGGTGGTGCATAACCGCCGCGACGAGCTGCATGAACTGTACAGCTACAACCTCTACCCTGGACCATCGGCAAAGAAGGGCGTTTATGGAATGTTGCTAACGCTGGGCGAAAAACAAGATTGGACGACCGCGCATTGTTCCACGGTGCAAGTCGTCACGCCTTATGACAATACCGTGACGATCATGCACGAAGGTGCCTCGGGCGGCGGCAAGAGCGAAATGCTTGAACAAATGCACCGTGAATCGGATGGGCGATTGTTGTTGGGCACAAACATGACAACCGGTGAGAAACGCCATGTGGCGTTGCCGACCGGTTGCGAACTACGCCCCGTGACCGACGACATGGCGCTGTGTCATCCCGATTTGCAAGACAAGGATTCTCGCGAGCGCAAACTCACGGTGATTGATGCCGAACACGCTTGGTTCTTGCGCGTCAATCACATCACGCGTTACGGAACCGATCCGCACCTGGAGCGATTGACGATTCACCCGGACGAGCCTTTGTTGTTTTTGAATATTGACGCCGCGCCGGGTTCAACGGCCTTGATCTGGAATCACATCGAAGACGAACCGGGCAAACCGTGTCCTAACCCGCGACTGGTATTCCCGCGCAGCAAGTATCCTGGCATCGTTGACGATCCCGTGACCGTGGACATTCGTAGCTTCGGTGTTCGTTGTCCGCCTTGCACCCGTGAGCGTCCGACGTACGGAATCATGGGCTTGTTCCATATCCTGCCGCCTTCGCTGGCATGGTTGTGGCGGTTGGTTGCACCGCGCGGTCACGGCAATCCGTCGATCATCGACACCAAAGGGATGAGCAGCGAAGGCGTGGGATCGTACTGGCCGTTCGCGACGGGACGACGGGTCGATCAAGCTAACATCTTGTTGCATCAGATGATGAACATTCCCGACACGCTTTTCGTACTGACGCCCAATCAACACATCGGTTGCTGGTCGACCGGGTTCTCCCCGCAGTGGATCGCGCGGGAATACTTGTCTCGCCGCGGTTCGTCACCCTTTGCCGCCGACAGGGTGCAAGAGTCGCGTTGCCCGCTGCTGGGAAAAACGCCGCAGACGATTCAAATCGAAGGTCAAACGATTGGCCATTGGTTCTTGCAAGTGGAAACGCAGCCCGAGGTCGGGGAAGAAGGCTACGACGCCGGTGCGAAAATCCTGACCGACTTTTTCCACCAGCAGATTAGCACCTTCCTTGAGGACGACCTGGATTCCAAGGGCCGCGAGATCATCAAAGCTTGCCTCGACGGTGCCTGCGTGAGCGATTATGAAACGCTTTCGATGTAGGTGAAGTGTTCTTCACCGGTTCCTTTACGTTTCGTGGCATTGCACGCATGCATCATGGTGTGTTCAAAGCGGAAAAGAATGTTACGATTTACTCATGCAGACATTCTCAATTACGACTCCTGATGACTTTCATTTACATGTTCGCGATGGCGAATTGATGCGACTTGTGGTGCCGCATACTGCCCAGCGGTTTGCTCGCGCGATCATCATGCCGAATCTTCATCCGCCAATCGTTTCAACAGAGCTTGCCAGGCAGTATCGCGATCGCATCCTTGCAGCAGTGCCAAGCGACGTCAGCTTCGAGCCGTTAATGACGCTATATTTGACGGAGCAAACACCGCCAGAGGAGATCAAGACAGCGAAACGAAGCGGGTTTGTCCATGCCGTGAAGTGGTATCCCGCTGGCGCAACGACCAATTCGCACCACGGTGTGCAACAAATCGCAAACTGCTTCGACGTACTCGAGGCGATGCAGGAGTGCGACCTTCCCTTGCTGGTCCATCCTGAAACAACCGACCCGACCGTTGACACGTTTGATCGTGAAGCGGTGTTCATTGAGCGGGAATTGACTGCCGTGGTCAAGCGTTTTCCCAACCTGCGAATCGTACTTGAACACGTGACAACTCGTCAGGGCGTGCAATTCGTTCGCGATGCTTCGACGCGGGTAGCGGCAACCATCACGCCACATCACTGTTTGCTCAATCGAGTCGCCTTGTTTGAAGGTGGCCTGCGACCGCATCACTACTGCCTACCGATTCTGAAACGCGAAGAGCATCGCGCGGCGTTGGTTCAGGCGGCGACGAGCGGGCATCCACGTTTTTTTCTCGGGACCGATAGCGCACCGCATTCGCGTGATGCCAAGGAATCTGCTTGCGGTTGCGCTGGCATTTTCAGCGCGCACGCGGCGATCGAACTTTACGCAGAGGTCTTTGAGCAGGCGGAAGCTCTGGACAAACTGGAAGCCTTTGCAAGTTTCCACGGAGCCGACTTTTATGGTTTGCTAAGAAACCAAACGCAGATCACTTTGGAGCGTACAGCCTGGGCCGTTCCAGAGGCCTACGCATTTGGCGAAAGCACGGTCGTTCCTTTTCGCGCCGGCAACACAGTCAGCTTTCGATTGGTCAGCGATCGAGCGGTCGCACCGTAGTTCGACCGCCCCAAAATGACTTCCAGGTTGCCCGAGCCGACGCATTGACGAGCGGAAGATCAGCCGGGAAGTGGCGGCAGGACTCAACGTCAACAGGCACTCTCGTCCTGATTGGGAATATACTAACGAAACAACTACTGTGGGCGAGTCAATCCGATTTGCGAAACCTGGCGTCTATCGAGTTTGGGCTGGGGTGAGTGATGAATCCCACAAGTCCACGTCGGCTCCCGTTTTGATTCGTGTCACTGATTAGTAATGGAGACAATAGAGTATGAATCGATTTAGTTTGCTTGCAGTTATGGTGCTCACGGCTTCTGCTGCCTTTGCCGATGAACCTGCCACACTCACTGTCACCGTGACGCATTCGGCAGTCGAAGGCATTGGTGCCGAAAAGGGCGTGATGCGTCGTGATCCCAGTGACATTATCAAAGTCGACGATTTGTATTACGTGTGGTATTCGAAGGGGAAGATCTCTCCCGGTTACGATGCGACACTCTGGTATGCGACCTCGCCGGATGGTCACGAGTGGACCGAGAAAGGCATGGCATTGGGAAAAGGCGAGCCCGGAAGTTGGGAAGGGGCGAGTGTCTTTACGCCAAACATCCTGGTTGCCGAAGGTCGCTACTGGTTGTTCTATACAGGTACGTCCAAAGAGTTCCGCAAAGGATTCAATCCCGATTCTAAAATCGGGATCGCGGTATCAGATTCGCCCGACGGTCCTTGGGAGCGTCTTGCTACGAACCCGGCGCTGAAGAACAGCGACAACGCGGAAGATTTTGACAGCCACCTAGTTGATGACGCCTGCCTGTTGGTTCGGGACGACAAGTACTGGTTCTATTACAAAGGACGACAGTTGGGCAAAAGCCCTGGGCAAACTCAAATGGGTTTGGCAATCGCAGACCATCCGCAGGGGCCTTATGTCAGGCACAAAGCAAATCCGGTCATTCCTGGCAATCATGAAGTGCTGGTTTGGCCGCAAGGCTCAGGCGTCGCGGCGATGATCGGCACGACCGGGCCAAAAGCGATTACGAATTCGATCCTCTATTCGGAAGACGGCATCCGTTTTTCCAAAACGCACCATGTAAAGAATGGCCCTTGGGCTGGAGGTGCCTATCGCCCGGAAGCGTTTTTGCAAAGTGGCAACGGAGAGATTCCCGAGTGGGGTGTGGAAATCGGCAAACCAAGGGGAAAGCAAAACAAGCTGCCATTCATTCAACGATTCGATGTAACCAAGGACAACTAAGATGAAGAACACCAGATTTGCAGCAGCATCGGTAATCGTTGGGTTAGCTCTGTGCATGTTTTCGCCTTACGTCTGGGGCGACGACAAGTTCGACGACGATGTGACGTTCATGAAAAAGCATACGTCAATTGTTCTGTTGCACGACGGTGACGCGGCGGTCGCGCTGGCTCCCGAGTATCAGGGACGTGTGATGACAAGCACGTTCGACCGCAAGGCTGGCCCCAGCTTCGGCTGGATTAACCGCCCGGTCATTGAAAAAGGACTCCTTTCGGAAGCTGACCGGAAGGGCAAACTGGAAGAGCACATCTATATCTTCGGCGGAGAAGAACGTTTCTGGCTAGGACCGGAAGGCGGGCAGTATGCTTTGTTTTTCAAACCGGGAACGAATTTCGAGTTCGCCGATTGGGGC
>JBAUHR010000966.1:0-6761 GCA_049680385.1 Rubripirellula sp. | reverse complement strand
CGATTTCTGGTCAATGATTTGCGCATCAATCGGTTCAGGCGAATCCGGAATCCCGTACGCACGGGCTCGATAAGAATGCAACTGGCCGTCGAAAGGTCCATGGCCAATCGGCGGTGGAACGTCGTCGAATGACGACGACGGAAGCAAACTGGACGTAGCCGGGACAACGATCGGTGTCGAAGATGTCTCCCAAACCTTTTGCAAAGTCGCAATCGAAATTGGCTGCGGCGTGGCCGTGCGTTGAACGGCCGGCTGCATGGGTGCCTGCATGGGTGTCTGGGCCGTGCTCGGATGCGCAGTCGCTACCACAACCATCGAACCGATGGCGACGAGTAGCGGTTTACAGCAATTCCGTAGTTTCACGTACGTTTCCCAGTCATCTTTTACCGATCCATCAGGCCGGCGCACCTGCGGCCATCCGCATGCAATGCGAGTGCATAATCGTGTCAATCGGCAAACTCACCGCATCCACTTCAATCCGTTTCGCAATCAATCCTGTCGTACAACCGTTTTGATCCGAAAAGTCACGCACGACGTTTCGGGGTAGGCAAGGTTTCCGGCTGATTCGCGGGATTGATTTCACCGTGACCTTAGCCACCTCCTACATTTCCCTCGGACAATAAAGTATCTCGCCTGAATAACGAACTGACTCGAACGCGATGGCAATACGACGCAACGATTGGCGACGATGGCTGATGTCCATCGACGAATGGAGCACTCGGGGTACTCGTTTGTTCACTCGTCCGCAGCGACAAAGCGCCCCGAGTCCGCAGTTGCGTTTAAGTAGCCTGGAACCTCGCGTACTTTTCAGCGCTACCCCCATCGACTTGACCGCCATGGACGGTCAAGACCAAGCTGCGATGGTGATCGAAGCCGAGCCACAGCAGTCCGACGACGCCGCCACTGCCGAATCTGCCGCGATCGCACAGTTAGCTACGTCCGAAACGTCGCAATCGACGGAACTCGTCTTCATCAATTCAGATGTTGCCAACATTGATCAGGTATTGGACGACTTAAGCGCATCAGAAAGAAACCTTGAAGTCTTCGTTCTCGAAATCGATCGCGATGGCATCGACCAGATCAACGAAGTCCTCGCAGGACGCAGCGACATTTCGTCAATGCACTTGTTCTCGCACGCCGAGGACGGTGAAGTGCGTCTTGGGAACACGTTGCTTGGCGCTGACAACATTGCCGCGCATGCGTCACAGATTGCATCCTGGCAGTCGGCACTGACATCCAATGCTGACATTCTGATTTACGGTTGTGACTTGGCGGCAACCGAAGACGGTCGCTACTTGATTGACGCGATCAGCACCTTGACCGAAGCCGATGTCGCCGCCAGCGACGACGACACCGGTCATGCCTCGTTTGGTGGCGACTGGAATTTAGAGTTCACCACAGGATCGATCGAAACGGACGTCGCATTCAGCGCCCAACTGCAACAAGACTGGCTAGGAAAACTTAGCACGATCACGGTCACAACCTTCGTCGACACGATCAATGGCAGCGATAATGTGACATCACTCCGCGAAGCCATCATTTCGGCAAGCAGCGGTGATACGATCGTGCTGGGGACTGGGACTTACGCACTGAACATTTCTGGCACTGGCGAGAACGGTTCGCTAACCGGTGACTTGGACATCACCAAGAGTCTCACAATCACCGGAAACGGTGCAGGCAATACGATCATCGATGGCGGTGCCCTGGACCGAGTTTTTCATATTGACGGTTCCTCGTCGGTCGTTGCAATTTCAGACTTAACGATTCAAAACGGATTCACATCCGGCAACGGCGGTGGCATCTATATCGAGGACGGTAGCGTGAGTCTGGATCGTGTCACGGTCCAAGGCAACCGCGGCGGCTTTGGTGCGGGCATCTATGTCAACACGAACGCGACGCTTGATCTTACCGACGTCGTGATCCAAAACAACGGCGACGGTTCAACCGTCCGGGGCGGTGCGATTGATTCGGACGGAACGGCAAGCCTGCTAAGAGTAACGATCAGCGGAAATCAAGCGGGTTCAGGCGGCGGTATTTATAATTCCGGAACGCTCAGCTTGACCAACGCCACGCTCAGCAGCAACAACGCCTTCTCGTCGGGTGGAGGCGTCTACAGCACTGGTACCACGTCGATCGCAAACTCGACGATCGCCTTCAACAATGGCGGCAACGGCGGTGGCATACGCCGTCAAGGCGGATCGTTCAGCCTTGTCAACACGATCATCTCGAATAACACCGCGTCCTCGGCGAACGCTGACATTCAGGGATCCATCACAAGCCTCGGATTCAACCTAGTTCAAGACGCAAACGGTAGTAGCGGACTCGGCGGCAGCGACATCGTTGGTTCGAGTGCCAATCTTGGCGTGCTTGCCGACAACGGCGGTTTCGGAAAGACACACGCGATCACGACGTCCAGTCTTGCCTATAACGCAGGAACCACGACGGGCGCACCGTCCGATGACCAACGCGGCGTCACGCGAAGCTCGCTCGTTGATATCGGCGCATTTGAACTTCGCGAACTGAGTTCGACATCTGAATTCCGCGTCAACACCACTACCAGTTCAACCCAAGTAACGAGCGGCCAGGATCGGGGAAGCCAACAATCCGTCGCGATGGCGGACGACGGCAGCTATGTCGTCGTGTGGTCAAGTTTGAACCAAGTCGACAACAAATGGGGCGTCTACGCGAGACGTTTCGATTCGTCTGGCGCGGCACTAACAGGCGAAATCACGGTCGCCTACTCGCAAACAAACAACCGAAAGTGGGCACGTGTCGGATCGGCTGATGACGGCAGCTTTGTGGTGACCTGGACGCTGACCGATGCGCTCGATATTCCGCAGGACGTCTACGCTCAACGTTTCGACGCCAGCGGAAACACTCTTGGAACCAGCTTTGTGGTAAACAACACAACAGGTGGCACCCAAGCAAACTCAAGCATTGCAGTTAACGCCAGCGGGGACTTCATCATCGCCTGGGAAGGCAACGGCGTAGGTGATACAGACGGAATCTTCTACCGCCGGTTCAACGCGAACGGCACGGCGATCGACGGCACCGAAATTCGCGCGAACTCTGACACTTCTGGCGACCAGAACGAAGCGGCGGTCGGCATCAACGACAACGGACAATTTGCGGTCGGCTGGGAATGGGATGGCGAAGTCTATGTCCGGCATTTCAACGCCAGCGGAACAGCCCTGCACGTCGAAGTCATCGTTGACCACGTGTTCGGTCTGGCGTCGGGACCAGACCTTGAAGTTGACTCGCTTGGCCGCAGCGTGATCGTCTACAGAACCTTCGGAGTCGGCGGTCTTGGTGCTGGTGTTTGGGGACGTGTGACCGACACGGACGGAACCGAAGTGACATCATCGTTCGAAGCCAGTGGGCAGTCACTGAGTTCGGATAACACATCGCCGTCGGTAGCGTTGGCTGACAATGGCGACTTCATCGTCGTTTATCATGGCGACGATGACGGGGACGGAAACGGAAGTTCCGTCAAGTTCCGTCGATACAACGCCGACACCGGCGCGATCGCCGCCGCTTCGCAGGTCAACATCAGCACCACAGGCGACCAACAGTTTGCCTCCGTTGCCTTGCTAGACATGGACAACTTTGTTGTCACTTGGAGCGGCAACGGAACGCAATCTGGCAACACTGACACCAGCGGAGTATTTGCGCGTCAGTTCCATCTTGAAGCACCGACCGTGGACCTGGACTCGAACAACAGTTCGGGTGCGACCGGCAATGGTTTTTCGAAAACATTCATCCATGGCGGCGGACCGGTCTCGGTAACCGACACAGACGCAACGATCATCGACGTTGACAGCACGAATCTGCAGTCACTAACGATCAGGATCACGGATCGTCAAAATGGCTCTAACGAAGTTCTAGCCGCCACGACGTCAGGCACTTCAATCACAGCAAGCTATGCCGCCGGAACGCTAACACTTTCCGGTTCCGACACGATCGCGAACTATCAACAAGTGCTTCGAACCGTTACCTACAACAACAGCACGAATCCAGCGACTGGAACCGGCCGGACCATCACGTTTGTCGCCAGAGACGGCATTTCGGTTAGCGAAGTCGCGACAACGACGCTGACCATTTCCGCGCCGCTGAACCAAACTCCCACCGACATTTCGATATCGAACTCGACGGTAAACGAAAACACAGACACGACCGGCGGATTCAATGTCGGCGTGCTCTCGGCCACCGATGCAGACTCAAGTGCTCCCTTCACCTGGGCAGTCATCGGCGGCGCCGACCAAGCTCGCTTTTCGATCGGCGGGGCATCCAACGACCGGCTGATCCTAACCCACGGTGTGCTGGACTACGAAAACCAGTCCGCGTATGAAGTCGACGTTCGCGTCACCGATTCGAGCGGAAACTCGTTCATCGAAACGCTAACGATTTCGGTCGTCGACATCAATGAGGCTCCCACCGTATCACTTAGCGTTGCGACGACGCTTCTGGCCGAAGATACCGACACGACCACGGCAATCATTGTCTCAACGATCACGGTGACCGACGACGCCCTGGGAATCAATACTCTGTCGCTGTCGGGCGCCGATGCGGGGCTGTTCGAAATCGTCGATAGCGACCTAAGACTAATCGCGGGTGCCTCGTTAGATTTCGAATCCAATAGCCAACTCGATGTCACCGTTAACGTCAACGACTCGTCCGTTGGCGGCAACCCGGACGACTCAGACTCGCACACTCTTACCCTGACGGATGTGAACGAAACTCCCAGCGTTTCGCTAACCTCAGTCGTTGCTTCGCTCGCCGAGGACACTGACACAACGTCTGCGATTGTGGTTGCGAATATCGTGATCACGGATGATGCACTGGGCAGCGAGACGCTGTCGCTGTCGGGGTTGGACGCCGGATTCTTTGAGATCGTTGGAGGTGACCTACGTTTGAAAGCCGGCGTAAACCTCGACTTTGAAACCAATCCAACGCTGAACGTAACCGTCGAAGTCGACGACACAACGATCTCTGGATCGCCGGACGATTCGGCCAGCCACAGCGTGACCATCACCGATGTGGTCGAGACTCCGACACAGGTGCTGACACCGTCGAATGACACGTATCTCAACAAAGACGAATCCGACTTCAACTACGGAATCTCCGAAACGTTAGTAATCGACCACTCGGGCGGCAGCATCGGAAATTCACGCATCCTGTTGCAGTTTGATTTCAGCAGCATTCCGGTTGGCGCGACGATTACCGGTGCAAACTTGATGCTGGAAGCGACTGCGGGTTCGGGCGTATTCGACATCGGCGTCTACGAGGTCACGGAATCATGGGTTCAGGGCAACCAAGACGGTGCGGCGGGTTTCCCAAGCTGGGACAATCGAACCAATTCGGCAACCTGGAACGGCGGAACGTTTGACCCAACGGCGACCGCGACGTTTAACGCCACCACCACCGGCCAACACGCCTGGGACATCACCACGCTGGTTCAAGAGTGGATTGCAGGCTCAACCGTCAATAACGGATTGATTCTTGGCAGTGAAAACACCGGCGGAAATTCGTACACGTATTCCAGTAGCGAAGGCGCCACGGCACCGCAACTGCAACTCTTCTACACCGTCACCAATGCCTCACCTACGGATATCAACCCGAGCACATTCACAGTGACCGAGAATACGGACACGACGGCGGGAACCAGCCTTGGTGTGCTTACCGCAACGGACGCAGACGCTGGCGACACGTTCACTTGGGCAATCGTAGGCGGCACTGATGAAACCAAATTCACCATCAACGGATCCAACGAGCTTGTTCTAAGTGATGGAATCGTGGACTTCGAACGACAAAGTTCGTATTCAGTGGTTGTCCGCGTCATTGATTCGGCAATGAACGTCTACGACGAAACACTAACGGTTTCGGTAACCGACCAGAACGAAGCACCAACAATCTCGTTGACACCAGTCGTCACGAACCTGGATGAGAGCACCGACACCAGTTCGGCCACCACCGTCGCCACGATCGTCGTCAGCGATGATGGGCTTGGCAGTGAAACCTTAACATTGTCCGGCGACGATGCGTCGATGTTCGAAATTGTTGGCAACAACCTACGTCTGATCGCTAACGCATCGCTCGACTTCGAAACCAACCCTTCACTTGACGTCACGGTAAACATTGATGACCAGGCGATCGTTGGGAATCCCGACGATTCGGCAACCTATACGGTTGCCATCAACAACATCAACGAGTCACCCATCGTCACACTCACCCCGATGGTCATAAACCTGGACGAAGACAGCGACACCACGTCCGCGATCGTTGTGGCAACGATCACTGTGACCGACGATTCACTGGGCTCC
This sequence comes from Rubripirellula sp., assembly GCA_049680385.1. Lineage (GTDB taxonomy): Bacteria > Planctomycetota > Planctomycetia > Pirellulales > Pirellulaceae > Rubripirellula. The sequence goes on along the minus strand of JBAUHR010000966.1, from coordinate 441 downwards.
GGAACACTGTCATTGTCAGGCGCCGATGCGGCGATGTTTGAAATCTTCGGCAATCAACTTCGCTTGATCGCCGGTGCGACGCTTGACTTTGAATCAAACGCATCGCTTGATGTCTCGGTGGACGTGGATGACTCGTCGATTCCCGGCGCCCCAGACAACTCGGCATCACACACCGTCACTCTGAACGACATCAACGAAGCTCCATCGATTTCGCTGACCCCGGTCGTCACGAATCTGGATGAAAACACCGACACCAGTTCGGCAGTCACCATCGCCACGATCGTCATCAACGACGACGGAATTGGCAATGAGACGTTGACTCTATCGGGTGACGACGCAGCGATGTTCGAAATTGTTGGTAACGATCTACGACTGATCGCCAACGCATTGCTCGATTTCGAGACCAACCCTTCGCTGGACGTCACCGTAAGCATCGATGAC
>JBAUHR010000965.1:0-4910 GCA_049680385.1 Rubripirellula sp. | reverse complement strand
GGCTGCGATTTCGTTGGCCGTCCGGACACTCGAGAAAATGCGGGCGTCGGAGAGTGTTGCGGACAGCCGTTGAGGCACCGCGAAGCCTCCTTCTTCCGAGTCCTGTTCCTGCCCAATGATCAGCGTGCCACCAGCAGAGATGGTTTCCCCAACCGCGAGCAATTCTCCAGCCAAAACGTTGCTGTCAACGACTGCTCCGTCAACGTAGACTGCCCACGCTCCACTGTTGTCCCATGTGAATGACAGTGTGTGATCATTGCCGTCCTGCAAAGATTCGTAGTTCATTGCATCAGAGGTGATGACATTGTTGTTAATCGCAATTCGCAGATCGCCACCAACTACAGTCGTCAACATCAATGCGTCCTGGCCCGCATTGAAGTAAGACAGAAACGCAAGCCGCGCAGTGGTAGTGGATGTGTTGAATTGGAGCTCGTATGTCAATTCGGTAAGATTGGTTGATCCGATTCCATCCTTGGCTTTGAGATAGACATCATTCCCACCATCTTCATTGATGCTCAGCCCGCCGCCGTTGGTGCTGGTGGAGATCAGATCCGTCGGAGCAGCGTCACCGTCCCCATCGGTCGCAACAGCGTAGTTTGAGAACTCCGACGTATTCCCCGCACCGTCGGTGACCAATGCGGTGACATACTCGCCAGCGGCAAGCGTCACGCCGCCAAACGATCCCGAAAATGAACTGTTGCCCCAAGGAACAAAGCCGCCGGTTCCCAGGAATCGTTGGCCTTCAACTATTCCACCGTCCCGATCGCTACTGGCGTAGAAATCAATTTGGTAGGTGTCGGACGCCAGTGTTGTTGTGTCGATCGTATAGGAGAAAAGTCCGGCATCGCTAATGGCTGCCGATGAAAGGACGGCCCAGTTGAGTGCGGTGTTCCCTCCGGAGTCCGCATCGCCCGCGTCGTTGGGATTCTCGCTGTCAACAAGTGGCGTGCCTAAATCGATGCCGATGTCATCGTTGGAGTAGATCGAGTTGCCGCGAATCGTGTTGCCCGTCGAACCGGTATCCTGGACACCGATTCCATCATCACCACTGTATGCGATGACATTGCCCTCACCGGCGCCGATTCCACCGACCGTGTTGTTGGACGCATCGTTCTCGATGAAGATACCCGTTCCAAAGTTTCCAAGATTGTATGCCTCGGTCGAGTCGGTCCCGATAAAATTGCCTTCGATAACGTTGTTGCTGGTGCCCGAAGTCGTAAGGTTGATCCCACTCCAATTGGTGCCGCCAATCACGTTGGCAGCCAGTGCGCTCGTTCCGCCAATCACATTCGACTGCGAGCCACCACTCAACTGAATCCCCATATTCGTGTTTCCCAGGAGTGTAGTCCCGGTGACGTCGACGCCGATCAGGTTGCCTCGATACGTATTGTTGTCGGAATCCCAGGACTGAATGCCTATATTCGTATTGCCGGATATAAGGTTGCCTTCCAGGGCATCGTTCGTTCCGTCCAGGTCAGTACCGATCGTATTGCTATTCGCTCCGCCATAGACTCCGATTCCCACATCATTGCCAATCGCAACCGTGCCCGTCGCATCGGTACCGATGTAGTTTCCGATCACGTCATTGCCGAAAGCGCCGAAACTGCCCCAGTTTTCAATGTAAACGCCGTAATTTTGGTTGCCCGAAATGACATTGCGGGTCGTTGAAGTCGTCCCACCGATGGTGTTGTTCGCACTGGCAATGTAGATCCCGTCGCCGGTGTTGACCTCGCCGAGACCTGCGTACGCACCGGTTTCTGTCAGGCTGCCAAGGTAGTTGCCCTGGATGGTGATGTTGTCGGCGTCACCCCAAAGAGCAATCGCATTGCCATCAAAATCACGAATGACCAGGCCACTGACCACACTGTTGTCGGATGTACTCTCAAAGATAAGGCCGTCACCTGTCAGGTCGTTTCCGTCGATAATGATCGCCGGCTGATTCCCATTGGTTCCATAACTGTCGTCGGTGGTGGCGTCAATCGTGACTGCTTCCGTGATGTTAGGCAGAGCGGAAAGCAGGTTGATCGTATGCGCACCAGTACCGGCGATATTGAAGTCGATGACATCACCGCCGGCATTGGCATTGGCCTGGGTGATCGCCCAGCGGAAACTTCCCACGCTGCCATCATCCAGCGTGTTGGTCACCGTGAACGTCTGTGGTCCTTGGACATTGATCGTGTAATCTTCGACTTCACCGTATGCGAATGTCCCAAAGCTCGTAGGGGTCTCGTTGTAGGCCAGGCTGACGCGCATTCGCGTGTCGCCTGCGACCGCATCGTTCGGAGCCACGATATTGACCGTGTGTGGGCCGGCGGATGATGTGTTGGTTGCGACCACAAACTCTTCACCGGCATCGTTGAAATCAAAATCCTGATTCCAGTCGACCCACGCTGTCACGTAGTCCTGAGAATCCGGACTGATGGTGACCGAAAGCGTGTTGGTGGAGCCTGCCACAATCGACGCAGTCTGAGCCGTGTAGTCGCCGTAACCACCAGTGTCGGCTGCAGTTGTATTGTTGATTCCAGCAAAGGTTACGTTGCTGATATGCTCCCAGCCGTTGTTCAGACCACTGGACGTCGAAAAGCTGGTTCGCGCGACTCCGAGATCGTACAGCTCGCCAACATCACTTGCCGACAAAGCCCTCGTGTAGACTCTTACGTCATCCAGCTTGCCCTCAAAATCGCCGACCGTTGCCGATTCACCACTGATGGTCAGGGGCGCCGCCGGATCGATGGTGCCAAAACTTGCGGCAGCAACACCCGAGGTGTACTCGTCGACGTACAGCCGCAGCGAGTCAGCACTCTTGACGGCAACCACATGATGCCACGTGCCGTCGTTGATGATTCCGCCCGTTTGCGTTCGAGTCGTACTCGCGTTACTTCCCTGGGCAAAGAAACTAAGGTCCCCGTTTCCATTGGTATAGATGGAAAATCCATCGCTCCCGTCATGAGAACCAATGATCCGTGTGTTGTTGGCTTGCGCGACGCTGGAGTTGTACCAGAACGCCAGGCTGAAATCGCCGCTGAAGTCCAGCGACGGGTCATCCGGAACTGTGACGACCTCATTCGCGTTGGTCGCATCACCCGTGAAGTCCATTGAGAAACTTCCTACTGCGGCATCGCCATCCCAGCTGGGCGCGTTTGTCCATGTTCCGTCATTGTTGTTGGCCGTCGAATCGGTCGCTGTCGAACCTCCGTTTTCCTCAAACTCGTAATGCGCAACCAAGTTGCTCGTGATGTCCAGCGTGTTGCCCCACGAAGCCTGAGCGACGTACCCAAACGCCACGTCGGTAGACACATCGCCGACGGCATACTCCAAAATCCAGTCACCACCCAGGTCCTCATGCCCCGTGGCGTCGTCACTCGCCGCGACGTCACAGTCACAAAGGGCAGCGATCGAGTCGATCAATTCTCGACCATCATCGGTGCTGGCCAAGTCACAACCGTAGATCAACAAATCTGCATCGGCATCCATCGAATTGGCCCACGACGCGATCTCGCCAGCTCGCCCATCAACGCTGGACAGATTCAATTCACCGTCGCCCAACTGAATGCCGCTGCCGTCTCCGTGTGAAACCAGATGGATCGCATCGACACTGGAAAGTTGATTCAGCGCCTCGGTAATTTGCGTCACGCCATCACGGTCGCTGGAAATTTCGATCACCAACCACTGTGTGTCCCCAGACGCGTCATTGCCGCCGGAGATCAGATCGTTGATCAGCAGATCAGCATCGTCCACACCTGCGTCAATGAAGACGACTTCGATGGGGCGAGTCGGATCAAGCGTTTGGGCGTCCAGCACTCCGTTTCCAAGGGGTGACGGATTTTCCTGATCGGCGGATTGTGCGGATGGAGCTTCCGTCGAATCGGTCGCTTGCCCGTCAGCGTCCAAAGCATCAAACAGCAGCGCATCGACCGACGGAGCTTCCGCGCCGGTATTTCCGTCCGCCGCTTCCAGGCCTTCGCCACTGAGCAGGGTGCGGTCTTCGAGTCGGTAGAAGTCAAAGTTACGTGGCATCTTGGTAATCTTGTTCGATTAGGCAAAAAAATCGGCGCGCAGTCATCTCCTAATCAACTTCGGTATTTGATATCACTCGCAGGCAACTTGTCTGACTGAAGAAAGTGGGATGAAGGAGGCACCTCTATCGAACCGGCGCTCTGTAACGATTGCGCGGGATTCAAACGCCTTTCGACGCGCAGCTGATTGGTTGGGGGATGCGTACATAGCTGCCTGTGCAACGGCAGCAGATTCCCGTCATCAATTACGGCAATCCACAGTGTTTTCAGAGGACGCAAAAAACAACGTTTGCTCAGCGACATGATTTCGAACACCCGTGTCATTCTGTGCGGTACATCAGGCGTGAAAGTGGGTAATGCTTGCGGCTTGCGTCCACTATTCGCGTCCTACCGGTTGCTCCAAAGCGGGATAACCCCCGTGGGAGACTTCCGCAAAATCGAACCAACCGGAAATCGGCTGGTGGCCGATCTAGACCTATACCTACGGGAGTTCTGCGCAGAAACTCCGCCAGCCATCACCCTCGCGAAATGCTCGTGAAAAGCGACGTACAACCACGCCGTCTCATGCGATCAAAGATCAGGCGACTGATTCTTGCCGGGACGATATGCGCGGTGGCAGTCGTCGAATCACCCGTGAATGCAGACGATTGGGTGCCGACGCAGCAACGCCCACAAGCTGCCAACGCTGCAGCATCGCCGCAGCAATTCGCTCACCAATCGCTTCCGGCTGATTGGATTCAGCAACAAAACAAAGTCGGTCGCGAACCCATTCAGCCGCCGCCAGTAGCGCTACCAAAAGTGCTACCAACGGCGTTACCAACGCCACCAGCAGCGTTACCAAAAGTGCAGCCCATCGCAGCACCTATCGAAACACCCATCGTTGGCCAATTGTTG
>JBAUHR010000964.1:0-3718 GCA_049680385.1 Rubripirellula sp. | reverse complement strand
GGACTATCTAATGTGGCCACTGTACGCCACAGCCACCAAAGTCCGCGACCCCTTCGCCCCGTACTTTGAACTCTGGCGTCACCGCGTCAAATACCGCATCTTCAACAACAAACGCATCGACCTGTATCTGCCCCGGCAAGTTTAGTCGCATGATGCGTTTCGCAATTGCATCAGCACGAGACGCAAACACTCAGCCACTTGAAGCCTAGGAATCTACTCGTTAGCATCATCCACAATCCTGGCAGGGGGGCATGTATCCAACCCTGTAGCGGAAGTGTGTGATATTGATAGTAATGAGGACAGAGCGATGGGCAGACTGTTTGTGGCACAGCATCGATTGACCCAACTTTGCGGTTGGTTGGTAGCGATCGTGCTTCTTTTCGATTCCCACGTTTTCAGCCAAGAACAAAGTGGACAACAGTTTCATGGTGCTCGCATTTGGACTACCAAATCGAGTGCAGCCATCAAAGCATCTGTCGAGCAAGTCAACAAGAACTCCGTTGTATTTAAGCTCGATAGCGGCGATAAAAAAACGATTCCACTTGACAATTTGATTCTCAATGACGAGTCACTGCTGCGAGTCCTCTTTCTTGGTCAACAAGATGAGCAGCAGCTATCCAGTGCCAGATCACACGTAGGTCATGTTGTTTCGAATTCCGGAAATGCGATGGATGCGATTCAAAAGTTACATTTGGAATCGGACGTCAGCCCCTATGCAGGAATCTGGTACTCAGTGGGTTTGAGCGCGGGAAAGAATGAAAGTAAACAAGCTGCAGCAGTGCTTCGTCAAGTTCTCAGCCGGATCGAGCAGCAACAGGAATACGATCGCGGCCGTCACCAATTGACGCATGCGTCTGCCCTGAACAACCTCGCGATTTGCATGATCAAGGCGAAGAGTTTTGACGCGGCCGGAGGCCTGTTGAGCCAGGGCTTGGAAACGATGCCAATTGAATCCCAGGTAATCGTCCATAATGCACGACAGTTGATCGGCATGGCAAATACGAAAGATAATTCAGTTCAGTTGAATTCACTATCGATGCGACGGTTAACCGAAGAGTTGAGTCGTATTGGAAAAGATCGATCGGATTTGACGCAGGGTTGGTACTATTCTTTGGATGTTGACTTGCCCAAAAAAACACTCGGTGCCCAGCCGATCTCGGGTGTGACTCCGCCTCATCGCGGTGCTCAGCCAGTGTTTTTTTCTACGGGAGCTGCAGTGACAGGCTCGCTATGTCTGACGACGGCGTCCAGCTTGGACCTCAAGCAGGGTGATCAGTCCAAGTCGTTCGGGATCTTGACTTTTCACGAAGGACGCGTGCAATCGGTTGGGGCGACGCTTCGAAAACTTGATCTTGATCTCGACCTTGCCGCCTTTGAAACGGAGCAAAAACTGCTTTCGCCTCTTTTGCTACGCGCCACGACTTCACGGTCCAGCAACGACATCGCGGTGTTTGAATTTCTTCTGAACCGACAATCAATTCAGAAGAGTTCGGTGAGGTCCATGCTAGGAGTGATCGCCAAGGACAAACAGAAATCAGGAACGCTAAAACTGTCCAAACCTTTGTTCGGCCCTGTCGTCGATCGCCACGCGCAGTTCTTGGGTTTTGCAAGTGAAGAGAGAAGTGAGACGGGAAACGAGCAAGTTGTTTCACTCGTACCCGCTTCGTCGGTCAACGAATTTGCAGCCGGATACGGTGATGAAGACGCAATTGCGAATGATAAACGCGGCTTTGATCAAGTTCGTTCGGCTTGCACGTTGGTGATCGCGTGGCAAGCCGAGCAGTCGACCGTTCCGAGATTCTTGAATCAAGACAAAGCAATCGTTGCAACTGCTCTTGAAGTGCGTGACCCTTGGTGCATCGCATGTAACGGAACAGGTTTTGCCGACTGCGAAGCGTGTGTAAAAGGAATCGTTAACGTCAAAAAGCCGGTTCTATTGGGTACCAATCCATTTACTGGCGAAAGGATCATGGGTGCGAAGTCGTTCAAAGAAAATTGCGGTAAATGCGGCGCAAAGGGGGCATTTGATTGCCGACATTGCAAAGACGGCAGGCTGTAAGGAGCAGCTTGTTCCAGCTACTGAACGCGTGCATCGGACGCTGTAAAGGAAATAACCAATTCCTCCTCAGCGGCTCGAGGCCAAAGGCGATACGCCACTCCCGTACGAATCAGTTTCGCCTTCAAGTCAGCAAACTGTTCATAGGAGTTAGGCCAAACAGCGATCGTCAAAAAATTCCCATTGCGTTTTGCATCGTGAAGCAAAGCGTCGACTCGATCGTCGTCGATGTCCCAACCTTTTCCTGGACGCGAGTTGATCTGTACGCCGCCACCCAAGAGTCTCGTAGCAATCACTTGATCAGAATTGAATTGCCGCGACGAGCTACTGGGCATTTTCGCGACAAAGAAATTCGAATAATCTAACAGTGTCAGTATCTCGTCCGCATCCGTCGATCGTTCACGCGGGAGGGTCAATACCGTTTGTTTCTTCGCAAGAAGATCGGAAACCTTTTCCTTGGCCGACGCTAAGTCTGCTTTTGCTTGCGACAAGTCACTTGGAATCTGGCGGTTGTCACGATCCAGTTCGGCGTTGGCTGACATTTGCTCGGCCAGTTCCCGTGAACCGGCAGCTAAAGCGGAGATTGCACCATCGCAGTTTGTGTTAAGTGACTTTAGTTCTTTTCGTAAGTCGTTCAGTTCGCGATCATCTTCTTGGCTCTGCCGCTGGGGCAGTCGCGAGACAACTTGCACCAACGAATCATGCTGTGCGGTCAATTCGTCCAGCTTCTGAATCAGCTCGCGAACCTGCCGTGGTGACAGCGCTCGATCCAGTTGGTCGGGCGCAGCCACCCTTGCTCGTGTCTGAATCAATACAGCAAGCAAGATCGCGACAAAGACAATGCCACCGAAAGTATTGCAAATGGTATCCAAGAATAGATCAAAACTGCTTTCGTCAGCCAAACGTTTTCGCCTCATTCTTGCCCCCACTGGTAGCTGAGTTGTGGTTCATAGGCTTCGCCGACGACATCGAACCCAAAAGTGCACCCCCTATTGGACAAGACTTCGCGGACTTCGTTGAAATCGGAAGCTCCTGACGGGTGAACCAGTAACAGAAAATGGCGATCACTCGATCGCCCGGGCGTCAACCACTGTCGAAAGTTCGACAAACGGGCACCACCTTCAAAGACCCGTGAGGACTTTGTTGCCGCGTCGTTCAAGCGGATCGTCTGGTCGACCAGATCTACAATTGCCACTAATCGGCCCCGCTCCGTTCGCTCACGATACAGCGGCCCATCGAATTCGCTCAACTGGGTTGCTTTTCGATTTACCACTTCAGCAAGATCTTCAAACTGCAGTGTGGATTTTCGCTGCGACTCCAGTTCTTTTGCCTTTTGCAGCAAAGCAACACGATCTGCCTGGGCACTTTTAACTGCGTTCTGCATTCCGGATTGTCGCTGTTGCATGGCTTGCAATCGCTCTCGGGCAGCAGCGACGTTGGCTTGAAGCTCATCTTGTTTTTCGGTCCGATTGAATGCGTTGACTTCGACGGACTCACTTTCGGATTGCTGATGGTTTTCATAAATGAGATTCAGTCGCTGCACCTCCGATGAAAGCAGTTCGATATTTTGCTCGATCTGGTCGGTATCGTGGGTTGCCTGCGTTGCCTTTTCCACTCGATCGGTCAGTTCCAAAATCAGTATCAACGTGATCAGGATAAAGA
>JBAUHR010000963.1:0-7943 GCA_049680385.1 Rubripirellula sp. | reverse complement strand
GCACGCGAAGCCGGCATCACCGTCATCGACGATGGCAGTTGTATCCTCGTTCTGTTGGCACGCATCTAGCCAGGATCCGCGTACCCTTCAGTCGGATGAACTCTACTACTCGCCGATGCAATACAGGTGAGTGTTCGAGCGCATGAACAGACAATCATCGCTGATGGCCGGCGTTCCACCGAAACCGCTGGTATCGAATGTCATGTCACCTGACCCGATGACCTTGAATTCAGGCTTGGCTTCGATCACATGCACCATTCCGGAGTTTGTGGCGACATAGATTTTGCCTCCGGAAGCGACCGGCGAAGCAAAGTCATCTCCGCCACCACCACCCCGGCCGCCTCGCCCTCCGGAATCAAAACCACCCGCATCACGACCACCTCGATCTCGTCCGAAGCCGCCGCGCTGGTCGCCTCGGTCTCCGTCGCCTCGTTCCTGATCGCCGGGTCCCTCTGGTTGCCTGTCGGCTCCTGACGATCCGGCCTTCGTACTGGGTAACCGATCCTGGAAAACACGTTCGCCGGTCTTTGCGTCAACGCACTCGACCACCGACCCACTTGCGGAGAACAGGTGCCCGTCGACGAGGACGGGTGTTGCGTAACGAGTACGCATTTGGCCTTCCCATAGCGTGTTCTTTTCAGACACATCGTTTTTGCCATCGACGCGGATGGCATAGCTCTCTTCGCCGGTTGCGTAAACGATGCCGTCGTTGACGATCAAGCTAACCTGAGCGTTTCGCGAGTTCACGCCGTTGGCGAACCAGCTCAATTTACCAGTGGCGTTGCTGAGCCCCCAGACTTCGCCGATCACCGACAGAGCGATTTCACTCTGACCATTATTGGTGACCAAAATCGGCGTCGTCCAGCACTCGCCCAACCCATCTGCCTCTGCGCGGTGCAGTTCTTTGCCAGTCTTCTTGTCGAGCCAAACGATCGACAACGATTCGTCCGCTGCATTCACAATGACGTGCTCGTCGGTCACGATCGGACTGGCGGCGGAACCAAAACCTTTGAAGCTCGGTTCTTGCCCGACGCTTTGATTCCAGAGTTCGTTGCCCTCCAGGTCGTAAGCATAAACACCAGACTTTCCGAAGAAAGCGAAAACGTGCGTTCCATCGCTGGCGGGCGTATTGCTGGCGTAACCGTGTGTGGGAATTCCCGGTCCTTGCCATGGGTCTTCGGGCATCTAGGCGTTGACCGTCTTCTTCCACAGCAACTCTCCCGACTTTCGATCGGCGCAGATTAAATGCCGCTTCAAGTCTTCAAGTTCACCGCCTTCGTACCCATAGCCGGAGTAACACGTCACAAAAACTTTGTCGCCAACGACGATCGGACTGGAAACCCCGCGGCCAGGAAGTTCAAGTTTCCATTTGAAGTTCTTGTCTTTGCCAAACTCGGTCGGCGCAACTGATGTCGCAATTCCGGAGCCATTGGGGCCGCGGAACCGAGTCCAGTCGGCATTGACCACGGTCGAAAGCAGAAGGGGAAGCAATATCGTCAAACTGCGAACGAAGCACTGAGTATGCATTGGGTGACTGCGATGATGGTGAGGAGAAGCGGAAGTCGCCCTAAAATTGCGACGGTTTGATGTACGATCTGAAGCTGTTGCTATTAACACTGAAACTCTTGACGAGTTTCGTTACGTCCATTCAATTCGACTCAAGGATCGGAAAACGTTTCGGCGTGCTGCCGTCCGGTGGTGAATCGACCTTCACCCGAAACAGGACGGTGTTGTCCAGTTCAAGGTCGTCCGCCCAAATGAACTTGGCACCTTCAAAGTCGTGTTGATAGAAAGGCCGTTTTGGCCCAACGGTTTGTTCATCGAACTCTTTGGCCGACTGCCAATCGCTGTCGTCAAAGTCAACCGCAGTCCAGTTCTCTGGCATCTCCTCACGCCTGACCTTCGGATTGCGGGTGTCTCGGTCGATTGGCCCATGGAAGATTGATTTGGCTTTCCAGTGTTTCCCAGTGACCGTCCCATCGGCCATCTTGAGAATAAAACCGCCGTCACCGATTTGGGTGTTGTTGTATTCCATCGCAGTGATTGGGTCGGCATTATCTTTGGCAATAACCGCAATCGTCATCGGATAGCTGGGGAAGACGTCGACCGAGATGACGTTGTGTGGCATGAACCGGATCGAGTCGACCGCGATCAGTTCACCGTTGATGTACAGCGAGAACCAGTTGTCGGCGTAAACGTTCAACTTCTTCGTGTCTTCGATCTCTGGCTTTGCGCCGCCGCCTCCGCGTGGTGGTGGTGGTCGGCGGCCACTGGGTGGTTGTGCGATCACGAACGTCGTCACGGATACGAGTAACGCAACGACGGTACCGAGCAAGAGGACGCCAGTTTTGCTTTGGATTGCATGTTTCATTCGGAATTCCAGCGGGTAAGTAAGTGACTCTTGTAGTGGATCTTGTTAAAGATCCGCAGACTCAGGGATCTTGAACAAGATCCACTACGACAGAACACGCAGGTCGCGATCTATCGTTCGTACAAGACATCCAAGGTCGATTCGCCGAGCAGCTTGTTCTTCATCGCGTTTTGCAAATTGGCTCTGGTTGCCTCACGCGGAGAAACGTCGAGCTTTGATGACAGTGCGTAAACCGTGATGTGATACTTTTTCAGACCAGGACCTTTGGAGCACATTGGGTCGAAGTTGGAGGCCCCTCGATCGTTAGCGCCAACGATTCCGACGCCCTTCGAGTCTTGCTTCAGCGACGAAGCATCCGCTGGAATGTTGTAGACAAGCCAGTAGGACTTTTCTTGGTCGGGAGCCGTGTGCCAAACGCTGACCGCGAGAGACTTCGTTCCCTTGGGAGTACCTTTCCACATGACCGCTGGTGACTGGGCGGCACCGTCGCAAGTGCAATCGACTGAGAGAAAGTGCTGTTCATCGACTGAAGCACTGCTGACTTCAAAACCGGGTACAGTCGTTCGTGACATGTTCGACTGATCGACCGGCGGGTCGACTCTTCCCATTTCGCCTCCGCCTGGGCCACGGCGTGGCGGAGGACCGCCTTGTCCATCACGCGGTGGTGGAGGTTGACCTGGGCCACCGTCTCGCGGCGGTGCCGAGTCGGGACGTCGCGGCGAATTCGCAGAGTACTTCTCGGTCGTTTCGCGGCCTTCGGTGTCAACAAACGTGAACTCGGCTGAACCATCCTTGGCCAGCGTGTACGAAACGGTTCCCTCTTTCCCACGCACGTCGTAAACCAAGCGATAGGTGCCGGGCTTCGGTTGGGTGAATCCGGTAATTTTCGCATCACGGAGGGGACGCAAGTCCGGTCGAATCGGTTCGGCTCGCGGTTGTGGATCGACTTGGCCGCCGCGATTGGTCACTTCACCATAGAATCCGCCGTTGAGATAGGGGTAAGTCTTGGTGGCGTGATAGTGATACTTGCCAGCGGCGTCTTTGTGACCGCCCAGTGAATCGAGCAACGCGAAATCGCTCGCCTGTTCGTCCTGGTATCCGAAGATCGGGTAGCCGTCCAAGGCGTAAGCAATCGGCTGGTCTTTCCCGACCGTCCTTTCAAGATGAGTAGGAGCGATGTGGTAGTGGTAGTCGTCGGCACGCCCGCAATGACCACCGAACTCGTCCAACTCGCCGAACAACAAAGCATCGTCGCCGCGGTTGTTTAGCGGATTGAAAATCGGAACGCCGTTCACGGCAAGCGCGATCGCACCGCGTAGAAAGTCGTTCTTCGTTGTCATTGGCTGCTTCGCTGGAACTGGGTGCAAAGGAATTCGCCAAGCATTATCACCAAAGTACTTTTGTGGAATCGGAACCTGTTGTTGCCACGAACGAATACCGATCATCATCGGGTGGTCTGGCATTCCGTTGGAACCAACATACAAGTAGTCGTCGTCCCATCGCAGCTTTAAGGTGCTGGCAAACGGCTCAAAATGCTCGCGGATCAATGGCGCGCGTGTCGCCATATTACTTGCCGGCGTACCGCCATTATCCGGAGCGTTCTGAACGACCAACCGCATCTGCCGCTGTTGGTTCAGTCGCTTGATCGTTTCAAGTCGTTGTGAGATCCATTTGCGATCGGACGCAACCAAGCGTTCGACTTTCAAAGTGACCAGCCGATCGTCGTCACAGCGAATTTGAACGACGTCTCCGGTCGCGGCGACAAAGCTGCCATGCAAGTGCGCGCCTTCATCACCGAGGGTCCAAGTCCTCGATCCGTCGGCCTTCGCTGGATCATCATGATGGTGCCCCTCGTGAGCCAAGACCGTGCCGGAAGAGACCAGTATCGCAATCATCGCAAACGCCGATCTCAAGAGGTGTGTAGTAATCATCGTCCTCTGCGTCGTCCTTGGTTTTGGGTGGTAACATGTAGCGGACGTCGTCAAGACTTTCGACGATCCCTGGTTCAGACCGAAACTCTTGACGAGTTCCACTACCATAAAGTTAGGGTTTGATTTCATCGCTGTCACTCGAACTCCACGGCCCGCTCGGGACCGTGATGGTGTGAATGGTCAAAATAGTTTTCGGGCAACGATTGCTCGTCGATTGCGGTCATCGTCAATGAGATTTGCTGGGGACCGTAAGACATTTGGTCGAAACGCATTTCACTGATTTTGCCGCTTGATTCCTCATAAAGGATTTCGACTTTCGTCGCCCCACGGAAACCAGGCTTCTTAGTAGCGATCATCCGTTGATAGGTTTCACCATCGTGCTCGGATTCCGGCTCGGCATTCTTTTCGGGTATCAATTCCAAATCGTAGGAGGTCCGCAGCGCCTCCAGTCCGTCGTTCAAGTTATTGATTGGTAAACCGTCCTCATGGCCAGGAAGATCTCGAGCGAATTCCGTCAGATCATCGCTGTATCGAACTGGCCCATCGGGTCGTATGGCCCAGCTTGTTGTCTCGTTTCTGCCTGTAATGAACCATTCTCCTTGCGCGGTCTTGCGTTTGAGAACGAAATGTTCCGGGCCACGGACATCGAGCACAGCGCCGTCGAGAGACGGCTTGGGAGGACGCTGACGCTCGGGTGAGCGAGGGTCTTGATGCTCTGGGGGAACGACTGCATCCAAAACAGAGATCACGAAAGTGCGGTCGACGGACATCTTGCTTGCCTCAATGATTCGATTTAATTCAGCCATCGCGGCCGACGCCGAAGGCGTATCGACGGTTTGCCATAGCAGCGCAACGGCCAGCAGCGCCGCACAGGCGGTCGACGCAAAAGCAAACGGCCAACGCCGTCGCGTCATTGACTGCGGTTTGTTTGGTAGCGTCACCTTCGCATCATCATCGACGGCCAGTTCGCTACGCAGTCGATCATGCAGCATCGAGCGGGAGGCGAACTGCCTCGCGTTTTTTGGATCCGACTTAATCCACTCGTTTAACTGAGCCTGCTGCTCGCTTGAAAGTGAATCGTCCAGGTAGTGATCAATCAACACTTGGTAGTCGTTGTTCATTGAACGCCCGCCTCCAGTGATTTTCGCTGGATGCATTCTCGTAGTTGATCTCGAATCCGCTGCAACGCTTTCGCGACCGAGTTCGGTGTCATGTCAGTTTGGGAGGCAATTGCGGCCGGTTTCATGTCGCCTCGGTACCGCAACTCGATCAGCGTTTTTGCGCGACCGTCGAGCAATCCAACGCAGTCCCCAAGAAAATCGAACGCGCCCGAACGCGCCTTCGCCTCTTCATCGAATGCGACCGCAAGACAAGCGACCGCGTCGTCATCAAATACCAGCGGATCTCGCCCTCTACGGCGCAGGTACAGCCCAACCTGTCGTTTCGCGATTCCGATTGCCCAGGGAATGAACGGCGAATTCGCATCGTACGAGTCAAAGGATTCAATGACAACGACGGCAACATCCTGCAGCACATCGTCACGATCACGGAAGTCACGCACCACCGAAGCAATGAATGCCGAGACCGCTGGCTGGGCCAAAGTCCAATGTCGGGTCGCCTGACGGGTTGTCTCGTCCAAAATATCTCCAGAAAAATGATGCCTCACGTGTTTACTTATCCGCGCGACCTCTTTTATGACCAACCTTTCGCGAATTTTTACAAAATCTCCCGTTCTATGCCACAATGTCCGCGCCAGACGAAGTCACAAGCCAAATCTCCACCCACACAATCGTCGCCGGAGTGAAACAAATCGGGATGCAACTCAGGGCTGAACAAGCAAACGAATCGGCACGCGAAGCCGGCATCACCGTCATCGACGACGGCAGTTGCATCCTCGTGCTATTGGCATTTCAATGAAGACACAGGAGACAGTGAAGATTCGAGAAGCCACGGAACAGGATCGCGATGCAATTTTTTCGGTCCACATGAACGCCTTCGGCGAGGACGAAGGTCTGGGGATCGTCAAGCTGGTCGATGAGATGCTCGATGACGTTTCTGGCGAACCAATGCTTTCACTCGTCGCTGAAACAGATGACGGGTTGATTGGCCACCTTCTATTTACATCCGCGAAAATTGAACTGGACAATGGTCACATCAGTGCAAGGGTTCTCGCGCCGCTCGCCGTTGTTCAGAATCGACAGCGTCAGGGAATTGGCGGGCGTTTGATTCAAGCGGGATTACTTCAGTTGACCGACTCTGGTGTCGACCTCGTCTTTGTCCTCGGCTATCCCGATTACTACTCTCGCTTCCGGTTCAAGCCCGCCGGTGTCCAAGGTCTCCAAGCAACCTACCCGATCCCACCACAAAACGCAGATGCGTGGATGGTGGCGGAACTGACGCCCGGAACGATTGAGAATTGCAAGGGAACCGTCCGCTGCTCAAAAGCGTTGGACCATCCGAAATACTGGATTGAGTGAGGCCGCGTCCGATTGTTTTCTCCGCGAGCATTGACTTGCCGGCCTATAGCTGTAACATACAGCTATAAGACTTGTGTTCTCATCCCGCGAGTCTGATGAACAAACGTGCAACCTCAACTCGCATCAACTGAGTGATATGCCTCCATCAGAAACACGCAGCGTTCGGCTTCCACGCCTCGCCTTCGTCGTGCGGATACTCTTCGCGCTCTTTCTGTTCGGCACCGGGATCATGACGATGAGTTTCGCCACGCGCGGCTATCCCGTGGGTGAGTCACCGGATGAGGTTGGCCAATTCATGATTGCGCTCCAGAAGACGGGCTACCTGATTTTCTGGGTGGGCTTTCTCAAGACGGTCGCTGGCGGACTGATGTTTTTTCCGCGGACTGCTCCGCTGGCGATCTTGATGGCGCTGCCCTATGCGTTCAACATCCTGCTGTACGTGATCTTCTTTGCTCACAAGTACCTCGTCGTCGGGCTACCTGACTTTGCAGCATGTGCATTTTTGATTTACTGCTACTTCGACTGGTATCGCCCGATCTTTGCGGGGCCGACCAGCCCCGCTACCACCGAGTTGGCTGGAGGCGAGGATGCACTTTGACTCTGAATCCTCGCCCGGATTTGCAATTGGGCGTGTCGCGTATCTGATCCGTTCGGGAATGGCTGTAGTGCTGAAGAGCGCGGGATGGTCGTTTTCGCCGGAGGAAACCCAGACGCTTATCACTCTGTTAGATGCCGGCCAGCCGCTGAGCATGAACGAGTTGGCGTCGCTGATGATTCGTGATCCCACGACGGTGAAACGCCAGTTGGATCGACTCGTTGAGCAGAAGTTTGCCCGGCGGAGCGTATCGAGCGAAGACGCTCGCATCGTGATGGTCGGATTGACTCGTCGTGGCGAGCAGAAACTTCAAGCCGTCCTGCCACTGCTAGACGACTTGCGAAAAACGACATTGAAAGGCATCTCGAAGTCGGAGCTGGAAGCAACGCAGAACGTTCTGCGGAAGATGCAGAAGAACCTAACCAAACACATGTCGAAGGAATAGTCTTATGAAAACTCTTATCACTACGCTTTGCCTCTTGGTGCTCGGCACGATTTCAATCCAAGCCCAGGAAGCGAACGACGCAACCCAGCGGCTCAGAAACCAAAACGCACAATTCACTGAGCAG
>JBAUHR010000962.1:0-13634 GCA_049680385.1 Rubripirellula sp. | reverse complement strand
AGCGCACACCGAGCAGGTCGTAGACCGTGTTCTGATACTCCTTGCGACTGAGCCGGTAATGCGACACCGCCGGCCGCGCCGCCATCCGTGCCGCCCGCCCTTCGTCGAGCCGAGCGCTGAGACTCATCACGAACGTCGCCATCTCATCCTGGGTCGGCTGCGGTTCGTCTTCCGGTGGCATCTCGCCACTGTTGACCTTATCAAGCGTCTCGGCCCAGTGGTGCGTGTCCACGCCCGATTGAAACTCACGCGACAGCCGGTCGATCCGCAGGTCGCCTTCTTCCGTTTCTGGCCCATGACAGCGGACGCAGTGTTTCGTCAAAAAGGCTTCAAAGGGTTCCGCTGCGGAAACGAAAACCACCTCGGAAACAAACGCAAAAACAACGAAACACAAACGCAACATAGGGCCCCCACAACTCGTGACGAAGAGAAGAATGGCGAAAGATGCGGATTCACGTCCGCGAAACCCAAGCACGAGACGAAAAATCAAACAATCGCGTCAGTATACTTGATGTCGGGTGCATGATCGTATTCGCTTTGCAACGTACTGGGGAATGCGCAGTTTGTGATCCTGTTTTGCATCGGGACTAAACGAGACACTGAAGATCGCCTGCAACAGATGAACGTACAATTTCCTCAGGAAGGCAATGGCATCCCTGTTTGGTTTACGATTGGAACGAACACTCAATCGAGGATATCTGGAACTTAGCGTTCGTCGCACCATTGAGATTGTGAAAACGATACGGCAAGCGATAAGACCATGCGAATGTTGGCTATACTAAATCGCCTCAAGCAACCTGTCGCTGACCACATCGAAAGTTACAGCGACCAGGTACGTGAAGCCGCCCCACTTCCAGTAACACGAGCATCGTATTTCCTTGAGATTCTGCGCAGAACAGAAGCTCCACGCGACATCCCTGCAGCGGACGTTGTTCTTAATTAGTGATCGGCCAGTAGCGCCTTCGAATCTACGACGCGACACCAACCTCAATGATCAAAACCACTCTTCAATTCATCTCCTGCGCACCAATCGCCTTTGTGTGCTGGATGGCGTTTTCTTCGGCGTGTGTCTACGGCCAAGAAACGAATTCCGCAGCAATCGAGCCATTGAACTTCAGTCGTGACATCAGCCCCATACTCTCAGAGAATTGTTACTCGTGTCACGGATTTGACGAAGCGGCTCGCGAAGCCGACTTGCGGCTCGACACTTTCGCTGGCGCCACGGGCGAAGTAGGGGGAACGGTTGCCATTGTTCCGGGCTCGCTAGACGACAGTGAGCTGATTGCAAGAATCACTTCGGACGACAAAGACACACTGATGCCGCCGCCGGGATCGGGAAGACAGCTTTCGGCACAGCAGATTGAATCGTTGCGGACATGGATCACACAAGGAGCCAACTACACCAAGCACTGGTCGTTCGTTCCTCCGGTGCAAAAGTCGCCGCCGAAGATCGCAGGCGTTTCGCATCCGATCGACCAATTTGTCCAAGACAGACTGAAAACCGAAAAGATCAAGCCTGCTGATCGTGCCGCGTCTCACACGATCATTCGACGCCTCAGCTTGGACTTGATTGGTTTGCCGCCGACGGCTGACGAGGTTGATCAGTTCGTTCATGCTGCGGAGAGCGATTTCGATTCAGCGTACAACGGTCTTGTCGATCGGCTGCTGTCAAGTCGTCACTACGGCGAACGCTGGGGCCGATGGTGGTTGGACCAGGCTCGCTACGCTGATAGCAACGGCTACTCGATCGACGGCCCGCGACAGATTTGGAAGTATCGTGACTGGGTCGTGGACGCTCTGAACGACGACATGCCGTTTGATCAGTTTACGATCGAGCAACTCGCTGGCGACCTCTTGCCCGGCGCAACCCAATCGCAACAAGTCGCAACCGGCTTTCATCGCAACACACAAATCAATCAAGAAGGTGGGATCGATCGAGAACAATTTCGAGTCGATAGTGTCTTTGATCGTGTCGCCACCACAGGCACGGTTTGGCTGGGACTGTCAGTCGGATGTGCGCAGTGCCACGACCACAAGTTCGATCCAATTTCACAAGTCGAATATTACCGGATGTTCGCATTCTTTAACGACCAAGACGAACCGTCAATGAAGGTTTACGGACCGGAAATTGATGTCGCCCGACTGACGAAACGGTTTGAACAAGCGAAGTCTGAACTCGCAGAATTCCTGGACCAAGACCGACTGGCCAACGAGACGAAAGCTTGGGAAGAATCCTTCGGCGATGACGCGAGAAAGAAGTTGGACAAGACGGTTAGAAAAGCACTCGAAAAGAAAGCCACCGACCGAAACTTTGACGACAAACGAACTCTGATGAAGGCAGCGGGAGACTCGATTAGC
This sequence comes from Rubripirellula sp., assembly GCA_049680385.1. Taxonomy (GTDB): domain Bacteria; phylum Planctomycetota; class Planctomycetia; order Pirellulales; family Pirellulaceae; genus Rubripirellula. The sequence continues at coordinate 11,276 of JBAUHR010000962.1, read as the reverse complement.
GAAGTCGCCCGATCGCAGTTCAAGAAGTTGGACGAAACCTACAGCAAGCTGGACACCAAACTCAACCGAACTGAAACGACGATGGTGATGAAAGAACGTGCCCAACCGCGGAAAACATCGCTGCTGATCAAAGGAGATTTCACGCGTCCTGACAAAGAGGTTTCGCCGGGAACGTTGTCCGCCTTGCATCCACTTCGGACGAAGACGGACCGAGCTAGTCGAATGGATCTGGCTCAGTGGATCACCAGCCCCAACAATCCGTTAACGGCGCGCGTGATCGTCAACCGAATTTGGCTCCAGTACTTTGGCAGCGGCCTCGTCGAAACGGAAAACGACTTTGGACTGCAAGGATCGTCCCCATCGCACCCTGATTTGCTGGATTGGCTGGCGACACAGTTCGTCGATCGGGGATGGAGCTTGAAGGAAATGCACCGGCTAATCGTCACTTCGCATGCTTACCAGCAGTCGTCGATCAATCAATATCCCGAGACAGATCCTGGCAACTATTTTCTAGCTCGCCAGAAACGTTTGCGACTGGACGCTGAAATCGTTCGTGACGTCGCGCTAACGGCTAGCGGATTGTTAGAGCCTCAGCTTGGCGGGCCGCCGGTTTACCCACCTATCCCGGAAGGCGTGATGGGGCAAGGTCAAGTGCGGCGAGGTTGGAGCACCAGCAAAGGCGTTGACCGATACCGTCGCGGACTTTACACGTTCAAGTTTCGCGCGACTCCGCCGCCATCGCTAAACGTCTTTGACGCACCAGACGGCTTGAGCACGTGTACGCGGCGAAACCGCAGCAACACTCCGCTGCAAGCGCTAACACTGATGAACGACCCCGCGTTTTTTGAGTTCGCGATTGAGCTTGAACAACTGATCAAACGCGACGGGCTGATCGCCGCCTTTCGTCGCTGCACATCACGAACACCGAGCGAAGAAGAACTGACGGTGTTGATCAAAATGGACACACTCAACGCCGCCCGCGCGCTGCTGAATCTAGACGAAACGATCACGCGAGAATAAACACATGACTCATCAACGAAACAAACAACATCAGTTGACGTCTGAGTTGCTAAAGCATGAAACGCGGCGGCACTTCTTCCGTCAATGCCAGATGGGACTCGGATCGATGGCATTGTCATCGCTGATGTCTGGCAGCGGCATGGCGGAACCAGCCATGTCCGACAACCCGATGCAGCCAAAGGAATCACATTTTCCAGCCAAGGCAAAGAACGTCATTTTCTTATTCATGGCGGGTGGCCCGACTCAGTTGGAAACGTTCGAGCATAAACCAGAGCTAAACAAACGCAGCGGTCAGCCAATCCCGCAAAGTTTCATCGAAGGCAAACGCTTTGCGTTCATGGATAGCAGTCACCGCACGAATCTGCTTGGGGCAACCCAAGAATTCAGTCAATACGGCAGCAACGGTGCGTGGGTAAGCGACCTCTTGCCCCACACGGCGAAGATCATTGACGAGCTAACCATCGTCAAGACTTGCAAAACGGACCTGTTCAATCACGCCCCGGCAAAGTTATTCATGAATACGGGCAGTGGCCAGTTTGGCCGCCCCAGCATGGGATCCTGGATCACGTACGGATTGGGAAGCGAATGCAGCGACCTGCCCGGATTCATGGTTTTACAAAGCGGGCCACGAGGTCCACGCGGTGGGGCGACGCTATGGAACAGCGGCGTATTGCCAACGACTTACCAAGGCGTGCCGCTGCGAAATCAGGGCGACCCGATCTTGAACCTCTCAACACCACAAGCGATCAGTCCTGATCAGCAGAAACACTTGGTCGACGCAGTGAAAGAGTTGAACCGAAAGCGTTTGATCGCAACGGGTGACCAAGAAATCGCGACGCGAATCAACGCCTACGAACTAGCGTACAAGATGCAGAGCTCTGCACCGGAGCTAATGGACACATCCGGTGAAAGCGCCGAAACGTTGGATCTGTATGGAATCAAAGATCCAGGCGAGTCTAGTTATGCCAGAAACTGCCTGTTGGCGCGTCGGTTGGTCGAACGCGGCGTGCGGTTCATTCAGCTCTATCACACCAACTGGGATCACCACGGCGGGCCAACGGAAAATCTGCAAGAACACTTGCCGAAGAACTGCAAAGAGATCGACCAAGCTTCCAGCGCATTGATCTTGGACCTGAAGCGACGTGGAATGTTGAAGGATACGATCGTGATCTGGGGAGGCGAGTTTGGGCGAACGCCGATGGGCGAGGTCCGCCAGAATACGGGACGCAATCACCATATCGATGCGTTCACCATGTGGTTTGCCGGTGGTGGATTCAAGCCGGGCACGATCTACGGGGAAACCGATGACTTTGGCTTTGCACCAGTAGAGAACCCCGTTCACGTTCGCGACATCCACGCGACACTGCTTCACCAACTCGGCCTCGACCACGAGAAACTAAGCGTCCGATTCCAAGGCCTCGATTTTCGGCTAACCGGAGTCGAACCGGCAAATGTCGTTCAAGACCTACTTGCCTGACGATGACGACGATTGCGCATAGAGAACAGCACCTACCATGTCTTGAACGACCAGTCTCCCGACATGATGTTCATCACGTTGTCATTGATCCCGGATCGAAGATGCAACTGGTTTACTTCCGGAGACTGTGCGGATTTACTTCACTCTCCATCTGGTGGATTCGACAACTGAACCGACGGCGCTCGCCGCGGGTTTTTGTACGTTACGACCACGGCACCCGCGGCTAGCGCCGTCGGTTCAGAAAACCGCGATTCCCTGAATTAGAAATCCGGTACCGCTACCGACGCTTCCACAGGAAGGCGTAAAGCTAGGGTTGTAATTGCTCAACAAATGTGGACTTAAAAACCGCACGATCTGCCGGGAGAGTCGGACGCAGCGGGCACCTACTTCGACGGCGCTGACAGCAATCGCCAACACATAAGCTGCATTCGAGGCAAATGAAACGGCCCTTTCCAAACGTTGCCTTTCAATTGAGAACTGATTCGGCCGTCGCGGTGAAGATTGCCGAACCATTCGCCGAACTCTTCGTCAGGAAAGTGCGCGTAAGTCCAGTCGTGGATCGATGAACCAACAAATTCAATGTGGTCGCAAGAAAGTCCCCATACATCTAAGGACAGCGTCAAGACGATAGCAAGCCCAAGCCAAGATCAGGATTCATGCGGCCGACAACGAGCCTAAAGGATCGAGCGAAGAATAAGTGGCGTCAACCGCGGCAGTGCTTCACCAACATTGACTCACCGAGAAACGGTGTGCAGCGTTCTAGTGACTCACGAAAGGCAGTTGTTGCAATGCCCTCGCAACAGAATCTCCGTTACTTCGCCGAACTTCTCGCTCGCGCGCTGACTGCCGGCGGTCAGCTTCACATCGTCCAAACACGACACCGATCCGCAATCAACACACAAAAAATGCGGATGACCACCGTCGTGCTCAGCAGACACTGCCTCAAATCGCCACACGTGATCACCAACTTCGGTCCGTCGCAGCAAACCCACTTCGACTAGATCATTCAGATTGCGAAATGCAGTCGCCTTGTCGACACCGCTGGCAGACAAATGACCGGCCACGACCGCATGAGTCAGCGGGGCGTCGGATTCGCGAAGCAATTGCAAAGTTGCCATTCGCGCTGGCGTGGCTCGAAGCCCCGCGTCGCGAATCGCCTGCTTGACCAGGTCAAGCGATTCATCGTTGGTCATCTTGGAATCTCGTGTCACAAACGGAACGTAGATAGCGCATCCTAACGAGTTGCAAAAGGTGTGCAAGTGGATCTCCCCGAGCGACCGGCGTTTGACGCGGGCAAGTGCCCGCATCACTTGACCGACGACCCGTTCGAAGCCATCGCAAATGCATACGGACTGCATCTGGGATTGACTGGGCAAGCCCAAACCTCATAATTGCACATCAAATGCATCTGCAATCCAGATCGAAGGGAAGCTAATTCAATCGCGACCCAAAGAGCCAGCGATTGCGGGTGCATTTCGTTTCACCAACTGATTCCCCACTTTCACCAACCCTTTGGCAGGCCCGAAAACATGGTTCGATCCGATTTCAATAAACTTCTTCCCGTCACCGTCCTCTCCGGTTTCCTCGGTGCCGGAAAGACAACACTGCTAAACCATGTCTTGACCAACCGCGACAATCTCAAGGTCGCGGTGATCGTCAACGACATGAGCGAAGTCAATATCGACGCGGCGCTCGTAAAGTCGGGCGATGCGAACCTGTCTCGCACTGAAGAACAGCTCGTCGAGATGTCCAACGGTTGCATCTGCTGCACGCTTCGCGAAGACTTGCTCGTTGAAGTCCGTCGGCTCGCTCGCGATGGACGATTCGATTATCTGCTGATCGAATCAACCGGGATCTCCGAGCCGATGCCGGTCGCCGAAACATTCACTTTCGAGGACGAAGAGGGCGATAGCCTGTCGCGAGTCGCGGAACTCGACACGATGGTCACCGTTGTCGATGCACGCAACTTTATGAAAGACTTCGGTTCGTGGGACGACTTGACCGATCGACGTTTGGGACTTAGCGAAGACGACAAGCGAAACATTGTTGACCTGCTGGTCGACCAAGTTGAATTCGCGAACGTGATTGTCGTCAACAAGACCGACCTAGTGTCGCCGCACGACCTCGAACAACTCAATCAAATCCTGCGGCAACTCAATGCCGATGCCAAGATTCTTAACACGACCGAAAGCCAAGTCGAATTGTCCGAGATCATGGGTACTGGCTTGTTTTCGCTTGACGAGGCCGAGTCGCAGCAGGGATGGTTGGCGGTTCCGCGAGGCGAGGAGGAAACAGAAACCGAAGAGTACGGCATCTCGAATTTTGTTTACCGTCGTGAACGTCCTTTTCACCCCAAACGATTGACGGATGCCATGGATGCAGACATGGATGACGGTTTGTTCACCGGCGTGCTGCGCAGCAAAGGCTTGATGTGGATCGCATCACGCCATGATTGGGCGTACGACTGGTCCCAGGCCGGTTGCTCGATTCGCATGGCTCCCGCTGGTTCTTGGTGGGCCGCCGCCCCAGACGAACAGTGGCCGGACGACGATCAATTGGTTGCCGAAATTCAGTCAAAATTTGTCGGCGAGCATGGCGATCGACATCAAGAGTTGGTGTTCATCGGCAATGCCATGAACCAACAGCGGATCATCGGGATTCTGGATGCGTGCCTGCTGACGGATTTGGAGTACGTCCAAGGGCCGGACTTTTGGCGTGAACTAGAAGACACGCTGCCACCGATCGAGCTAGAAAATGAACAAGACCTGATGATAGAGGAGGCGATGTAATGTCAAAAACAGCAAATCCACTCCCAATCACCGAGCAAGTTTTATCCACAACTTCGATGGAGATCGCCGAGCCCGCTTCTCGCTGGCAGGACAGGATCGGCATCGTGGCATCCATCGGATGCGCGATTCACTGTGCGGCGATGCCGTTTGTGATTTCGTCCCTGCCGGCTTTGGGACTTAGTTTCCTTGCCGATGAATCGTTTCACCGCTGGATGGCGCTGGCCTGTTTCGTGATCGCACTCACAGCGTTTGTGCCCGGCTTTCGCCAACACCGTCGCTGGATGCCCGCCGCGATTGCGATCGCGGGGCTATCGATGATTTCGATTGCCGCGTTTGGTTTCGCGGGTGACTGCTGCACGGCGTGCGCATTGCCACAGACGTCTAGCGTTGCCGCCACTTGCACCAATGCTTGCTGCGAACACTGTGCGGCGGAAGCTGCAACCGAGCAAGCAGCCTCCGCCATCACCAATGCAGACATCGCGACCGCCTCGATTGCCTCGCAGGAATTGGTCACCCGCCTAGCTCCGTGGATGACACCGCTGGGCGGCACGCTGTTAGTATTTGCCCACTTGCTTAACCGCCGCTTCGGATGCTTGTGCGGATGCTGCGAAACGGAACCCTTGACAGGGGAAACTGCGGGACAGCGATCCGACCAGAGTTCTCCGACAGCGTCTTAGAATCGACGATTGCCGGAAAATTCTATTCAAGTGGAACAACCAACGCGTTCATGGCGGCGAGCTATTTCACTTTGACGTTTTCATCACGCTGAACAACTTCTTCAGCATCGCGTGCAGCTCTTCGTGCCCGCTCTCGACGGAGCTGTGTTTCTTGGCCATCGCATCGTGCTTTGCTTTGAAATCGGCGTGCTCTTTTTCAAGTGCTTCATGGTCCTTTGCGCTGCCATCATGTTCGTGAGCATGAATTTCTTCCGCGTGGTGCATCGCATGATCTTCGTGAGCACGCATTTCTTCGTCGTGCTCGATCAACTCGGCTTCATGTTCATAGATGCGTGCTTGCAGTTTGGCGATCAACGACAACGCTCGCATATGCTCGACTCGCCACTTGGCATGCTCGGCGGCCCACTGATCGTGCTGTTGATGCGCGGCTTCGTGTTCCTTTTTCATCCCTGCGTGATCGTCCGCCGAAACGGCCGTTACAGAGAATGCAAAAACACAGCCTAGCGCGGCGAACCTAAACAATTTGGACATCTCACTTCATCCTTTTGTGCGAAAATCAAACCAGAAAACGATACATTTCGAAACACTATACCGCCTGATCAAAGGCTCCGCACGACAACTGCGGGCGTGTGCAGTGGCGACAAACCATCTGCACCGTGCCACCTGCACCGCGTGTGACGCGAGATTCGTTGGCAAACCGACGAATCCCACGGCACCATGATCAACCTTAGACCAAGTCCTAGCCGCCAACCGCAATCAAGCGAGTCGGCGTTCCCTCAACCTTGATCGTTGCCACGATACTGAAATCACTCAACGAGATGATTGAGATGGTCCCATCCGATGGATTCGTGATCGCCAGTTCGCGACCATGCGGCAACACTGTTGCTTCGTGATGCCCAGAGTGGCCTACGATCTGGTTGCGTCCGACGGGAACGGTTTTGGCAATCACTGCGTCGGTGTAATCCCCGTCTTTATCGGGATCAAGATCGACAATGACCAAGGCATCGTTTTCTGGTTCATCGATACTCTCGCGAAACATCACTGCCATTCGCCTTCCGCCACGCGTTCTCACTGGAAGCGGTGTCGAAAGCGATTCGCCGTCGGCAATTTCGATCGACAGCGATTGCATTTCGGCTGATTCACTGGACGCATCGATCCAGCACAGCTTGGCGTTATCGCCTTTTCCGGCAGAGAACAACACAAAGGAATCCAAGCTAACAAACGCGCCGGTCCGCAGTGGATTTTCCTCGGCATCTTTTCCAAGCGAAAGATGATGCACCTGAACAGACTCCGGTGCAGCAGCAAGCTCCCTGTCCACGCTGACCCAGCAGACACCATCGCTCGGCGCGAAGAACACTTTGCCTGAGTTCATCGTTGCGCCATGCAGGCCGCCGGTGGGACAATGAAACGAGTATCGCTTGCCATCGTTGTCGCCGAGCCCAACTACATCGACTCGGCCGCTATCGTCGCCCTCGCGATCGATCCAAGTAGCGTAGGCAACACGACCTGGAGCGACCGCCAACGTGATGTGCCCGTTGCCACCTTCGTAAAAAGAAGTTGCTGCTGCGTAAGTCTTGGCCGATCGGACTCTTGCCGCCGTAGTGATCGTGAAACCATTGAGTTTATCGTTGGCTAGGACAAACGAATTTCCGTACAGGTACACATGCGCCGGGTTGCCTTGCTCGGTGTCCAGAACGCTGCCCAGCACGCTGGGGGATTCTTGAAACCGCCAATGGGAATGATCGCCGTGGGATTCTTTGACCGCCCCCGATTCGATCGCCACCCAACCGCTGCCGATGGTTCCGTCGGCATGATCGTGGACGCCGACCAAGATCAATCCGTCATCCGACTGCATCTGTACAAGAGATTGCTCTGCGGCATCAAGCGACGGAAATCCTTCGACCGGGTTCGGATCGATCGTCCATCCCGAATCCGATTTTCTTAAATCGCCATAACGGACAGTTGCATCGGATCCGTCTTGCCAGAACAGTCGTGCGAGGGTCGGTCCTTCAGCCATCACACACGAATGGCTTGCCAAACTGACGATGGATGCGATGAATAGTAGTCGTAAAAATCTCATGCTTTTGTCCTAGATGTGTTCGTAAATTGTTACTGACCTAGTTGCCGATCGCGAACAACCGCGTTCCGGTGCGAACGATGATGCGTCACCGCCAGCGCGAAACGCGGTCCAGTCGGCGCGAAACGCGGTCCAGTCGGCGCTGGCGGCCTGAACGGTGGCGAGAATCAAAGTAAAGCCGAACACCCCGAGTGTTCCCTCTCGGAAATTTGAAAGTTTCATTGGGACGATTACCTAGGTTTGGATGAAGTGAGTAAGCGAACGGCGCCACGAGGAAGTTCGATTCGTTGGCCAGCGTGGGTCGCAAGAGGATTCAATTGAATGCCGTTGTCTGCACCCAAGAACTTGGCATCGAGCATCCAACCTCCGTCGCTGACCGAGGCCAGTGAGACGAAGTATTGATCGGGCTCTGGGCTGGGCGTTTCGGTAAAGCGAGCGACGCCATCGCTCGCCGATATTGCCTGGGCAATGATCGGTCCGGTTGGGCTAGCGTGTAGCCGTACCTGCACATCAGCAAGCAAATCAGACTCGTAAATCACTGCGACGCCTTGGCCGCTGGACGGGTCGTTGTCTGGTCCGGCGTCACCGCATCCGACGTTCAAAAAAGCCAATGCGACAAAAATGCACACGAAGAATTTTTTCATTCCGGCACCTGCACTACTTCGCGGCCATCGCGCGAGAAGATCGCGTGGTAGAGATCACGATCAATCGAATCCGTCAAGAAACGAACACTGCCATCAAGCAGCGCGTGCTGGCTGCCGCCGGTGTGATACGAACGAGAAGCGTAGAATCCGCGTCCGTGAATTCCGATATCAGGTATCCGAGAGTTGGGCGTTTGGTAACCGTTGATGACCGTTGCATAGGGCACGCCGCGAATCCAGGACTCGCCGCGGTTGCCTCGATATGACGAGATCAGCGCGGGGAAAATGGTATCGAGGTCCGGATTTTCAATCAGCACTCCGCCGCTGAGAAACCCGGGCGCCCCGGCGTTGGAGGTAGTTCCTCCCCAATTCGCGATACGACGATGCGGCCCGCTTGGCGACGCCTCGGCCAGTCCGCTGGTTTGATCGCCCAACACCGTTTCAGCGAGCAACACGGTATTGCTGGTTCCGTCCAGGCAATCACGAAAACCCGCCCAGGAATCGGTCCACACCATTCCGTCGGTGCGATAACGATCGTCGTAGTTCGTCTTGGTTCCGCTGCCGTAGCTGAACATGTAACTTAGCCCGCCGGTTGTGCCCTCGCTGGTATCAGAAAACGTCGTTGCAAAACGCGGATCACCGACGTCGCTGGGGCAAAGATAAGTTGGCACGACCGTCTCAATCGCTTCACGCAGCGCCGGATTGAATCGAGCCATCCAGGGTGGGCCAGTTAAAAGCGGTTCTTCAAAGTTGATCAACTCGCTCAACCCAGCCTGTTCGATGTACGGCAACACGCGTGCCTGAGGTGAAAAGCTGCTCGAACCGGTCATCGCAGGAATGACTTTGAACGAGCTTTCATAGTTGTGGACCGCCAATACGATCTGCTTCATGTTGTTACTGCACGACATCCGCCGCGCGGCCTCGCGAGCCGCCTGGACTGCGGGCAACAGCAGCCCAACGAGGATGCCGATGATCGCAATGACGACCAACAATTCGACTAGGGTGAAGGCCTCTCGGCGTCCCGAATGGTTCTGAGTGTTTGGATTCATTTTTGTTCTCGTGTAAATGTTTGAGCATGCGCGCATGACCAGCCTGACGTGACGCGATCAGCGAAACGCTTCAGTAAATGGACTGGACGACCGTTAGAGAATTCGCGAGCCGATGTGGCTCAAGCGATCGCGGGCGGTCCGCGTGGAGCAGCGTTAAGTTGCCACGTTTCGACCGGAGGCTGCGGCAGCAAACGCAACGGCTGCATTTCAATCGCAAGCACAACTTGGAACACAATCAGTTTCCAAGTCGTTCCGCAGGGCACGCTCAGCGATTGACAGATCGAACAGGAATCATCGTCGTGCGGATGATCTGGGACCTGGTCACGATTGGTCTGGTCGCATTCATCGTGATGGTGACACGAATGACAACACGAATCCGAATCACTAACCGTGTTGTGGCCTGCATTCGCGACACAATCAACTTGATCGCACGACGCGACGTGCAACCACGCCGGTGCGTGACCGAGCGCGGCCACGCAGTACAGTACGCCAATTAAGAAGGGTCGGAATCGCGATGCCACGAACCACGTCCACGATGAGAGGATCGATAGTAGGTGGTCCGACCAAGGACGTTTGTCTCTGACTGATACGATCTTGTGTGTCGGTGGGTTCGTCAAGTGGCGACGAAAATTATCGGCGAGATTCTCCGCCGAGTTCTGTTGGGATCAATCTCAACAGCCCACCGCCATTTCGCTGTCCTACCAAAGCACTAGCGCCCGATCCGAAGCGAAAAGCCGCTGGATGGATAGGCGTTGCAGCCAGCGCCGTAGCTACCAAATCCGCTGCCGTAACCAGAACCGAATCCGTAGCTACTTCCGAAATTGGAGTACCGCTGATATTCGTGGCCGTAGCGTTGGCTCGGTGTGCGATAGGCGTTGTAACCAAAGTCGCTTCCGTACCGGTAGTCATGCGGCCTCGCTAGTTCACGCCCATAGCCGATTGGTGGTCGGTTGCTAGTGAAACGACTGTTGGCGTGCGAACGTTGATAGGCAAGTTGCTCTGCGGCAATCGCCTGGGTGACCATCTGCGCGGCTGAATCCAGGAAGGCTGGATTCCCGGTCCCGACGAAACGGCCCACGAGTCCTTGTGACTTGATGATCAGCAGCCTCGCATCGGTCGATTCGACTTCACCGATCGCTCGGCCTAGTTCACGATGGACAGCCACGGCAGCTTTGCCGCGAGTGCGAACGCACGGAGCCGCGAACAAGTCGTCCATCGCCCGCAGCGCGTCAATCATGTGCTGCTCGCCGTCGATGTGCAGACACCGACCGTCGTAACAATACGATCGGTGATTGGCCGAGGCAGTGGTTGTCGACATCACAGAAACAGCGAGCAAAACGGTAGCAATTAACAGAGACTTCATTCTTGTGGTCCTTTCCTAGGACGGTTTTGATTCGATCTTGCTCCGAAGGCAGAGCACGGGTGTCAATAAATGCCAAAACCGTGCCAAGCCGATGAAGCAGCACAAAAAAACTCAGATTCACCGTTTTTCACGTCGTTTTCGCGTCTGCGATTTCGGTTGCGTCACGTGAACTAGGCCCACGAC